>JBFICP010000100.1:0-10888 GCA_041581935.1 Gammaproteobacteria bacterium | reverse complement strand
GCCGCCTCGCGTGTTCATCATCAGTGGCTTCCCGACAAGCTGCGGGTCGAAGTGGGTATCAGCGACGACACCCTGGATCGGTTGAGCGCCATGGGCCATCACATCGATATCGGCAACGCCATGGGCAGCACGCAAACCGTGATGCGCATCGATCAGGGATTTCTCGGCGCGGCGGACCCGCGGCGCACCGGCGCTCTGGCCCGGGGATACTGAGCGGCCATCGAACGCCGAGCTTGTCTGCCACTTTCCTCGGGACCGGCGTGCAGCTCCGATCCTGCAGACGCAGGGAGCCGGCCTGCCGGAATAGGGCGGGTCGGTCTGCGTGCGCGCCCGCTCAGGCGACGCTGCAGGGCGACAGCTTGCGCACCAGTCCGATGTAGGGCGAGTCGAGGTTGTAATAAAGCACGAACTCGTCGTTCTCGTAGAGGCTGTCGTCGGCGTTCCAGGGAGGCATGCGGTGGTCGACGAGGGTGCTCTCGTCGGGCTCGTAGCTCGCCATCAGGAACTCGAGCGAGGCCGATTTGCCCTGCTCGCGCATGATCGCGATCGCCTGTTTCGCCTCCTCCGCGTGGAGTAAAACCACGCTCTCGTAGCTCCGTTTTCTCACGGCAAACTCCTTGAATAGACGTGTTCGACGTCTGGCCGTGTCTCTCTCATTGTTATTACGGGACGCTGTCCATCGGGTCCCTCAACCGTCGCAAATCACCGAATGCGGCGGATCCGGCGTCCCGGACTGCACATTCGGCGTCGGGTCGGGCCGTGATTTTCCGACATGGTGCCACTGCTTCAGGCTTCGTTTCTGTGGAATGGGTCACTAAATGGCTGCGAAGTGGGTATCGGCCCGGCCAGAGAGCAATTGACCGGCCAATTCCCCAGGGCTAGGTTTAGCTATCCTCGCAGATTCCCCCAACGCGCATGGCACGGATTCAGGACGAACTGCAGCTCACCTCCACCGATGCCACGGCGGTCAATCTGCCCATCGCGGGGACCGGCAGCCGCAGCTATGCCTTCCTCATCGACTGGCATATCCGCGTCATAGTGGCGCTCGCATGGCTCATCGGAACGGCTGCCCTGCTAGGTCTGATGGAAGGCAAAGGCCTGTGGGACGATCTGTTCGAGAATGTCGGCAGCTTCGTGTTCTACGTCGTCATCCTGCCCCCGACCCTCATCTACTTTCTCTATCATCCCGTACTGGAGGTGGCCACCAAGGGCCGCACGCCGGGAAAACGCGCCGCCGGCATCCGTGTCGTGACTGTCGAGGGGCAAACGCCGGATCTGTCCGCCCTGCTGATTCGCAATATCTTTCGACTGATCGATTCACTCCCCGCTTTGTACATCGTAGGGCTCGTCAGCGTGCTGCTGAGCGCGCGCCAGGTCCGAATCGGAGACATGGCTGCCGGCACCCTGCTCGCATACGAGAAAAAGCTTGCCAGCAACGCCTTCGAAAGATTCGCTGCTCCACGCGAGGGCGCGCTCGACCTGCACGCCGTCGAGGTCGCACAGGATCTCCTGCAACGCTGGAAGTCACTCGCACCGGAAAAGCGCTCTCAGATCGCGGCCAAGCTGATAACCAGCCAGGGCGAGGAGCTCCCGAACAATGTCTCGAAGCGTGACTTCGACCGGGAAATGCATCGGCGACTGGTGAGCCTCACCCATGCCCCGCGCACTTGAGGCGCCACGCGACGACCAGACGCTGGCTCACTGGTTGCGCCGGCGCGTGCCCGACTGGCAACGTCTGAGCGATCTCCTCGGGCAACAGCGCGATCGCGCCGACGAGCCGCACACCGAAGTCATCGAGCTGGTCGATCGTTTTCGCTCCCTGGGGCGCGATCTCTCATTGGCGCGCGCATTGATGCCGGAAAGCAGCCTCAGCCGAGACCTCGAAAATCTATTTCTAAAGGCCCACGAAGCCGTCTTCCGACGCCCGGGTCAGCTGAGAGCCCAGCTCGTCGAACTGTTCAGAGACGATGTTCCGCGGGTTTTCCATGAGCTGCAGGCGAGCATTTGGATTACCGTCACGTTGTTCGTCGGGACCGGCATCCTCGGGTGGCTTTTGGTGAGCTTCAATCCCGAGCTGGCGTCGCTTTTTGCGTCCGAGAGGATGATCGAGGAGGTGCAGCGGGGTGAGCTTTGGACGGACGACATACTCAACATTATCCCTTCGTCGGTGTTGTCCATTCAGATCATGGCCAACAACATCGTGGTATCACTGTTCGCCTTCGCGCTCGGTGCACTCTACGGGCTCGGAACGATTTATATCATTTCACTCAACGGATTCATGATCGGAGGGATTTTCGCCTTCACAGCCAACTACGATATGGCGGGTCGACTGTTCAATTTCGTCATCGCCCACGGTGTCGTCGAGCTGAGCGTGATTTGTCTCGCCGGCGCCGCCGGCATTCAGCTCGGACATTCGCTGGTGCACCCGGGGTTGAAATCACGCATCACGGCGTTCCGCGACGCGGTGAAGCACGCCGGAATTCTGTTGCCGGTCGTCGTCGTGTTCCTCGTCGGTGCCGGCGTCATCGAGGGCTACATCTCGCCGGATGACAGCTACTCCCTGGGCGTGCGGGCCGCCGTCGGCATCGGTTACGGCGTTGTACTCTGGGCGGTCCTGAGCGGCCGCATCTGGCCGTCGAAACGTAAGACCTAAACGGAAACAAGGAACCCGTTCCTTTTTCCCTGCGCCCCGTGCTGCTAAACCCTGCGCCTCGCGCGCAGCATTTCGTAGGCCGTCAGCACGCGTCTGTCGAGCTCGGCGGGGCGCGCCAGCACGACGTGCGCGCCGGAGCGCTCGAGATGCAGCGCGGTGCGACGTGCACCCTTGGTGATCTCCAGCGCCGCGAGCATGGCGTACGGGTCAATCCAACGCTCGGCGGGCTTCCAGCGCATGGCCAGAACATCCTCGTCGAGCAGGCTCGCCACCACCGGCATATGCTTAGGCGCGAGGAAACTCGTGGCGCGGCGCAGCTGGCCCGCGATTTCACCCTCGTCCATATCGGTGAACATCACCACCAGGCTGCGCTGACTCACCAGGCGTCGGATGTGCAGCGCTGCCGACAGTGGATTCGACTCGCGGGCCTGGGTCCGCATGCCCGCAAGCGCTGCGCGAAGTCGCTCGAGACCGCTCACGCCGCGCAGCCCCGCGGCCACGTAGAGGGGCGATTCGGCAAACACGACGAGACCGACATGATCGCCGTTGGCGAGCGATTTCTCGGCGAGGCGCGCGGCGACATTTGCATAGTGACCAAGACGGCTGAGGGTGCCCGACTGGATGCCGCTGGTGCGCCCGGCGTCGACCGCCAGCACCACCTCGACGTGCTCCTCGGTGGCGTACAGGCGCACGATTGGCGAGCCGCGCCGCGCCGTCGCTTTCCAGTCGATGCTTCTCAAGGGATCGCCGCGCTGGTAGTCACGAAACCCCATGAGCTCGGAGCCGCTGCCGCTCGAGGTTCGCACATAGCGGCCCTGGTCCACGCTGCCTGCCCGGTGGTCCTCGGCGCGCAGATGATCGGGCACCACGGGTACCGTCGCCGGCAGGTCGAATTTTCGATGCCACCAGGCAAGTCGGAAGGCACCGAGACTCCGGGTGCGCACGGTCCTCCAGCTGAACTCGCCCAGCTCCTCGGGGGTCAGCATCTGGCGCTGAGTCGCAGACGCACCCGCGGCAACGCGCCAGTGCAGCGGCGCGTAGGCGGATGCGAGCGCCGACGGCGTATCGTCGAGCGTATCCATCTGCAGACTGTAGGGGGCGGGATTGTGCACCACCATCTCGCTCGCCAACGACTGGCCGAGAAATCCGCTGACCGGGAGTCGTCGCTCGAGTCGCGTGCCCCGGCGGCGATTCAAGATGCCCTCGATTGTGAGGGCAAGCACCAGCGCCGCGGCCGGCAGGCGCCAGAGATTTTCGTCGACCGCCGACGACCACTGCCCGATGACGGCGAGCGCGCACACCAGAACAGCGAAAGCGTAAAAGCGAACGGCCAGCAGCATCGGAAACGTACCGGGTCGTACCCGGCCTCAATCCTTGGGCACCGGTACCTGAGCCAGGATGGCGTCGACGACATCGCCGCCCCGCACACCTTCCAGGCTCGCATCCGGCGACATGATCAGACGGTGGGTCACGACGGCCTTGGTCACCGTCTTGATATCATCGGGTGTCACGAACTCCCCCGCCCGCAGCGCCGCCTCGACGCGCGCGCATCTCATCACCGCGAGAGCGCCGCGGGTCGAAAGCCCCAGGCTGACGTGGGGATGCGTACGGCTAGCGCTCGCAAGCGCACTGACGTAATCGTAGACGACCTCCGAAACATGGATGCCATCAGCCTCGTGCCTTGCCAGCCTGATCAGCCCGCCGTCGATGGGCGACTCGACCGTTGGTGTGACCCGCCGCTTGCCAGCGGAATGATCGTAGGACTTCAAGACCCGTTGCTCCATTTCATGAACCGGATAGTCCATCTCGAGACGAAGCAGAAACCGATCCAACTGTGACTCGGGTAAAGGGTAAGTGCCTTCGAACTCGTGAGGGTTTTGCGATGCGATCACGAAATGATCGTCCGGAAGTGGATACGTCTCGCGATCGATGGTCACCGTGCCCTCCTCCATGGCCTCCAGCAAAGCCGACTGGGTCTTGGGGCTGGTGCGGTTGATTTCATCGACCAGAACGACGTCTGCGAACAGCGGGCCCGGGATGAATTCGAATGTCCTGTTGTCGGAGTTGAAGACATGCACACCGGTAATGTCGGCGGGCATGAGGTCAGAGGTGCATTGAATGCGCTTGAATCTGCCGCCACGATTGGCGGCAAGAGTGCGCGCCAGCAGCGTCTTGCCGAGCCCGGGCACGCCTTCGAGCAGAACGTGCCCTCCCGCGACCAGGGCCAGACACAGACCATGGACAATTTGCTCGACACCGAATACCGCGCGACCCAGTCGTGTCTGAAGCTCCTGCTCGAGTTTCTGCGCGCTTGAACTCATAAGAGATTCTCCCTCGTGCGCTGCATGAGTCGCGCGAGCGCGACCAGATCGGGTTTCCTGCCGGCGGCGGCCCGCTCGTAGTGTCTGCGCAACGCATCGACATCATTCACGGAAACCCGCGACATTCCAGACAACATAGACCATACGGGTTGCCCGTTGGTGGGCAGTCCGTATCGGCCACGGATGTCGTTGAAGAAAAAGGCGAACAGCTGGCGCTCCACTGTTGCGACGCTCAATCGGCGAACGAAGAAACCCGCCATCGCTCGAGCCAGATCGGCCGCGTAATAGCGGGAGGCCGCCTCGCGCGGCGGCGCCAACCGCCGGCTGCGCCCGATCAGATAAAGCAGCCAGAAGCCGATCATGACAATCATCGTGTTGATGAAGCGCGGGTCGACGAAAAACGCGCGAGCATCGTAAAGGTCCGTCACGCCCTGATGCATGTCGTCAAAAATCACCCGTCCGTTGCTCAGAAGGGACGCGCTGACGATATTCGCCAGAAAGCGTGCATTGTCGGCCTCCCCGAGACCGGCGTTGGAGAACAGATCGGAGTATCGGCTCACCCACATCCGCCCGTTGCCGACACGAACTTCCCAGAATGCCGCACTCTCGCCGGCCTCGGCGAGGAGCGGCAGCACGACGCGTCCGCGTGACGCCCCGGTCAGATACCAGTCGCGATCCAGCCGGCGAACCGAGCGTGCCTTCACCACCGTCACACCGCGGGTAAGCGGGTGGCTCATGCGCGGCTCGAGTGCGACAGGCTCGGCTTCGAGCCATGACTCGAGATCCGTTTGCACCGATTCATCACCTTGCCGTGACCGCTCGGAGTCTTCCTGAGCCTCGTGCTCTTGCTCCTCGCTCTCCTCCGGCATGTCCAACTCGAAATCGAATGATTCGAGGAATTCATGGGTGCTCGCGGCCGCGGCTACTCTGGTCCATCGCGGCACATCTCCCGCGGCGACGAGGACGAGTGCGTTGTTGCCCTGAGCGAGCCATGTGCGCAGAGCTTCGCGCTCGTCGAGACGCGACGGCGTGTACTGGGGGAGCGAGATGACCAGCAGGTTGCCCTGCGGTCTCAGCTCGAGACTCGCGGCCAGCGCCGAGTAGCGGCGCGCTAGCACATCCGTTTTCACGCCACCCTGGTCGAGCCAGCGCTTCATGCCCTGGAGACCTGCGCGACCCCGGTCGGCGCTGAGCGGCCGGGACATCTGAGCGGACTCATCGCGTTGCACGGGCACAAGCAAAATGACCACCAGCGCGAACGCCAACAGTCCACCGGCGATAGTGACCAAGCGGTCCTTCATAGAGGCCGCCCGGAGGGCGTAACGGTCGTGCGACGGGCTTGCTCAATGAGCGCGCCGGCAGAATCGATGAGGCGTTGCCGGGTTTCATCATCCGCCGATCGGTCGCCGTAAATAATGCGCTCGATGCCGCTTATTAGGCTCGAGAAGGAACGGGCAACGGAATCTTGGCGTTGTCCAATCTGCCTGACCAGCTCGCCGTTCGTGAGGCTCGAACTGGATGACAACCAACCGCGCTCGGCGAACGCCGCCGTCACGATCTCCAGAATCGCAGCGGCCAGCTCTCTGGGGGGCAGTTGGCGTAGCTGATCGAGCGACTTCGGGCGTGGCTTCCGGCTCGACTCCGGGCTCACGACGCGATCCGGCGCTCCGTGTTTTCGGCGCGGGCGACGGAGCATCCCCGAAAGTCTCAGCTCGTTACCGACGACAATTAAAGCGAGCAGAACGATTAACACCACCGATGTATTCACGATGATGTCTCCGAGCCAGGGCGGTGCGTCGAGGCCGTCGAGCCAGTCGAGAAATCGCTTGAACTCGGACGACTCGTCGTCCTTTACATACTGCTCGAGCCAGCGAAGAAAGCGATCCCAGACGGAATCGTCGACTTCGTTCTCGATCAGCACATCTCCGAGAAGCGCATCGAGCCCGTTGAAGTCGAGATTGAAATCGCCCGCTGTCTCCGGTCGGCGATTAAATCCTGCGGCGAACGATGCAAGATCATGCAATCCTTCGATACTTACCGCATCGATCTCAATGACGCCGACATCTTCTTCACGCAACGACTGAGCGAGCGTTTTTACGAGCTCGGGACAACGCTTTTCGAGATTGAAATTGTGGGATTCGGAATGGCCTTCGGCGTCCGAAATTCTGCGAAGATCGCTCAGGCAGGATTGAATCGCCGTCACAGGTAGATCCCGCCCCGTAAGCGAAGCGTCCACCTCGAACGCCGCGATCGCGAAGAAAGCGGCGAACACGAGGTGGGACGGACGCATCTCCTCAGGCGCTGGCGGTCAGCGCTTCAACGCGCGCTTCCAGATCCTGACCTTCTTTGCGCAACTTGAGATCATGAAATACGGCAACAAAAACGGCTGTCATCAATGGAAAAGTGATTACGCTCGCGAGTATGTCGCCGACCATGGAAAGCATGGCCTGACCGAAGCCGGGCAGTGCCCCGAACTCGGTGTCGAAAGCAACCTGATCGACGACCGCGAACGGTACCTCGATGGCGAGGTATATCACATAATAGACAATCATCACGACTGTAAAGATGACAAATGTCCGCCACCAGTTGCCCCAAACCAATCGATGACTGTGTCGCAGTGATTCGAGTATTCCGTCGCCTTCGAGGACGATACACATCGCAAAAAACGCCAGGCTTATCCATAGAATCATTCCCGGAATTATCAGCAGGATAAAGCCACCCATCATTGCGAGGCTGTAGAGCAGAGCCGCGGCGATAACCGGAAGAATCTTGCGCAGCCCCGCCGCCATACAGGCACCCAGTGTCAGGCTCTGTCCGTAGGCGATACCTCCAATGCGGCACAGAGCCGCGAGATAAAACCACATATAAAGAATCATGCAGGCCAGGAAGCCGACGACCAGCGTGGCGATGAACGCATTGCCGGGCACCGCCCCTTCGGCTGCGAACATCGGCATGGCGAGAATCATTGCATGCATCGGCACCGAGATTGACAGCGCCGCCAGAATGCTCAGAACCAGGACCTGCTTGAAAACGACGAAGTAGAGCTTGAATCCGGCATCCAGTGTGTGCCCGATCGAGCCTGGCTCCGTTGGCAAGCTGAACATGATGCGCCTCCTTGATGACGCGTTCCTGGCATAACTCTAGGCTCTCCCGCCGACAGGCTCCGAGTCCCGAGTCACAGAATGCCGGACTCGCCGCAGCTTCCACTCCCGGTTCAATCGCGGTCCGAGGCGCGCGCTCGGCCACCTGCCGCGATTTCCCGCTTCGTCTCGGACTCACCGGGCTCCCCGGCCCGCACCATCGTGATCAGATCCGTCGCCGCCTCTGCGGGCGCTGCGTCGTCGTTTCCCGCGGGCGGGTTCGCCACCGCCAGATCGCGCAGCGTCCGCCCATCCAGGGCCCGGTCGGCCGCCTCGTCGAGCTCCCGGCAGATCGTGTCGACGGCCGGCGCCGAAGTAATATTGTGAAGAGAAAACTGATGGCTTTCACCCGCCGCGCGGGCCACCTCGAGCACCTCCTTCACCGTCACGGTTCCCGGATCGCGCGCCGGCACATACCGCTCCGATCCGCCGCCGGCGGCGACGACAATCGATTCCCGCTCCAATGCGCGCAGCAGCTCCTCGAGCGCTTCCAGCGGCACGCGCAGTCTTCGTGACAGCGCGACGAGCGTCCACGGCTCGAGGCGATATTGAAAATTCTGAACAATGAGAAAGCAGGCAAGCAGCGACAGACGTTCCTTGACCCGACTGCTGAACTGCAACTCGTGGGTGAGAAGCCCCAAATATTCTGGATGCTGGTGATAAAAGGCGACGCTACCACCCATGAGAAGAATCAGCCAGGAAATGTGCAGCCACATGATGAACAGGATCACAATGGCGAATCCCGAATAAATTGCGGCATACCGGGTCGACCCCACCACCAGCGAAGCAAACGCCCAGCCGGACACAGCCCAGAGAAATCCCGCGATGAGTGCACCAAAGAGCGCCGAACCTATATTTACCCGGGTATTGGGTATGTAGAAGTAGACGAACGTGAATGCGGCCACAACGAGGAGATAAGGAACAAGCTTTCCCCCCAACGCGACGAGCGCACCGACGCCGGCAAACTCGACGAGCTGTGTCACGACCGACGAGCTCATCAGCGAACCTGAGATGAACATGGCGGCGAAAACGAACACGGGACCGAAGATCGCGACGCTGAGATAACCGCTGAGTCGCTCGAAAAAACGCCGCTGGGCGCGCACGCGCCACGTGTAATTCAGCGCCTGCTCGACCTTCTGAACGACGCGCGCCACCGTATAGAGCAGAACGGCGAATCCCAGCACGCCGAGCCCTTTGACGTTGACGCTCTCGACCATGGCGATCAGCTGGTTGCCGAACTCGATACCCTTGTCACCCAGGGGTTCGAGATAGCCCATAAGCGCGGGCGCCAGTTCGTGATGCACGTCGAAGCCCTTGAACAGCGCGAAGCTCAGCGCCAGCACGGGAACAATTGACAGGAGTGTCGTGTAAACGAGGCTCGCCGCACGCACGTTGATCTGGCCGTCGGCGATTTCGCGAATCATCATGTGAGCGACGCGAAGCACCTTGACCGCACCCGCGTGAACGGGCGACAACGAAGCGACATTCACAGCCCACACGGCGTTCCAGACGAAGGCTTTGATGCCTTCCCAGTACTGCTCAATCATGGATAAGGGCGGCTCGCTAATGGCTGATATTCGATAATAGCCAAGTGTATATCAGGTACCGGCCTTGGCTATCGGTTCGGGGCTTGGAAATGGCCTAAAATGGCTTAATCTGCACATAGTTTCGATGACAGCGGAGTCCCTGGCACCCACTGCCACGGCCGCAATCAGGAGAGTTTGAGAAATGTCGGAGTTTCGCACTCAAGAGCCGCTTTCGGCCCAGTGGCAGACCGAGCTCGTCAAGCTCCAGGCGCAATTGGCCTGCGAGCGTACCGGCGACGCGGGACGGCCGGCCCCGCAGCCGCCTCCTCGCGCACGCTCACGGCGTGGTTCGAAACTGTTGCTGGCGCTGCTGGCACTGGCGGTGATCCTGGCGGTCCTCTTCGGCCCCGGAATTCTCGGCAGCATTCTGGATCGCTGGGACTACACGCGCAGCGTGCATCACGACCGTTCGAGCGCCCGACACGGCGTGCATCCGCAGCTCGACCGCAAGGCCCTGATCGTCGTTCGCGACAGCCAGGGGAATCCGGTTCGAGCTCTTGCGAATGCCGATACCCTGTCGCAATTCGTCCGTCGCGAGATCGAGCGGGTCGAAATTGCACGCCGGGATTCACATGTCCGCGTGCATGCCGCACTCGAGGCAAGGGCGACTCCCGTGTTCGCGAGCATGCGCACGCGCGTGCCGGCATTCGCCGACTGGTACTACGCGTGGCCCACCTCGTACAGACTGACCGGCAAGGCTATGTATTCGGCCGCCACCAACGTCATGAAGCCGAGCGTCATGCGCCTCGACGATGCCGTTGCTCACGATCTGGAACGCTACGTGGAGAAACGCTACCGGGAAATCGTCATGCGCCCCGAGGTTTCCGATCCGCTGTTGCAGTGGGCCTATGTGCACGCACTTGAAACCGGACACAGTGGCTTTCAAATCGCCTTGAACGGTTTTGACGATCGCTTTCAACGCTTCGTGTCGACTCAGACGACGTATCTCGAGGGCAAGCCGAACCTCGATGACGTCTCGGTGGTGCTTGACTGGGATCATCAAACGAAGAAGCTGTCCATCGCCGGTGTCGAGCGCGGCTCTCTGGAGGTCGCGCGAGCCGTCACCCTGACCGCAGGCGGAGCGCTGCTCGGGAAACGCGTCGGCGCTGCCGTGGGCGCGAAGCTCGCGCAGGGTATCGGGCGCCGCGCCGCGACGACTACCGGGCGCGGCGTGGCGGCGCGGCTGGT
>JBFICP010000099.1:0-10997 GCA_041581935.1 Gammaproteobacteria bacterium | reverse complement strand
TCGATGCGTCCGGTTCGCTTGTCGATGCCGTACTGCACGGCATCGAAAATCTTGCCGGAAAAATTCGGTTTCGCACCATGTGTGAGATGGCCGCCATCGGACAGTTTCATGCCGAGCAGCGTGTCGCCGGGCTCGAGCAGCGCCAGATAGACCGCCATGTTGGCCGACGAGCCCGAGTGTGGCTGGACGTTGGCGTAATCGGCGCCGAACAGGCGCTTTGCCCGTTCCACGGCAAGGCGCTCCGCCTCATCCACATGCTCGCAACCCCCGTAGTAACGCCGACCGGGATAGCCTTCGGCGTACTTGTTGGTAAGAACCGACCCTTGCGCCTCGAGAACGCGGGGACTCGTGTAGTTCTCCGAAGCGATGAGCTCGACGTGATCCTCTTGGCGTTGCTGCTCGGCCGTGATCGCTGCCGACAGCTCGGCGTCGAACTCCGCGATCCCCCCCCTTTCGAACATGCACCCCTCCGACACGCCTTGGATACTCGAAACCCCGGGCGGAGAGTACTGTGCCCCAGCCGCACCCCTTTTTCCACTCAACGACGCGTGGCGTCGCACCTGCGACGACGCTGCCTGCAACTTGTTGCCGTCGCGCGACTGTCTTAAGCTCCGGCCTCCCCGCACGACCCCGAGACAATGAGTGAACTGGAAAAGGTACTGGATGCCGGCAAGTTCGTCGTTACCTGCGAGCTGAATCCACCCAAGGGGACGGACCTCGAGCCGCTTTTCGGCAAGGCCGATGCTCTCAAGAGTACCGTCGACGCCTTCAACCTGACGGATTCCCACGCCGCGCGCATGGCCATGACACCGTTGGCAGCGGCGCATCTGCTGCTCGACCGGGGCATCGAACCGATTCTTCAGGTCACCACGCGGGATCGAAATCGCATTGCCCTGCAGGGCGACCTCCTCGGGGCCAGCGCGCTCGGCGTGCACAATGTGGTGTTCATGGGCGGCGATCCACCCACCACCGGCGATCACCCCGATGCAAAGGCCGTGTTCGACGTCTACTCGTCGCTCATGCTGCGCGCGGCGGCGGCGCTCGAGGGGGGCAGCGACATGGCTGGAAACCCGATTTCCGGAAGACCGCATTTCTGCCTCGGGGCCGTGGTCAATCCGGGCGCTCCGGATCTGGACGGCGAAATCATGCGCATGGGCGAGAAAATCGATGCCGGTGCGCGTTTTTTCCAGACTCAGGCCGTGTACGAGCCGCAAGCCTTCGAACGCTTCGCGCGCGCTGCGGAGCAATACCGGGTGCCGGTGCTTGCCGGCATCATTCCCCTGAAATCCGCCAAGCAGGCCGAGTACATGAACGCCCATGTGCCTGGCATCCACGTCCCCGAGCCCCTCGTCCGGGAGATCGGTGCCGCCGACGACAAGATTGCCACCAGTCTCGATATCGCCGCGCGCACCATCGCGGCTCTGGACGGCATGTGCCGGGGGCTGCACATCATGGCCATCGGCTGGGAAGCGCACATCCCGGCGCTGTTGCGAAAAGCCGCTATCGCACGTTAACCATCGTCGACGTTGGAAAAAAAGGGGGCCTGGCGGCCCCCTGAATGTTTAAGACTGCAACGAGTCTTGGGGGGAGGAAGAAACTAATCTCTCCAGAAAGGCTTGGCGGCTTCCCGCTCGACCTGTTCTCGGCTCATTCCGATGTCGTCGAGCAGGTGTGCATCCATTTCAAGCAGATGCCGGCGCAGCTCGTAGCGCTGCTGCCATGTCGCGATTGTGGCGAGCAGGCGCGCGACCGGAATACCACGGCTCGGGCGCAGGAAGGGGCCGTTGAGGGTCTGGACGTGATACTTGCTCATCACCGTATTCCTTTAATAATGTTAATCCGAAGCACGAACTCGCTCGTACCTTCTATGTCCTTAACTTGTGGACAAATATAGAAGCTGGCCGGTAAGCTCACAAACGATCATTTTTTCATTTTCGCATTAGAAATTTTGAGGCAGCGACCGTATGGCCCGACGACTGCCGCCACTCAATGCGCTGCGTGCCTTCGAGGCCGCCGCGCGGCACCTGAGCTTCACGCGCGCCGCCGAGGAGCTGCATGTCACCCAGGCGGCAATCAGTCATCAGGTCAAAGCCCTGGAAGAGCATCTCGGACGCAAGCTGTTCCGGCGTTTGAATCGCGCCCTGCTGCTGAGTGACGACGGGCAGGCCTACCTGCCGTCGGTCAGCCGGGCTTTCGCGCTGCTCAATGACGCCACCAGGAATCTGCTCGAAAGAGACGCCCCCGGACCGCTCACGGTCTCGGCGCTGCCGTCCTTTGCGGCCCGCTGGCTGGTGCCGCGCCTCGGGCGGTTTCGCCAGATCCATCCCGACATCGATCTGCGCATCGACCCGTCGGCGGCGCTCACCGACTTCGCCAGCGGAGACGTGGACGTGGGCGTTCGCTACGGGCGCGGCAAGTATCCGGGGCTGCGCGCCGACTGGCTCATGACCGAGGACATCTTTCCGGTATGCAGCCCGGCGCTGCTATCAGGTGAGCACCCGCTGCGCGCGCCCGGCGACCTGGAGCACCAGGTGCTTCTGCACGACGATGGCCACGGTGACTGGCGAACCTGGTTGCTGGCGGCGGGTATCGATCGGGTGGATCCCACGCGTGGACCGATTTTCACCGATTCCAGCATGCTTATTCAGGCGGCCATGGCCGGACAGGGCGTCGCGCTCGCCCGCGGCGTGCTGGCCGCCGACGAGCTGGCCGCCGGTCGCCTGGTGCGGCCCTTCACCCTCAGCCTGCCGACCGAGTACGCCTATTACCTGGTCTGCCCCCAGAACACGGCGGAGCAACCGAAAATTGCCGCGTTCCGGGATTGGCTCCTCGACGAGGCGCGCAGAGAAGCCTCCGCGGCGTAAGACCGGGCTTCGTACCTAGCGTGCCCGCCAGGCCTGAGTGCGGCGTTCCAAGCCCAGGGTCAGGAAGTAGTGCAGCGCCCGCACCCCGGCAGCGGTGTAGAAAATCATCATGCCCATGGCTGCGGCCGGCGCGATGTCGCCTGCATCATCCATGTTCAGTACCGCCACCGAGGCCAGGTTGGTATCCGGGCCGTAGAGGAAAATCACCGCCGACACGGTGGTCATGGCGTTGACGAAAAGATAAATGCTGATGTCCAGGATCGCCGGCATGCACACCGGTACCGTGACGCGCATGAAGGTCTTGTAGAAGGGCTGCTTGAGCGACGCCGCCACCGCCTCGAATTCCGCATCCATCTGCTTGAGCGCCGTCACCGCGGTGAGATGACTGACCGTGTAGAAATGCGTGATCGTGCTGATCACCAGTATCGTCATGGTGTGGTAGAGAAAGCCGAGCGGGTTGTCCGGGTGATTGAAGAAGAAGATGTAGGCGAGACCCAGGACCAATCCCGGAACCGCCATGGGCATCATGGCAAGAAATTGAAACAGCGCCCGGCCCTGATTGAAGCCGCGCCCTTTCTCCACCAGGTAAGCGCCGCAGAACACCACGATGGTACCGAAGAAGGCCGTATACAGCGCCATCTTGATGGAGTTGTAGTAGGCGTCCCAACCACCGCCGTCCATGACGTCGAACTGGTAGTTTTTCAGACCGAGTTCGAGATTGTAGGGATAGAACTTGACCAGGGCGGCGTACTGGCAGACCGCCAGCATGCCAATCAGGAAAAAACTGACGAGCAGGACGAAACCGAGCATCGCGAGATCGAAGCCACGCTTGGGCTGTGGCTCCAGAGGCACCGCCCTCGCTGACAGAAGTGCCACCTGCTTGCGCTGCACGATGCGATCGACGACGAATGCCAGCACCGCCGGAATCAGAAGCACGACGCTCACCACGGCGCCCATTTCGAAATTCTGCTGTCCGATGACCTGCTTGTAGATATCCGTGGCCAGCACGTTGAAGTCTCCGCCGATCACCTTGGGCGCGCCGAAGTCCGTTATTGCCAGCGTGAACACCACGAACGCCGCGCTGATGAGACCGTAGCGGCAACCCGGAATGGTGACGGTGAAAAATATGCGCAGCTTGCTCGCACGCAGGGCTATCGCCGCTTCGTAGAGGCGCGAATCGGCGATCGAGAGCGAGGTGATGATGATGATGATCGCGTGAGGAAGCGTGAAAAACACCTCCGCGATGACGATGCCGATGGGCCCGTAAATGCTGTGACCGAACAGCAGACCCTTGATCATGCCCTGGTTGCCGAACAGGTAGACCAGCGCAATCCCCGGCAGCAGTGACGGCACCAGAATGGGGATCATCGTGATGCTCTTGAAAAGACCTTTGAACGGGATGCAGCTGCGGGTCAGCGCATAGGCAAACGTGAATGCCAGCGTCACGGTGATGATCGTCGTGACCACCGCGATGAAGAGACTGTTATGGATCGAGTACGCGAGCGCCGGCGTCGAGAAGTACTCGACGTAGTTCTCGATGCCGACGAATACACCGTCGTGGTCCTCGAAGCTCTTCGAAAGCATCGTGTAAAGCGGTAACGCGAGCGCCGCGACGAGATACACGCCGATGACGCACATGAAGGCACGCATCGTCCAATCGTCGCGACTGGACTTCGGCTTGACGACGGGTGCCGTCAGCACATCGGCAGTGAACTCACTCATGGCTCACGGTACCGGGATAGACGAGAATGCGCTCCCGCGGCATGCGCACCATTACCGCGTCACCCTCGGCAATGCCCTGATGCCTCATGAGATTGATGGACAAATCGGCGCGAACGGACTCGTCGCCGGTCACATCGGATATCAGCTCGGCGCGCACGAACGAGCCGAGGAACTCGAGGCTGCAAATGCGCGCCTCGTACGCGTTCTCCTCGCCGGCACTGACCCCCTGGACGACGATGTCCTCGGGCCGCACGGCGACGGTCACCACGGCCCCTTCCGCCAAGCCGTCGGTATCGCAGGCGAGCTCGAGCTCACCGAAACGCACTGCGCCCGGACCGCAGATGGTGCCCGGCACGAAGTTCATGGTGCCGATGAAATCCGCCACGAACGAGGTGCGCGGCTCGCGGTAGATCTCCAGAGGCGTGCCGATTTGCTCGATCCGGCCGTGATCCATGACCACGATCCGGTCCGCCATGGTGAGCGCCTCTTCCTGATCGTGGGTCACCATGACCGTGGTGATGCCGAGACGGCGCTGAAGCGCCTTGACCTCGTGGCGCAGGTGCACGCGCACCTTGGCATCGAGGGCCGAAAGCGGCTCGTCGAGCAGCAGCAGACCGGGCGACACGGCGATGGCGCGAGCGAGCGCGATACGCTGCTGCTGGCCGCCGGAGAGCTGGGCGGGATACTTGTCGCCCTGCTCGGGCAGGCCCACCAGCTCGAGCAGCTCGTCGACGCGGCGACGGATATCGGCCTTGGACGTCTTGCGGTTCTCGAGCCCGTAGGCGATGTTCTTCGCCACCGACATGTTCGGGAACAGGGCATAGGACTGGAACACGATGCCGAAGTCCCGCTCGGAGGGCGGCAATGCGGAAATATCGACTCCGGCCTGCTCGACCCGACCGGTGGTCTGGATATCGAGGCCGGCGATGGCCCGCAGCAGCGTGGTCTTGCCGCAGCCCGAAGGCCCCAGAAAGCAGACGAATTCCCCCTCGTAGATCTCCAGGGAAATGTCCTTCAGCGCCGTGAACGGGCCGAACATCTTGGTCAACCCCGAGATGCGCAGATAGGGCTGGCCCTCCGCCTGCTGACCCTCACCCATGGCCGACCCCCTGAATTGTTCTTATCAGGGTCCATGGTAACGCCGGGAATGAAAAAGAAAAGCCGGTTGCGGCGCCGGGAGGCGCCACAACCGGCCGTGGCGTGATTCGAGACTAGCTCTTCGGCTCCGACTTGGAGTCGTAGCGACCCTGCCACTCTTTCAGGATGCGCTTGCGATTCGCAGCAGCCCACTCGAAATCGTTGTTATACATGGCATTGATGATGCCCGGCGGGAAGTGCGGAACTTCCTTGGCGAGCTCCGGAATGGCAACGACGGCGTAGCCCTCGTTGTACATCCTGTTTGCCTTCTCCGAGACCGACCAGTCAACCAGCGTCTGGGCCGCCTTCAGATTCTTTGTGCCCTTGACGATGGCCGTGGCCTCCATATCCCAGCCGATGCCCTCGCTGGGGATGATGATCTCCAGCGGCGCGCCCTCGGCCTTGGACTTGGCGCCACGGAACGCAAACGAGATGCCGATGGCAACCTCACCCCGGGCCGCCTGCTTGCAGGGCTTGGACCCGGAATGCGTGTAGTGATCGATATTCTCGTGCAGTGCATCCATGAAGGCCCAGCCGTCGTTCTCACCGAACATCTGCAGCCAGCTGGAGACGTCCAGGAAGCCGGTGCCCGAGGAGTTCGGATTGGGCATGGCGATATGGCCCTTATACTGAGAGTCGGTCAAATCCTTCCAGGATTTGGGCGGTGTCAGGCCGTGCTTCTTGGCCTCCACCGTGTTGAAGCAGATGGCGGCCACCCACGCATCCATGCCCGTCCAGTAGGGCGGGTCGGACTTGTCACGAAATTTGGGATCCAGCCTCTCGAGACCCACCGGCGAATACGCGTGCAGCATGCCTTCCTTTTTCATCAGCAGCAGGCTGGTGGCGGCCAGTCCCCAGATGACGTCCGCCTTGGGGTTGTCCTTCTCGGCCAGCAGCTTGGCGGTGACGATTCCGGTGGAGTCCCGCACCCACTTGATCTCGATATCCGGATGGTCCTCGTTGAAGCGTTGAGCGTACTTCTTGAGGTCCTCGGCCTCGACCGCGGTGTAGACGGTCAGGGTGTCCGCCCAGGCCGTGGAGACCGCGAACAGCGTCGCGAGAACGCTGCCGATGGCCCAACCGGCGCAGCGGCGTGTCAGCGAAAAGTGTTGCATCGTAATAAACCTCCCTCTAGAGGATGTTGTTATTGCCTCATCCGGCCTTCCGGACCACCCGGCCCGGTTCGCCGGCCACTATAGGCCATGTGGCTGTCATTTGCTCCCGTATTTGATGAACAGCTCCCGGGCCAGATCGCGCCCCGCGTCGAGCTCGTCGCTGGTGAGATACTGCGCCACCGTGTCCCGGTATCGCGGGGCGCCCGGATAGCCACCGGCCGCCGCCACCCCGTACCAGGCGTAGGCCATCAGATAGTCCCGGCCGACGCCGTCGCCGGTGCGAAACAGGTGTCCGACGTTGGCCTGCCCGGCGGCGTTGCCCTGCTTTGCCGAGCGCTGGAACCAGTCCATGGCCACGGCGTAGTCCTTCTCGACGCCGAGCCCGGCGGAATACAAGATCCCCAGATTCTTCTGGGCGTCGCTGTCGCCCTGGGCGGCCGCCTTACGGAACCATTTCTCGGCGGCGGCGTAGTCCTGGGCGACGCCGCGCCCCGCGAGATACAGTTCGCCGAGATTGTTCTGCGCCGCCTTGTAGCCCTTCCCGGCAGCCTTCTCGAACCATTGCGCCGCCAGCGCCTCGTCTTTTCGAACACCCAGGCCATTGGCGTGCAGCACGCCGAGCCCGTTCTCGCCGCGGGGATCGCCCTCTTCGGCGAGCCGCTGGAATTCCTGGGCCGCGGCCACGTAATCGCGCTTGTTGGCGGCATTCAGGGCAGCATCGTAGTCGGCACCGCGCACCGAGGCAGTCGCGACGACGCTCGCGAGCACGAGCAGGGCGAGTATCAAAACTTCGTCGACTTTCATCGCTCAATCGTCGGTCGCACAATCAGTGGCCCGCCCGAGCACGACACTGAAGCCGATGCGGACCGCGTCGGACTCATTCGGATGTACCACGTATCGAGCGAGGCATGCCAGAGCAGCAGGGTACCAGGGTCGGGATTGAGCGTGTACTACCTGCTCGTCCCACTTGCCGGCCGGCACCATCTTGCCCACCGCGACCGGCATCCGAAGCCGTCGTTCAGACCACGGTTATCTCGATCTCACCCACGCCTTCGACACCACCGTGCAACGCGTCACCGCGAACGGTCGCTCCGACACCGGCCGGTGTGCCGGTATAGATGAGATCTCCGGCGGCAAGCGTAAACAGACCGGAGAGGTAGGCGATGATCTCGGGCACCTTCCAGATCATCTGGTTGAGATTCCCGTTCTGGCGGCGCACGCCGTTCACTCTCAGCCACACCGCACCGGAGTCGGGATGCCCGATGGCCTCGACGGGTACAATCTCCGAGCACGGCGCCGAATAATCGAATGCCTTGCCAATCTCCCACGGACGTCCCATCTTCTTCGCCTCGCCCTGAAGATCCCGCCGCGTCATGTCCAGCCCGACGGCGTAGCCGTAAACGCAATCGAGCGCGTCAGCCTCCGAAATGATCTTTCCTCCGGACTTGAGCGCCACGACCAGCTCGAGCTCGTAGTGAACGTCCTCGGTCTTGTCGGGATACGGAAACTCGCTGCCGCTCGCGAGCAACGTATCCGGATTCTTCTGGAAGAAAAACGGCGGCTCGCGATCGGGATCGTGCCCCATCTCGATCGCGTGGGCGGCGTAGTTCCGACCCACGCAGTAGATGCGATGGACCGGAAAACGCCGATCGCTGCCGCGCACGGCGACGCTCGGAATCTCCGGAGCCGGAATAACGAATTCGCTGCTCATGCGCGATGGTATTGACGCCTCGCCCAAAGTGTCAATTCGAGAAATCTCGCAACGGGGCTCGAGCGCCGGTAAGCGCGCGTTGTGGTGTACAAATGAGCTGCGGGGAAGCTCTACAATAGTGCGAAATGAATTATCTGGCGCACCTGTATCTCGCCGAGCAATCCCGCGAAGGGCTTCTCGGCAGCCTACTCGGCGATTTCGTCAAGGGTCCGTTGGGCAACAGGCACACGCAAACCGTACGCCGGGGTATCGCGCTACACCGCGCTATCGACAGCTTCACCGACGCGCACCCGCGGCATCTCGAGAGCCGCAATCGCATCGGCAGGGAGCGGCGCCGCTATGCAGGCATCATCATCGATGTCTGTTACGACCACTTCCTGTGTAGGGACTGGGCGGACTACTCCAACGAGAGACTCGGCGACTTCACCGGACGCGTTTACGCTATCCTGCGCGAGCACCGCGACGACCTCCCCGGCCGTCTGCGTGGAATCGCGCCGCACATGATCGCCGATGATTGGCTGGGCTCCTACGCCGAGCTCGAACACGTGGGACGCGCGCTCGACGGCATCGCACGTCGCATCCAACGCCGTAATCACCTTGCAGGGGCGCTCGCGGAAATCGAGGTCCACTACACGGCGCTCGAAAACGACTTCCGGCGGTTCTTCCCCGACCTGCAGGCTCACGCTCGGAAAATTCAATCGGCGCTTGTTCACGAGCAGGGGACTGATTAGATTGCCCTCATGAGCCTTCTACGCCCCGAGATCGAGCACCTGGAGCCGAGCGGCATCGCCAAGATCGCCCTGCCACGCTTCACCGACCCGCGCGTGATACCGCTGTGGATCGGCGAGGGCGATCGCGTGACGGCCGATTTCATCCGCGAAGCGGGCAAGCGCGCCATCGACGAGGGCCACACCTTTTATGCCCATACCCGCGGACGCGTCGAGCTTCGCGATGCGATAAAGGTCTACCTCGACCGAATTTACGGCACCGACATCAATCCGGCGCGCATCTCGGTGCCGGGCTCGAGCATGATGGGCATCACGCTGGCCGCGCAGATGACCGTAGGCTCCGGTCGGCACGCACTGATCGTGAGCCCAAACTGGCCGAACATCGAGAACAGCCTGCGCGCCACGGGCGCCGATATCGGCTTCGTTCGACAGCGCATGAACGACGGACGCTGGAGCCTCGACGCCGACGACGTTATTGCTGCAGTCAGGCGTGATACGCACGCCATCTATATCAACAGCCCGTGCAATCCAACCGGCTGGATCATTCCGCAGTCGACCCTCGAGCGCCTGCTGGCCTTCTGCCGCGAACGCGAAATCGTGCTGATATCCGACGAGGTCTATCACCGCAACGTCTATGACGGTGACGTGGCGCCCTCGCTGATGACGCTCGCCGACGACGACGATCCGGTGATAATCATCAACGGCTTCTCCAAGGCCTGGGCCATGACCGGATGGCGACTGGGGTGGATGGTCGCGCCGGCGCGTTATGCAACACAGATCGCTGTGCTCTCCGAGTGTTTCAACACCGGCGCGCCGAGCATCGTGCAGTTCGCCGGTATCGCCGCGCTCGAGGACGGTAAAGACTTGGTGAAAACCCTGTGCGCTCAGTACGCCGGCGCCAGAGATCTCGTCATGGAGATCCTCGGCCGCCACCCGCGTGTCGAGCTGGCGGTGCCCGAAGGCGCCTTCTACGCTTTTCCGCGCATTCCGGGCATGGGCTCGAGCCTCACGTTTGCCGAAGGACTACTGAGGGAATACGACGTCGGCGTGGCGCCGGGTTATACGTTCGGGCCGGGTAACGAAGAACACTTTCGGCTGTGCTTCGCGCAGTCACACCAGCGATTGACGGAAGCATTGCAGCGCATCGTCACGTATATTGATACGAAGAGGTGAAGCCATGGGCACCACTTCAAATCCGCCGGTCGACGTCACCACCATCGGTGAATTTCAGGAGCACGGAGTCGCCGTGCTGCGCGGCGTATTCGGCGACTGGATGGAGTGCCTTCGCCACGGTGTCGAGCGCAACCTGGCGGATCCGGGCCCTTATACGAAAGGCTACACGCCCGAGGGCGGATCCGGCCGCTTTTTCGGCGACTATTGCAATTGGCAGCGCATTGCCGAGTACGAGGATTTCGTACGTAATTCGCCCGCCGGCGCCATCGCCGGTCAGCTGATGCGCTCCCGTCATGCACGCTTCTTTCACGAGCACGTCCTGATCAAGGAGCCCGGTACCCAGGAGCGCACCCCCTGGCATCACGATCAGCCCTACTACGGCGTCGACGCAACCAAGAGCTGCAGTCTGTGGATTCCGCTGGACCCGGTTCCCGAGGACACCTGCGTCGAGTTCGTGGCCGGATCCCATCGTTGGGGCCGACGGTTTCTGCCACGCATGTTCAGCGGTGAGGACTATATCCGCGCCGACGCCGACCACGAGCCGATC
>JBFICP010000098.1:0-11061 GCA_041581935.1 Gammaproteobacteria bacterium | reverse complement strand
CCTCGATCAGCTGAAGTCCTTCAGCAGGTGCCTCGGTGAGCTCACGTGCGTGCCATACGTGGGTGCGCTGGAAAAGCATCCCGAGATTATCGCCGTGCTCAAGGAGGCGGACGAGCGCAACATCAGCACCTTCGGCGGCACGTGGCACAGCGACTTCAGCTTTCTCGAGCGGCCGCCAGTAGCCTCTATCCTGTATGCCGACGAAGTCCCCGATGTCGGTGGCGATACTTTATGGGCCAACATGTATCTGGCTCATGACGCCCTGTCGCGGGGAATGCAGCGAACCCTTTCCGCGCTCAACGCAATGCACAGCGGTCACGTCTACGGTGCGGCCCGTCCGCCGACCGACATCGTGACCAGTAAGTCCATCTCCATAAGCCGCAACAATCCGGATGCCGATGTGGAACGTGCGCATCCGGTCGTACGGATCAATCCGCGAACCGGCGGGCGGGCCCTGTACGTGAATCCGGTGTACACGACGCGACTCGAAGGCATGACCGAAGAGGAAAGCCGCGGGCTCCTGGAGTATCTCTACATGCACTGCACGCGCCCCGAATTCACATGTCGGTTCCATTGGACACCGGGCAGCATCGCCGTATGGGACAATCGCTATAGTTTGCACCTCGCCATCAACGACTACGATGGGCATCGGCGCTCGATGTTCCGCGCCAGCACCGCCGGGGAGGCGCCGGTTGCCGCTGAAGGATACTGACGGGGATTCGGGATTGTGACGACAGCCTGTCGAAAATCGCTGCATCTCACGCGAGAGCTCATCGAAGCGCGCTTTCCAAAACCGGTACTGAACCGCTCCCAGGCCATGGGAGAGCTGACCGATTGCGAAATCCAGGCCTCGCTCGAAGAGACCTTGGATGGCCGGGGAGACGCGGATCTCTGGCTGTTTGCGTACGGCTCTCTGATGTGGAAGCCGGATTTCGTGCACGTCGATCGTCTGACCGCTCGGGTTCAAGGCTACCATCGCAGCTTCTGCTTGTGGCAGCGACGTTATCGAGGGAACCGGGTCAATCCCAACTTGATGCTGGCGCTCGACGCAGGCGGATCCTGCTGCGGCGTCACCTATCGGATTGCTTCGCCGAACGTCGAGGACAAGGTCGCATCGACCTGGCGGCGGGAGCTGGTTGGCAACGGCTACCGGCCGCGCTGGGTTACCGCGCGCACCGCTCGGGGCCCGGTCGAGGCAATCACCTTCGTCGCCAACAAGGACAATCAAGAGCGGTATACGGGGCGACTTCCGGACCCCGTCGTCGCCCGGCATATCGCCGAGGCCTGCGGAGAAAAGGGCTCAGGCGCGGAGTATCTACTCGAGACGGTGCTGGCGCTGGAGCGGCTGCGTCTTCACGACGCTCGCTTGTGGCGGCTGCAACAGCTCGTCGCCGCTCAACTGAGCTCATGCCGACCTTCAAAGGTGGCCCGCTTCTGAAGGTCGCCTCCATGCGGGAGTCGGCGCAATCGTCAACGGTGAACTGATCCCATGATTGTCTTTGTCACCGGCGGCTCGGGGTTCGTCGGCCTCAATTTACTCGAGCAACTGCTCGGGCGCGGTGATGACGTCGTATCCTTTAGTCTCGCTGCACCGCCGGAGCGGGCAGTGCGCGCATTTGCCCGGCTGCCCGGCTCACTGCGCCATGTCGACGGTGACGTGCGCGACACCGTTGCTCTTGGCAAAGCGCTCGCACGCAGCGGCGCGCGTCAGGTTATTCACGGCGCCGTCATAACTGCAGGTATCGATCGAGAGCGAAGCGATCCGACCAGCATAGTAACGACAAATGTTCAGGGCACGGTGAACGCGCTCGATGCGGCTCGGCGACAGGGTGTCGAGCGATTCCTCTACCTGAGCTCTGCGTCCGTTTATGGCGCCAATGCACTCAGCGACTCCGAACTCTCGGAAGGGCGCACCGCGCCGCTGCCGATCTCCCTTTACGCGGTCACAAAGTACGCTGCGGAAGGAATCGCCCGCCGTTATGGATCGATCTTCGACATGCAAGTCGTCGCCGCGCGGTTGAGCGCCGTATTCGGGCGGTGGGAATATGATACGGGCCTGCGCGATACGCTCAGTCCACCCTACTTGCTCACGCAAATGG
The DNA here is from genome assembly GCA_041581935.1 of Gammaproteobacteria bacterium. Classification (GTDB taxonomy): domain Bacteria; phylum Pseudomonadota; class Gammaproteobacteria; order HK1; family HK1; genus JAABYT01. Next base: position 8,962 of record JBFICP010000098.1, on the reverse strand, counting down.
CTGCAGCCGGTAGTGCCGCAGTGCTTGCCGATGAAGGGTGGCGGGATTGGATCTACGGGCCGGACGCTGCATCCGGTATCATCGCATTGCTGGATGCGGCGGAGCTCAGCGAAGACGTTTACAACGTCGGAACGGGCCAGACCTGGAGCCTGCGAGAATGGTGCGAGAATTTGGCGGCCCGGCAACCGGCATTTTCCTACTGCATCGGCGGCGGGCCGGATGTGGGCACCATCATCGACCCCGGGCATCGTTCGCCGCTCTCGATTGAGCGAATCTCACGGGATACGACCTATAGCCCGCGCTTCACTTTAGTGAAAGCCCTCGAAGATTATCTTCGTTGGATGGATGAATCGTCACCACTCGAAGGATGCCCGGAGTGATGAGGCGGTTTGCGAGCATGGTTTCGACGTACCGTCAACTTCCTCAAAATTTCATCGCCGATGTGTCGTTGTATTCGGACTGGTCGCTACGAATCCGTCAGCTCTGTCAATTCGAGGACCCGCACGTTACGGCACCAGAAATCGGCTTGCGTCCGACGCGCGTTTGACTTTCGATATCGACACCGACTATTTCCACGCCGATGGCGTCGGAAATCAGCCCATTCGCGAGGTGCCGTTGCTCTACCCGAGCACCGCCCGGGTAGCATCGGCGAGCGTTTCGACGATTTTGTCGATGGTCTCATCCGAGGTCACGATGGGCGGTGCCAGGCAGTAGACGTCGCCGCGCACGCGGCTGAACATGCCGCGTTCGACCGTGGCCGCGTGAATTTTTGCGCCGATGCCGTCCTTCGCATCGAACGCCTGCTTGGTGGATCGATCCTTCACGTACTCGACGCCACACATGAGTCCGAGGCCGCGGACGTCGCCGACGTGCGGGTGATCGCCGAGCGCTGACTCGAGCCCTTTCAGAAGCCGATCGCCTTTGGCGGCCGCCTGCCCGGGAAAGTCTTCCTTCTCGACGATATCGAGCATCGCCAACGCAACCGCACACCCGGTCGGATGCGCGCTGTAGGTGTAGGCGTGCATCCACGGTTCGCCGCTTTCCAGCATCACCTCGGCGATCGCGTCGCTCACACCGATGCCGCCGAGGGGGAAATACCCGGAGGTGATGGCTTTGGCGAACTGGATCAAATCCGGCTGGACGCCCCAGTGCTGAAGCCCGAACATTTTCCCGGTGCGGCCGAATCCGGTAATCACCTCGTCGGATACCAGGAGCACGTCGTAAGCATCGCAAATCTCGCGAATCCTCGGGAAGTAGTCGTCCTGGGGAACAATCACTCCGCCGGCGCCTTGCACCGGCTCGGCCAGAAACATGGCAACCGTGTCGGGGCCTTCGGCGAGTATCGCCTTCTCGAGCTCGTCGGCAGCGGCGATCCCCTGGCTCGCCGAGCCTTGCGGCGCCTCGTAGCGGTAGGGATACGGCGTGGGAATATGCAAGAAGCCGGGAATGCGCGGCTCGAACATCGTCCAGTAAGGACTGATGCCCGTGCAGCACATGCCGGCGATGGTGACACCGTGATAGCCCCATATCCGCGAGATGACCTTGGACTTCTCGGGCTTTCCCCGTAGCTTCCAGTAGTAACGGGCCATCTTGATATTGCTGTCGGTGGCCTCGCCACCGCCGGACGTGAAGTAGAAGTGGTTGATGTTCGGATAGGTGAGCCGAGACAGCCGCTCGGCGAGCTCGATTGCCCGGGGATTGGAACTGCCGGCATACCCGGAAGCAAACGCGAGCGCCTGCATCTGCCGGCTGGCGGCCTCGACGAGCTCCACCCGGCCGTTACCCGCAGTGTTGTTCCACAGCCCCGACAGGCAGTCAATGAAACGGTCCCCGTTCGCATCGACGAGATAGGCTCCCTCACCGCCGACCCACACCTTGCCGTGGGCATGGGCCGGGCGGCTGTGCAGCGGGTGAATGAGGTGTGCGGAGTCGCGGTCGATTAGAGCCGCTTCGGCATCATTGGACATCGGATTTTCCCTCGGGCAGAGGCAACTATGGTTGGCGCAAGCAGCCAGTATCGATGCGCCAGCCCGGCGATTCAAGCCGCCGCTCGCAGTTGCGGCAACCCACCGATTGGGCAATGCTCCGTCGCTCCATGACGCTCACGACCAAACAGCAAGGTGTTGTTCGCGGCATGGCCATCGGCGCCGTCTTCACGATCGCGGCGATCGTCGGCGCCGCGGCCTGGCATCCCGCGACCCTGCTGCCGAACGACAATACGGTGGCCCGCATCGCCTTCGCTTTGAAATGAAATCTGCTCCCGCTCGTTTGTCTGGTCGTCGCCGTCGGTCGTCTGGCAAGGCACCGATTTTTTACGCCGGACGACATCGATGGTGGAGGACTCTCACCGGGTACCCCGAGTGCGAAAGTCCAGCAATCGATCCTTCAGAACACTCTGGAGCAGGTCGTGCTTGCGAGCCTGGCCTATTGCATATGGGCCGTCGCGATGCCCCATGCATGGCTCGCATCGATCCCCGCCGCCGCGGCCCTGTTCGTCCTGGGCAGATTTCTTTTCTCCCGAGGTTACGCGCAAGGCGCAGCAGCCAGGGCAATCGGATTCGCGCTGACCTTTTATCCCACCGTATTGATGCTGGCCGCGAGCGCGATAACTCTCGGATTCCATATCGCAGTCGGTTAGCGGGTCGGTTTGTCGCGCGGGTGAGCCGCTCGCCTGATTAAGGGATCTGCTCGGCGTCGAACTCGACCACCTCGCCGTTGACTGCACGAAAGCGCAGGCCGATGGGGTTACAGTAGACCTCGCAATCTTCCACGTATCTTTGATCCTCGACCGACACATCGAGAAGCATGGTGATGGACTCCCAGCAGTACGGGCAGATGAAACGGTGCTCGACGAGTGCCTGAGTCAAAGTGACTTGATCCTTGTCTTTAGTCTGGTGTCGCCGGTCGTGATAGATCCGTGACAGAAATGTCGCGGATTCGTGATGAACGGTTTGACCCTTTCATAGAGCATAGCGGCCCAGCCACGCACGGGTAATGCCGGTGCCGAATGCTGCGGAGTATGTGTCATTTCGCATGGCCGACGCGCGGCCGATGACAGAGCCTGTACGCCGGCGGTCGTGTCATCCGGGAGGACGGAACTTTGGGCCTGCAAATCAAAGCCGACATCGCGGTTATCGGCGCCGGCTCCGGCGGACTCAGTGTCGCCGCCGGCGCCGCGCAGATGGGCGCCGACGTGGTGCTGATCGAAAAGCACAAGATGGGTGGCGACTGCTTGAACTACGGATGCGTGCCCTCGAAAGCATTGTTGGCCGCCGGGCATGCTGCCCACGCGCAGAGAAGCGGCGATGCATTCGGAGTCGATGGCCACGAGCCGGACGTCGACTTCGCGCGGGTTCACGCGCACGTGCATGACGTGATCGGCGCCATCGCCCCCAACGATTCGGTCGAGCGCTTCGAAGGCCTCGGCGTTCGCGTCATAAAGGCGGCCGCACATTTCGAGACCGGGAATCAGGTGAAGGCCGGCGGACATCGAATCGAGGCGAGGCGCTTCGTCATCGCCACCGGCTCGCGCGCGGCCCTGCCGCCGATTCCGGGCCTGGACAGAGTGAACGTTCTGACCAATGAGACCGTTTTCGATCTCGACGAGCGTCCCGGTCATCTGGTCGTCATCGGCGGCGGGCCCATCGGAGCCGAAATGGCGCAGGCGCATCGGCGACTCGGTTCCAAGGTGACGTTGCTCGAGGTCTTCTCGCTGCTCGGCAAGGACGACGTCGATGCCGTCGAGATCGTTAGGCAGCGACTCGCGGGAGAGGGTGTGGATATCCGTGAGGGCGTGCGCATTGCCCGCGTCGAGCCCCGCGGCAACGGCGTCGCCGCTGTCGTGCACAACGAGGGCGAGCCCGAAGCCGTCATTGAAGGCACGCATCTGCTGGTAGCCGCAGGGCGCAAGCCCAATGTGGACGATCTCAATCTCGAGGCCGCCGGTATCGAATATTCGGGAAAGGGTATCGATGTGGATGCGCGCCTTCGAACCAGCAACAAGCGCGTTTTCGCCATCGGCGACGTCGCCGGCGGCTATCAGTTTACGCACATGGCCGGCTATCACGCCGGCATCGTGATTCGTAACGCACTGTTCCGAATTCCGGCGAAAGTCCGGTATCACGCCGTGCCCTGGGTCACTTATACCGATCCCGAGCTTGCCCACGTGGGCGTCAGCGAGGAGCAAGCCCGCAAAGAGGAGGGCGCCGGCGTGCGCGTGTTGAGCTGGCCTTTCGTCGAAAACGATCGCGCCCAGGCCGAACGGTCAACCGAGGGATTCATCAAGGTCACGGTCGGACGCAAGGGGCGTATCCGCGGGGCGACCATCGTCGGCAGGAGCGCGGGCGAACTGATACTGCCCTGGGTGCTTGCCGTCGATCGCGGGCTGAAGATCGGCGCCATGGCTGGAATCATCGCCCCATATCCGACGCTGGGCGAGGTGAGCAAGCGGGTGGCGGGAAGTTATTACACCGAGGCGCTGTTCGGTGCACGCACGCGCAAGCTCGTTCAATTTTTGCGGCGATTCGGCTGACACCGGCCGAGCGTGGTGTGAATGATGGAAAGCAACGGAAATTCCGAGAGCCGCGTGGTTACGAATCCCTGGAAACGATTTCTGCCGGTTGCGGCGCTGGTGGTTGTCGCCGGCGGCATCTACGCGTTCGATCTGCAGATGTATCTCTCGTTCGAGGCGTTGAGCCGGCACCGGGAACTGCTCGTCGATCTCGTCGAGAAGCGTCTGATATCCGCCGCTCTCGTCTACATCGTCATTTATGCCGTTGCCACCGCGTTATCGCTTCCCGGCGGCGCGGTTCTGAGTGTCACGGGCGGATTTCTGTTCGGCGGTTGGGAGGGCGGAATCGTCGTCGTCGTTGGCGCCACCATCGGCGCCACCGCCGTGTTTCTGATCGCGAGAACCGCCCTCGGTGACAGCTTGCGCCGGCGTGCCGGCCCCTGGCTGCAGAAAATGGAGGCCGGCTTCCAGGACAACGCGCTCAGCTACCTGCTGACACTGCGGCTGATTCCTTTGTTCCCTTTTTTCGTCGTGAATCTGGTTCCCGCATTTTTGGGTGTACCGCTTGCCACCTACGTGCTCGGCACCGCCATTGGCATCATCCCCGGCGCGCTGGTGTTCACCTACGCGGGCGCCGGCCTGGGTACGGTGTTCGACAGCGGACAGGATTTTTCGATCGGTTCCATACTGTCGCCGGAAATTCTCATCGCGCTGACGGGACTGGGACTGCTGTCACTGTTACCCGCCCTGTACAAGCGATTCAAAAAATGAACTGAGCTGCCGCGGCGTTCACGCGTTCGCGAGTTCAAGCAAGGTATGCAGCAATACGTTGGCACCGGCATACAAATCGTCGCTGCGTGTATGCTCGGCGGGACTGTGACTGATTCCGCCGACCGACGGCACGAAGATCATGGCCGTCGGACAAAGCCGGGCCATCATCTGAGCATCGTGTCCGGCACCCGATGCCATGCGCCGGCAGGATAACCCGAGCTGCGCGGCGTTGCGCTCGATGATCGAGGCAACCGCGTCATCGAAGCGCACCGGATCGAAGCGCGCGAGGCGCTCGGTTTCGATGCGCACACCTTCCGAGGCAGCCAGAGTGTCGAGAAACTCTTCGAGAAGCCTTTCGGCGAACGTCAGCTGCTCGTTATCGGTGTTGCGCAGATCCACCGTCATGTGAGCGCCCGCGGGGATGACATTGATAGTGCCGGGCTCGAGATCGATAACCCCGACTGTGCCGACCTGCTCGCCGCCGACGCGCCCGGCGATCTCTCTCACCCAGACGGTAATTCGACCGGCACAGTAGCCCGCATCGTGGCGCAGGCGCATCGGAGTCGTGCCCGCATGATTCGCCTCACCGTGGATGCGGATACGTGTCCAGGAAATTCCCTGCAGGCTTTCGACCGCGCCGATGGCGATGGCCTCCGTCTCGAGCACCGGACCCTGCTCGACGTGTAGCTCCACGAACGCACGGGGTGCGTGCGTGTCGAGCGCGCCGTCACCCGCGTAGCCGATCCGCGCGAGCGCATCACCAAGGCGCACGCCGTCGTCGTCGCGTGTATCGAGCGCTTCCTCGACGCCGAGCCCACCGGCGAGCACCAGCGAGCCCATCATGTCGGGCTGAAAGCGGGCGCCCTCCTCGTTGGTGAAGACACAGACCGAGATCGGGCGTTTGGTTTCGATTCCGGCATCGTTGAGCGTCTCGACGACCTCGACGCCGGCGAGCACGCCGTAAGCGCCGTCGAGCTTTCCACCATTGGCGACCGTGTCGATATGGGACCCGGTCATGACGGGATCGAGCTGCCCGGTGCCCGCGCGCGTTGCCACGATGTTGCCTATGCGATCGATGTCGACTTTCATGCCGGCGCCACGCATCCAGCTCACCACCTGGTCCCGGGCGAGCCGGTCCTCGTCACTGAGCGCGAGCCGACGTACGCCGCCTTCCGGCGTCGCACCGATGGTGCCGAGCGCGTCGATGCGCGATCCGAGCCGCTCGGCGTCGATTTGTAGATTGGGCATGGGTTCGGAACTTGACTCCTGTGCGGCAGTGCCGCCACGATAGGATTCTCTCAGGCGACCACGGAGCTGGCCGGCCGGCCATGACAGCGAACATGCGCATCAACCGCATTGATCATTTTAACATCCGCACCCGCGACCTCGACCGGTTGTGCGAGTTCTATACTCAGGTGCTGGCGCTCGAGATCGGTGAACGGCCGCCATTCGATTCGCCGGGCGTGTGGCTGTACGCGGGCGGGCATCCGATTCTGCACGTGGGCGTCGCCAGCGATGATGACACACCCGAGAGGGATGATACGCTGCCGCTCGATCACATCGCCTTGGAAACCGAAGGGCTCGCCGACGCCGTGGCGAGACTCGAGAAGGCCGGCGTCGAGTACCGCATGTTCGACGTGCCGGGCCGAGCAATGAAGCAGATTTTCGTTCGCGATCCCGACGGTGTCGCGCTCGAGCTCAATTTCACCAGTCCAGAGGATGTTGCGACAGGCCGCCAATCTTAGAAGCAAGCTTGCTACCAAAGAAATCGGACTATCGAGACACTGCCTGCGCTACCGCGCGCTCGTTCAGGAATCGCGCTGCCAATCTATCCGTCTCAGTAATCAGAAATTGATCCGTTGCGCTCATCCTGTAGAGCTTCTCGAGGTGAACGTCAAAAAGATAAATTTCGTAATTTCCATGACAGTTTACTGAGCCGGAAACGTTGAACCATACAAGAAGCATGCCGTCGACTTTCAACCCTTTACCGTGCTGGTAGACAAGCTCAGGGATCGGTTTTTTTAGAATTCCCTCGGACCGCCAAAGATCTTCCGGGTTGGTGTCGACGTTCCAACCAAGATAGCGAAAAACACTGGTCGACAGTCCAGCTGCTTCCATCCTGGCTCGTAACGTATCGACGCTATCTGCGACGCTTGAGTCGGCGGCGGCGCACCCGAAATTATTACCTAAGGCCGGTAGCACCGCTATCAACGGCTTCTCGCGGCGAGATTCGCTTGAGGGCGTTGCCACTACCGAAGTGGCTGCCTTATTGCCCGCGGTCAATTCGTCGATGCGAAGGGCTGCGAGTTTCGCAAATATACCTTCAGGATACTGGTCCAGATACGCCTGGTAAGCCCCGGTCATGTTGAGGCGCTCGGCACTTTCCCAGAATACGGCCTCATGTTGACGGTTCGTCGTCGTCGCCAGCGGTACGTTCGTCGACACTTGATTGAACACGAATTCACCAGTGAGCGACGATGATTCCCAGGGAATTTGTTGATCGTTGGTGCGTCGAGCGACCCCCACTCGTACTTGCTTGAACACCTCTTCGATCTTCAACCCGGGCCTGCTAAGGGCACGCAGCAACTCTTCGGTATAAAGTCCGTTCCTACCCTCGCCGTCGAGCGCCACGGAACCCGGCGACGTGGCATACGCGATCAAGGTGCCGCGTGCCGCATCGATAGCGGCAAGACCCCTTGACGCGCCGCGAAGACGCCGCTCGAAGGGATTGTTGCGGCAGGCATCGAGGATCACGATGTTGAGGCGGTTGCCGGCGTAGGTGAGCTCGTCGAGCACCAGATCGACGCCCACGGACTCGATACGGGCTTCCTGCTGCGACTGTAAGCGCGTGCCGACGGGCACCAGGTAGTTGCGTCCCCTGACCTGGATGCCGTGTCCGGCATAGTAGAAAAGACCCGAGGAGCCGTCGTCGAGACGGCTGGTGAACTGCACGAGCGCGCGCTCCATCTGCTCCTTGGTGGCGTTCTCCAGGCGAATGACCTCGAAGCCGAGACCCTCGAGGGTTGCCGCCATGGCGCGGGCGTCGTTGACGGGGTTGCGCAGGGGCGCCTCTTCGTAGGCCGCGTTGCCGATGACCAGGGCTAGGCGGCTGTCTGCGGGTGAGGAGGCCGGAATGCCGAGCGCGGTCAGCGCCAGCATCATCGCCAGCAGTGTCGGTATCCCGTGCGTATGACCTGCCGCTCGCCTCATGAACGACGACCTGTTCCGCGGCTCCGGGCTCCGCGCGCATCGATGAAACTACAACAGGAGCTAGAGCTTGCGCAATTCGGGCAGAAGCTCCTTCGAGATCAGTTGCATGCTGTCGAGAGCCGTCTCGAGCGGCATGCCCGCCCAGTGGGTGCGGAAGATCAAATGATTGATTCCGAGCTCGCGCCAGTAAGGCGCGAGCTGCTCGTAACATTCTTCCGGGGAGCCCAGAATGAAGCGGTCCCTTGTAAGCTCGTCGAAGTCCTTGTCGAAGGACTCATCGTCGGGCATGGCATCGTCTTGTCCCCACTTCGCGTAGTCGCGGTACTTGCCGAGAAGATAGGGACCGGCCAGCTTCGCGGCAGTTGCACGATCGCTCGCGCAGAAAATTTCCTTGATGATCGGCAGCTCCGCGGGAAACTTCTTGCCCTGCGCGTTCAATTCCTCGCGGTAAATGCCCATCTGCCGGCGAAT
>JBFICP010000097.1:0-11088 GCA_041581935.1 Gammaproteobacteria bacterium | reverse complement strand
GTGTGCCGCCGCGAGCGCCTCGTCGAGCTGTGTCCGGTTCGCCTGGGCGACGGAGCCGATGAGGTCGCGCGTATCGGAGGGATTGCGGTTCTCGATCGTGTCGTCGCCGGCGACCCAGGTGCCTGCAATGAAATTGTCATAGCGCTGGGACATGCATGTGGCTCCGAAACGGTGGCCGGGAATGCGCTACACACTGGACCACCTGGTCTTTTCTATCAATCTGAAAAAATTGAAATTTCTTTCAATTATTATGAAGATGTCTCCATGGCCGCCAGGCCGGCGGAAACGGGGGGCGATGCGCACATGTCCATCAAGATTTCGACGCTGCAAACGTTCGTCGCCGTCGCCGAGTGCGGCAAGCTCACCGACGCGGCGGAGCGGCTCCACCGCACGCCGTCGGCCGTGTCCATGGCACTCAAGTCGCTGGAAGACCACCTGAGCCGTCCACTGTTCGAGGCGGACAGAAAATGGCGCCTGACACCCCTCGGTCGCTTCGTGCTCGAGCAGGCGCAGGGGGCACTGGAGCACTTCGACCACGCCGTGCGCGGTATGGAACGTTACGCCCGCAATGAGGCCGGCAGCCTGACCGTTGCGTGCGTGCCGACCGTGTCCACGCGTATTCTGCCGCGGGTGCTCAAGCCGTTTCTCGCCCGACTGCCCGGTATCGAGATCGACGTTCGCGATATGGATTCTCTGTCCGTGCGCCGAGAGCTCGAGCGAGGGAGAGTGGAGCTGGGGATCGCAACGCCGATTGAGCTGCGACCCGAGTTCGAATCGATGGTCTTGACCAGGGATCCATTCGGTGTCGTGTGCAGCGATCGACATCCCCTGAACGACATTAAAGCGCCGCTCAGCTGGCGCGACGTCGAGTCCTATCCCTTTATTGCCAATCCCATCTGCGCTCTCATCGAGGACGCCGAGTTTCAGACAATCTTGGCCCGATCGACTCTCACAATCAGAAACACGACGTCGATCCTATCGCTGGTTGCAGCGGGCTTGGGCATCACGGTCTTGCCTTTGCTCGCCGTCGGTGAAGACAGTCCGGAGGTCAATTTCCTTCCCCTTGCCGACGGTGTCCCGTATCGGGAGCTGCATTTAATGAAACGCGCCAACACGACCCCGACACCCGTAGCGGAAGTGTTCATCGAGGCACTTGTGAAAGGAGTCGACAGTCTGGTGTCCCGCGAGCTTTGAAGAGCTCACTGAAACTGGACATTGCATCGACATCGAGGTGCAGCGAGACTCTTGCGATGCCGCCATCATCTGAGACGAACAGCCCACCGAATTCCATAGACCTCGAGTTGGTCAGTTTCAAGCTGTGCCCCTTCGTGCAGCGATCGGTGATTACTCTGAAAGTCAAGAATGCACCGTTTCGAATTCGGTACGTGGATCTCGCCGATCCACCAGCCTGGTTTCTACAGTTGTCACCGTCGAAGAAAGTCCCGTTGCTGGTGATCGACGGTGCGCAGGTGCTGTTCGAATCGAGCGTCATCAACGAGTTTATCGACGAGGTGACACCAGGGCGCCTGCTCCCAGAGGATCCACTCAGACGCGCGCTCGACCGCAGCTGGATCGAATACGGCTCGAATTGCCTGATGGACACACTGCACATGACGACGGTCGAAAGCGTCGGCGAGTTCTCAGAGGTCGTGCAAGCGCACAATGACAAGCTCGCCCTTATCGAGACCGAGCTCGGCGAAGGGCCGCATTTTCACGGCGCGGTATTTTCCTTGGTGGATGCGGCGTATGCGCCGCTGTGGATGCGGCTCATGTTGCTGGGACGCTTTTCGCCCGTCTTTCAGTCCGAGCGATTCCCGAAGCTTGCGCGTTGGAGCGCCGCGCTGCTCAAGCTTCCCGCGGTCACCGGCTCGATGGTTCCCGATTTTGAAGAACTCTACGAGGCGCTGATTCGAAGGCGCGGGGGTTACCTTTCGACCCTGCTGCCGGCCGACGGAAATTCGCCGCCGGCGCCGAGAAGCCGTTACTGAAAGCGAGCGCAGACATTTGCCACCCACCGAGGTTACTTACTATGAGCGAGCAAACCGTTACCATGACACTGGACGAGGTACGGATCCTGGCCCGCGACTGCTTGGCGGCGAACCGCTGCGACGACGACAACGCGAGGGCGGTTGCCGCCACCGTAACGGCGGCCGAACGAGACGGCGCGGCCTCGCACGGGTTGTTCAGAATCCCCGGATATGTTGCGTCGTTGCGAAGCGGTAAAGTCAACGGCGCAGCGAAACCCGTGATTGAGCGCCTCGCGCCGTCCGTTGTGCGCGCCGACGGCGATCGTGGATTTGCGCCGCTCACGCTGGATGAGGGCCGCGGGCCGCTGATCGACTGCGCGCGTTCGCAGGGCGTCGCAGCGCTCGCGTTGATCAATATTCACCACTTCGCTGCATTATGGATCGAGGTCGAAGCCTTGGCGCAAAGAGGCCTCGTCGCATTCGCATTCACCGCCTACAAGCCGGCTCTCGCTCCAGCAGGCTCGACACAGCCCTTGTTCGGTACCAATCCCATGGCGTTCGGTTGGCCGCGCGGAGACAAGCCACCCATGGTGTTCGATCAGGCCTCGGCGGCGATGGCCCGCGGTGAGATCATGATCGCGGCACGGGACGGTCACACGCTTCCCGCCGGGGTGGGCGTCGACAACGAGGGAAATCCGACGACCGATCCGAACGCGGTGCTGGAAGGAGGCGCAATCCTGCCCTTCGGCGGCTACAAGGGTTCCGCTATCGCGATGATGGTCGAGCTGCTGGCCGCCGGTCTCATCGGCCAGGATTTCAGCTTCGAAGCTGCGCTCAATGACAATAACGACGGTGGACCCCCGCGCGGCGGCGAGCTGATGATCGCGATCGATCCGGCGCACTTCGGCGATCCGGAAGGATGGCTCGCGCACACGGAGGCGTTCTTCGAACGCTACAACTCGATGGAAGGTACTCGACTGCCGGCCGATCGGCGGTATGCGAATCGCGTGCGCAATACGAAAGACGGTGTGAATGTTCGAACAGATCTGCGCGACAAGCTCGTGGAGCTGACGAATTCGCCGGCTATATGATTGGCAGAACCATGCGCCGGTACCGATTTGTCCACGACGCTATCGTGATCGCCACCATCCGCACTCTCGAAACGCAGTGGGTCTCTTGCCGCACCAGGTTCGGTGTAGAGTGCCTTTTGGCTGGGCGAATGGGTCGAATGTACCCGACCGCACGTTCATTCAAACTGCCTTAACCTGGATGAATGCCAGCATGTCGTCTGTACCGTTCTCCCGGCCGTCGCCGCTCTGTTTGCACCCCCACCGCGGATTGGGTCTCCCATTCCGGTCGAATCGGGCGTTTCTGCGGAAGCGCCCGGTGTCGAGCCTGTCCTACACGATGAGGTCGGGTCAGTCTGTCTGCTGCAATAGAAAGGTGATCAGCACGTCCGTGAAAATCCCGGGCGCTTCCAGATGCGCGGCATGGGCACAGTTCGGGATCACACAGAGCTGTGATCCGGCGATGCGACGCATCATCGCCAGCGTTTCCTCGAGACCGTAGGAGCGATCGCGATCGCCACACACGACGAGCACCGGCATGTCGAGTTCGTCGAGACGATTCGTCACATCCCAGCTCTGCAGATTCTCGAGCGCCTGCATGGCGGCGCTCTCGTCGGGCGAGCCGGCTGCCGCCACGCAGAAGTTGTACAACGGTGCGCGCGCGCCTTCCACGAACCAGGTTGCGGTGATGCGTTCCGCAGTGGCCCGAATACCGTCTGACCGGATACGTTTCAATGTCTCGTCGACGGTTTCGAATCGCTTCGGCAATCGCCCGGTGCTGCCGGTGCCGTAAAGCACCAGCTTGTCGATCCTCTCAGGGTGTTCGAGCGCCGTCTGAAGGGCCACGGCGCCGCCCATGGAGTGCCCGAGCAGGGAAAAGCGCTCGACGTCGAGGGCGTCGAGGAGCGCGAGGAGCGAGCGGGACAATCCGGGCGCCGTCATTTCGGCCGGCTGCCCGGCGCTCCCGGCGAAACCCGGCAGATCGGGGCATATCACGTCGAACAAACGCGCAAGCCGCGCGGACAGGGGTGCAAAATACCCTCCGCCGCCGACGAAGCCGTGCTGCAGGACAAGCGTGGGACCCGAGCCGTAACGGCGGAAGTTGAGCACTGCGCTCGTCCCGTTACTCCATGGCCGAGGGCAGCCACAGGGCGAGTTCCGGAAACACGAGAATGAGCCCGATAAGCAGAACCAACGCTCCGATAAAGGGCACGCAGCCCAACACGACGTCGTCGATGCGCACCTGTCCCGGCGCGAGACCCTGGATCACGTAAAGATTGAGCCCGACGGGCGGTGTCAGCACCGCGATCTCCATAGTGATGGTGTAGACCACGCCGAACCAGATGAGGTCGTAGCCGGAAGCGGCGATTAGCGGGTACAGGGTGGGCAGCGTGATGAAGGTCATGGAGACGGGCTCGAGAAACATTCCCACGATGATGTAGAAAGCAATCACCATGGCGAGAATCAGATAGGGCGAGAGCTCGAGCGCCAGGAATACCTCGGTGAACTGCTGAGGCACGCGGTAATAGGTCAGCACGAAACCGAACAATACACCGGCCGAGAGCAGCAAGCCCAGGTAGCCCATCGTGCGCAGCGTCGCTTTCAGGGCATCTCCGAATGCGCGCCACGTGAGACCGCCGACCGTGAACGCAAGCCCGATGGTGAGAAAGGCGGCGATGGCCGCCGCTTCGGTCGGGGTCGCGATGCCTGTGTAGATGGCGACCGTAATTACCAATCCGATGAACAGGACGGGAATGATGGATGAAGCAATTTGATACAGCGTCAAGCGTCCGCTCTCGTCGACCCTCGGAACGTCCTCCGGGCGAACCCGGCTCCATATCAGCACGACGATCACGAACAGGCTTGCGAGAATGAAGCCGGGAATGGCTCCGGCGATAAACAGCTCTCCGATGGATACGTCGGTGACGATTCCGTAGAACAGAAGGATGAGGCTCGGCGGAATCAGCACGCTCAGGGTGCCCCCCGCGGCCAGCACGCCGGACGAGAGCTTCTTTCCGTAACCGAGCTTCAGCATTTCCGGCAGCGCGACGCCGCCGATGGTGAGCGCGCCCACCATGCTCGATCCACAGACCGCTCCGAAGCCCGCGCATGCTCCGATGCTACCGTAGGCAGCCGACCCGGTGACCGGGACGCCGCGGTGCATGACGGCATACAGGTTCGGGCCTATATTGGATCGGGCGATGAGCTCGCCCAGCAAGACGAAAAGCGGAACCGCGAGGAGAATGTAGTCGAACCAAACGCCCCAGAGCTTCAGCTCCACGCTGATGAGTGACGTGCTGAAGTCCTGAATACCCCACAGGAATGGAAGTGAGGCCGCCGCAAGCGCGAACGGGATCGGCAGGCCCATGGAGATCAGTATCACCAGAAGCACGAGAAGACCGATGCCGACTTGATACCACTCCATCGCTTCAGCGCTCCTCGGCTTCGCCGCGCGCGAGCACGATGGCATCTTTCACGAACTTGAGAATCGCGTAGAAATTGAACCCGACCAGGGCGACCGCCACGGGGGCCCAGAAGTACACCTTATCCCAGGTCAAGACTTCGGACGCGGCGCCGGACTGATACGATCGCCACGTGGCGCTGCAAGCCGAGAGCGCAAAGAACAAGCCGACGAAGATCATGATGGCGAGATTAATCAGTCCGAGAGTCTTGCGTACACGCCAGGAAAACCGGTCGGTAAGCAATGTCACCTTCGGATAGGCATCTGTCATGAGCGCATATCCGAGCCCGGCAAACGCAACCGGAACGAGCAGCAAGGCGGTTGCCTCGGTCACATAGCGATCCGGATCGTTCATGATGTACCGCATGAAAACCCCGTACGAGATCCAGAAGGTCTGAACCAGGACGATTGCGGCTCCCATGATCATCATGGCGACGCTGAAGCGGTTTGCGGCTCGATAAAGTGTGTCGATGACGCCGGTCACGTCTTTGAGACCCCCCGCGAACTGGCGGTCGGGCCGATGTTGTCAGCCCGACCGCCGCTTGGTTTGCATTGGGCTACCTGGCGTAGCTGCCGATGGTTTCGATGATTTTTTCGGCCGTTTCCTTGGGACAGGTGGCGCGAAGCTCCTCGTTCCAGGCTGGCTGAATTTGCGCGACCAGTCGTTTGCTTTCTTCGAGAGGTAACGAGACCGCGGCGCCTCCACCCTTCATGACGGCGTCGCCCACGCGCTCGTTGATCCACGCCTCGTAGCGGGGTTTGAGCCAGATTTCCGTTTCACGGCCCGCTGTCAGCACGGCCTTTTGGTCAGCAGCACTGAGGCTGTCGAACTTGTTTTTGTTCATCATATACATGATGTTGCCATAAAAGAGGCTCGCGTTGACCATGTACGGCATGACCGTCCACAGCTTCCACGAGCTATAGGTGGCGACGCCCATGTTGATTCCGTCGACAACGCCGCGCTCGGCGGATTGGAAAACTTCCTTGGGCGCAACGAACACGGGCTTGCCGCCCCAGGTCTCGATCATCATACTCACCAGCGGGCCGATGCTGCGCACCTGCTTGCCCTCGAGCTTCGAAATATCGGCAACCCGATCCTTGAACCACCACTCCTGGTCGTAGGAGTAGTTCGACGAGAATACGTTGATCAGACCCATCTTGGCGGCCTCATCGGCCAGAATCTTCGTAATCTTCTCGTCCATCTCGACCTGATTTTCGAGATTCACGACCGCTGGATAAAAACCGCCGGCGCGATAGCAGGGAAGCCGCTTGTCATATGAAATCCATGAGACATCCGCGACACCGCCCGTCACCGCGTCCACACCGTCGGCCCATCCGTGGAGCGTAGCCGAAGGGAAGATCTCCACTTCCACGCGTCCATCGGTCTTCTCTTTCACGAGATCGGCGAAGTGTTTGAAGCCCTCGTATCGGATATCGACCTCGTTGACGTAGGTCGATAGCCGGATCTTCTCGGCCGCCGCCACGTTGACCGTCGGCGTCAGCGTGGCGCTCACCATGGCACCAATACCGAGCACAGTGGCCCCGAATCGGAAAATCTTGCGTTTCTTCATTTCAGTTACCTCCAACTTCTGTTGATTTCAAGATTATCGGTAGCGATCACGACTCAGAGCGTTCACAGGCTCGCGATTCAATTCGTCGTGAACAAGTTCTGATAGGCGAACAACGCAGCCGATCCACCCGTGTGCAAAAACACGACGTTCTCATCCGGGCTGAACTGTCCATCCCGCACCATGCCGATAAGCCCCGCCATTCCTTTCCCCGAGTACACCGGGTCGAGCAGAATGCCCTCCGAACGCGCCGTCAGCTCGATCGCCTCGACCATTTCGGCGGTAGGTTGTCCGTATCCGGGCCCGACGTAGCCATCATCCGCTCGAACCGCATCGCGCGCTATACCGCCGTTGACCCCGACGTGCGCAGCAGTTTTCTGCGCAAGGTCGTAGACGGATTGCTCCTGCTTGCCTTTGGGGTTACGCACGCTGATGCCGTGCACCGGGATTGCCGAATTGCATCCCTCGAGACCCACGACGAGCCCCGCCTGGGTTCCGGCGCTGCCCGTCGCGTGCACCACGTGGTCGATACGAAGGCCCATGTCGTTTGCCTGCACCAGCAGCTCGAGCGCGCAGCTTACGTACCCGAGGGCGCCCGTCGGATTCGATCCTCCACCGGGAATGACGTAGGGTTTTTTCCCCTGGGAGGCGAGCTCCTCGCCGAGCGCTTCGGCTGCGGCATTCATGTCGGCGCCGGAATCGCAAAAACGGATCTCGGCCCCGAACAGCCGATCGAGAAACACGTTGCCGGTGCTCTCGTAAGTCGGCTCGACGTCCGGTACGCGACGCTCCAGGAGCACGTAACACGCCAATCCCAGCCGGGTTCCTGCGGCCGCCGACTGTCGGACATGATTCGATTGCACGGCGCCCTGGGTCACGATGCAGTCGGCGCCCTGCTCGATGGCTTCCCCCATGAGAAAGTCGAGCTTACGCGTTTTGTTTCCACCGGTAGCCAGACCGGTGCAGTCGTCGCGTTTCACAAACAGGCGCGGCCCGCCGAGAATCCGGGCAAGGTTCGCCATCGGCTCGAGCGGTGTCGGCGAATGGCAAAGACGTACCCTGGGAAAACGAGAAAGATGCATCGACCCCCCCGAGAAATTGATCGAGCGACACGTTCGAGCGTGTTCTTGCTTTTATCGTACGGTTCGCCCGGCATGGGTGGCCAATGAAAAGAACGCACAAAACTATGCGTGCTGTGCATAGTTTGCTCGGCGCGCCCGAAACGCAGCCGACGCCTCGTTTCCGGTCAGCTATCGTGCACGTGTGCCCAGATTGCCTCGACCTGCGGCGATCCGGCGCCGAGCGCACGGTAGAGTCGGATCTCCAGCGGGATGTCCCAGCTCTCGTCAGCGGCACGCGCCAGCCGACCACTGCGTAGATCGCCGCGAATGGACATCTGCGGCAGCCAGGCGAGCCCGTGCCCCTGTATGGCCATGGCCCTCAGTGCTTCCGCCATCGAATTCTCGTAGCACGGCGCCAGGTGACAGCGTCGCGAAGCGCTCTGTAGACGCTGTTCGACCGCCCGTCCGAGCAGCGACTCGGGCGCATAGGCGAGGTAGGGAGTGTGAGTCGTACGTTTTGTGGGCAGGCGATAGCGTGGCCGCCGCTGACCGTCGACACCGGACACGGGTATCAGCCGGTCGCTGCCGAGAATCGCATAAGAGAAATGCCTCTCGTCGATCAGGACGGGCGTGGCGTCATGGGCAAAGCACAGCAGGAATTCACACCCACCGTCGATCAAGAGCTCCACGCAGTTGTGAATATTGTCGGCAGTCAGCCGCGTGTTCAGCGGACCGAGCGTCTCCTCGAGTGAGGTTAGCCATTTTGGAAAAAAATTGAGCGACAGCGTGTGCATGGCCGAGAACGACACCTGATCTTCCAGTCGACTGCTCGCCTGGCGGAGTAACTGGCGATCCTGGTAAATCCGATGCAGCAGCTCCTCGGCCGTGGTTTTGAATGCGAGTCCTGCTTCGGTGAGACGCGTGGGATAGGTGCTGCGATCCACCAGTGCAACGCCGAGCCACATCTCGAGCGCCTTGATTCGTCGGCTGAACGTCGACTGAGTAACGTTGCGCGCGATTGCTGACTGCGAAAAGTTTCCCGTTTTCGTCAGACTCAGAAAGTCTTCCAGCCATTTAATCTCCATGGTATTCGCTCAGCCGGGTGCCGATTGATCGAGGATCTTCGCAGAAAACCGACCGGCTGGACAACGTGCCCGACAAGGTCAACACCGCTTCCTGAGGGATTTTCTGTGAACAGCCGGCTCGATCGATTCTCCGCACGATGCGCGTGTCACGACACCGTCGACGCGGGGGTGGTCTCAGTAGTGAATCGCGAGCCAGATGGTCGGCTCCTCGAGGCTCGTCCAGGCGACCCGATGGCGGGTGTGGGCGGCGAGCGAGACGTAGTCACCTGGAGTGAGCTCCACCAGGTCTTGAACTCCTTCCACCTGAATCTTCGCGTGACCACGCAGCAGAAGCACCCACTCGCTGTGGTCCTGGTCGTACCAGAATCCTTCCGGTGAGCATTGGCCGAAGGAGACGATGCGCTCTACGTGGCCCTTGTCGAGTTGCGCGAGCGCGTCGAAGTGCTCGGTGCTCCGGTCGGCGGGTAGGCGCGTGAAGATGTTTCCCCGATTCAAACGTATCTCGCCCATAGCTGAAACTACTCGTCGAGTGTTACCGCACAATGCCTTGTTATCAGCGGGCATGCGATAGCGGCGAACGATATGAGCCATACCGGCTCGGCTCGTGGTGCCCGAACCGGTTGAACGCGGGATGCGCGTCCGGATTGCCGACGTTCATCGGGTCCGGCTATTCTTGGTCTATGTTCGAGCGTCCGAGTATCTGCGGTCAAGCGTGTCGTTCGGCGCTGGGATCACAGCGAATCGTTGCAGGCATTCATCGACCTACGAGATCGGTCGCCGGGATTCGCAACATCATTTCGCCGACATGCCCGAACGACTGAAAACCGGGATGAGCCCGTTTTCACCGTCTCCGCCGTTTCGAGCCGACCATATCGGAAGTCTTCTGCGCCCGGAAGAACTGCTGTCCGCACGCAAGCGTACAAGCGGGAGCAGGCTCGATTCGAGCGAGCTGCGCAGCCTCGAGGATAAGCACATCGAAAAGGTCATTCGATTCCAGGAGGACATCGGACTCGAATCGATCACCGATGGTGAATACCGCCGTGAGTCATGGCGCCTCGGCTTCGTGGACAAGGTCGAGGGATTCACGTTGACGAACGCGATTGGAAAGGTCGATCTGCAGCAGGATGAATCAGGCGAGTGCCACGCAATCGGCGCGGCCCCGTTGGCGGTTGGCCGAGTGCATCGCGCAGGGCCGATCGTGGTGGACGAAGCCGCTTTCGTCCTCGCTCGCACGAGCAAAACCGTGAAGGTCACGATGCCGGCACCCTCCTATCTGCATTATCCCCGCGGGGACGCGTGCGTCGACTCCACGGTCTATCCCGATGTTGAGGCTTTTTTTACAGACGTAGTCGAGGTGTATGTGGAGGAGATCCGAATCCTCTCGGAGTCAGGGATCCGCTACCTGCAGCTCGATGAAGTGGCTCAGACGGTGCTCTGCGACGCCAGGATCCGCGAAGCCGTAAGACAGCGCGGCGATGATCCCGATGTACTCATTAACCGATACATCGAGCTCATTAACCGCATCGCCCGACGTTTGTCGCCCGATATGGTGCTGGCGGTTCATATGTGTCGTGGCAATGCCATGGGGAAGTGGATGGCTTCGGGTAGCTACGACGAAATCGCCGAGAAGACGTTCAACACGCTCGAGGTCGATGCGTACTTTCTGGAGTACGATACATCGCGCGCGGGAGGCTTCGAGCCCCTGCGATTCATGCCTCCTGATAAAACCGTCGTTCTGGGTCTCGTCAGCACCAAGACCCCGAAGCTCGAGTCCCGCGACGAGCTCAAACGCCGCATCGCCGCGGCGTCGAAATTCATTCCTCTGGATCGTCTGTGTCTGAGTCCTCAGTGCGGCTTTGCCAGTCATAGTCTGGGCACG
>JBFICP010000096.1:0-11145 GCA_041581935.1 Gammaproteobacteria bacterium | reverse complement strand
TCGACCACGGCGATGAGCCGGTTCCACATGAGCTGGTTGTGAATCTGCGCAAGCGGTGAGTTGGCTTTCATTATGCGTATGTCCCGGTTTGCCCAACCTACGGCGACTGCGATGAGGTTCGTCGTTCGAGAATGATATACCCGCGGGCGTCGATACGCGCATCGAATCCGCGCGCGATGACCGTGGACGTCTGGGACTCGCTGACGACGGCGGGTCCCGGGATGCGCATTCCGGGCAGCAGTGATTCGCGGGCGTACACCGGCACGTTTTCGAAATCCGCCGTGTGCGTGTTGAACAGGCTGCGCTGGCCGTCGGCCGGCGGCGTTTCGCCCGCACCGGCCTCGGCCTCCGCCCGGGCCACCTCGTCGGCCGCCGCGACCGGCGCGGTCAGAGTCAGCGCCCAGGTCAGCACCTCGACATCCATGTCGGGAATGATGCGCCCGTAGTGGCGCGTGTAGGTCGTGTCGAAGGCCTGCTGCAAGGTGTGCGTATCGCGGGGCTCGAGCTGGCGCAGTGGTAGCGGAACGCTGACCTCGTGGCCCTGGCCGACGTAACGCATGTAGGCGATTCGCTGCTCTTCGAGGCTGCCCTCGGGTGCGCCCAGGCGCACGATGGCCTCCGCTTCCGCGCGCATGGTGTCGAACATCTCGCTGATAGTGATCGCATCGAGGGCGCTCAGGCGCATGTAGCGGCTGCGCACCACCTCGTAGGAGACCGGCGCATTAAGAAACCCCACCGCCGAGCCGACGCCGGCGTCGGTGGGCACGATAATCATGGCGATACCGAGCTTCTCGGCCAGCCGCGCGGCGTGCACCGGCGCCGCGCCACCGAATGCGATCAGCGCGCGTCCGGCCACGTCCTTGCCGCGCTCGATGGCGTGCACGCGCGCGGCATTCGCCATGTTCTCGTCGACCACCTCGCTGATGGCGAAGGCCGCCAGCGGTGTATCCAGGTTCAAGGCGTCGCCCACGTCGGCGGCGACCGCCTTGCGGGCGTTTGCGCCGTCGAGGCGCATGCTGCCACCGGCGAAGCCGTCCGGATCGATGCGTCCCAGCAGGACATCGGCATCGGTCACGGTGGCGTGCACGCCGCCGCGACCGTAGCACGCCGGACCGGGCTCGGAGCCGGCGCTCTCCGGCCCGACGTTGACGCGCTTCATGCTGTCCACCTGTGCGATGGAACCGCCGCCGGCGCCGATCTCCACCATCTCGATCACCGGAATGCGCAGCGGCAGCCCGCTACCCTTGGTGAAACGGTAGATACGATCCACCTCGAAGGTGCGCGAGGACTGCGGCTTGCCGTCGTCGATCAGGCAGATTTTTGCCGTCGTGCCGCCCATGTCGAAAGACAGCACTTCGTCTAGCCCCCGGGCCGCGGCGATTCGGCTCGCGAGTATCGCGCCGCCGGCGGGACCGGACTCGACCAGTCGAATCGGGTGACGCGCGGCGGTCTCCACCGTGGTAAGCCCGCCGCCGGAGGTCATCAACAGCAGAGAGCAGGAAAATCCGGCGTCTTTCAGGCGCGCGTCCAGATTGCGCACGTAACGCGCCATCACCGGTTGCACGTACGCGTTGGCGCAGGCCGTCGACAACCGCTCGTACTCGCGGATTTCCGGGCAGGCTTGCGAGGAAAGCGTGATCGAAAGCGCCGGCAGTGCCTTCGCAATACGCTCCGCGATCTGCTCCTCGTGGCTCGCGTTGGCATAGCAGTGAAGCAGCCCGATGGCGACACTCTCGACCGCGTAGTGCTCGAGCTTCTCGATCATCGCGTCCACCGAGGCGAGGTCGAGTGGAATCAATACCTCGCCGCGCGCGTTGATGCGCTCGGTCACCGGCAAGCGCAGGTAGCGGGGCACCAGAGGCTTCGGCTTCTGCACCTCGATGTCGTACTGCTCGAAGCGGTTCTCGTAGGCCATCTCCACCGAGTCGCGAAATCCTTCGGTGACGACCAGGGCGGTGCGTGCACCTTTGCGCTCGATGATGGCGTTGGTGGCGAGCGTGGTGCCGTGAATGACGACATCGACGTCGACTGCAGAGATCTGCGAAGACTCGATGACCCGCTCGATACCGGTCATGACCCCCTCTTCGGGTGCCCTGGTCGTCGTGAGCACCTTGCTGGTGACGGTTCGACCATCGACGGCCAGTGCGACATCGGTGAACGTGCCGCCGATATCGACGGCAAGGCGGACAGAAGTGCTAGTCAAGTTGAATTCCCGTCAATGCGTGGCTGCGGTTGCCAGCGTCAGCTGCAGAACGGCCATACCTGGTACCAGTGCCGGCATTTGAAACGATCCTCGCAGCGGCGAAGCTGGGCACCGTACTCTCTCGCCTGGCGATCGACGCGGTTGGCGATTCGCACGACCTGGGGCTTTTTTCGGTAGCTGCCGCGCGCATAGCCGCCGCGGCCCTCATGGTAAGCCAGGTACATGCGTTTCGGGTCCCATTTGGAGATACCGAGATATCTGTTGCTCTTGTTGTTGTACCAGCCGATGAAATCCAACGCGTCCTCCATATCGGAGCGGCTTTTGAAGAACCCGCCGACCTCGTCCTCGTACTCTTCCCAGGCCTCGTCCTTGGCCTGCGCGTAGCCTTCCGCCGAGGACTTTCGCCCCAGGGGGATGAAAAGGAACCAGTCCCTGGGTGGCTTGGCGTCGTGGCGAAAGGCCGATTCCTGCTTCACGAAAGCCATGAGAACGTGCGGCGGGGTGCCCCACTTGTCCTCGGAGGCCTTGGCCGCATCGTACCACTCGGGATACTGGTCGAATATGGCGCACAAATTGTCCTGGCGATTGGGCGGTGCCGACGCGCAGCCCGCCGCCGACACGAGCACAGCCATGAGCATCGCCCATCGCAAACGAAACAGCATCAATCCTCGGCCCACCTCGAATGACAAATTCGTCCTCTCGGACGCGGGTCATAGTATAAAATGAACGGCATCTCAGTGACCGCATTACCAAGGGCAACGCCATGGCCCGCGCATTGTCGCAAGCCGATCCGAGCCGTCTCGACGCCATCGCCGCCAGGCGAGTGATTCGCAGCGGTGCACACACGGGCCACACGGCGGGCATGGCGCCGGCATTCGTGCAGGGAAATCTGTGTATCCTGCCTTCGGAGCAGGCGAACGATTTTGCCGACTATTGCAGGCGCAATCCGAAGCCCTGCCCGCTCATCGGTACGAGCGCCGCCGGCGAACATCGGATTCCTTCACTCGGAGACGACCTGGACATACGCACGGACCTGCCCCGCTACCGGGTGTTCCGCAACGGCGAGGTCGTCGACGAGCCGACCGATATCATGGAGTACTGGCGCGAGGACCTGGTGAGCTTCGTGCTCGGATGCTCGTTCTCGTTCGAGCAAACGCTCATGGAGGAAGGGATTCGGCTGCGGCATGTGGAGCGCGGCGAGAACGTCGCCATGTACAAGACGAACATCGACACCGTCACCGCAGGACCCTTCGGCGGCAAGATGGTGGTCTCCATGCGGCCGCTGTTTCCGTCGGAGGCGATCCGCGCAATCGAGATAACGTCACGCTTCCCGAACGTGCACGGGGCACCCGTTCACATCGGTCTGCCCGAGCAGATCGGCATCACCGATCTCGAGCATCCCTTCGCGGGCGATCCACCGCAGATGGCAGATGACGAGATCCCGGTCTTCTGGGCCTGCGGGGTGACTCCCCAGGTGGCCGTCGAGCAGGCGCGGCCGTCGCTTTGCATCACCCACAAGCCGGGATGCATGATCATCACCGACGTCAAGCATTCCGATCTCGCGGCGATTTGACTGCCACCCGTAGGTTGGGCTGAGGGCGAACTTCGGCGGTGGATTCAGGCGCCGAGGAAGATGCGTTTCACCTCGGCACTTTCCAGCAGCTCTCGCGATGCGCCGTCGAGCGCCAGGCGCCCGCTCTCGAGAATGTAGCCGCGGCTCGACATGTTCAGCGCCACCTGAACGTTCTGCTCGATGAAAAGGATACTGACGCCATCGCCGTTGATGCGGGCGAACGCGTCCTTCATCTCCTGAACGACCGCCGGTGCCAGGCCCAGAAACGGCTCGTCGACCATCAGCAGGCGTGGCCGCGACATGAGACCCCGACCGAGCGCCAGCATCTGCTGCTCGCCGCCGCTAAGCGAATGCGCCATCTGTTGCTCGCGCTCGCGCAAGCGCGGAAACATGGCGTATACCTGCTCGAGGGTCTGCTCCCGGTAAGGCTTGGCGTCGGGATGGTAGGCCCCGAGGCGCAGGTTGTCGCGCACGCTCAGATAAGGAAACACGCGCCGGCGCTCGAGAATGTGCGCCAGCCCGAGTCGCACGATGTCGTGGGTCACGAGGCCGTCGATGCGCCGCCCGGTGAACTCGATGCTGCCGGCACGCGGTTTCAGCAGCCCCGAGATTGTGTTGAACACAGTGCTCTTACCGGAACCGTTCGGTCCCAGCAGGCTGACCACCTCACCCTCCCCGACCTCCAGGGACACACCCCAGATCACCTGATAGTCGCCGTAGCTGACCTCGATGTTCGAGACCTTAAGCATAGGCGCCCCCCAGATACGACTCGATGACCTGCTGGTTGCTCTGAATTTCTTGCGGCGCGCCCTGGGCTATCTTGCGTCCGAGGTGCAGCGCGAGAATGTCGTCGGCGAGTGACATCAGCACCTGCATGTTGTGCTCGATGATGACCAGCGTCATGCCCTCGCTTTTGAGGCGCTCGACGAGGCGAATGAGTCCGGGCAGCGTGCGCTGGTCGACGCCTCCGGTGACTTCGTCCATGAGCAGCAGCTGCGGCCTCGTCGCCATGGCGCGGGCGAGCTCGAGTCGCTTTCGCTGACCGGTGCTGAGCGCTTGGGCGTGGTGTCTGCGCTTCTCCAGTAGGCCGACGAAGTCGAGCGCCTCCAGGGCGAGCTTTCGTGCCGCGCCCAGGCGTGGGGTGTGCTGCATGACGCCGACCATGACATTCTCCTCCACCGTCATGTCGGTGAAGGGCTTGAGCTTCTGAAACGTGCGCCCGACGCCGAGCCGATTGATCTGATCCGGGCGCAGGCCCCGCAGGCGTCTGCCGCCGAAACGCACGTCACCGGCGTCGGGAAGTTGATATCCCGTGATCAGATCGAACAGCGTCGACTTGCCGGCGCCGTTCGGGCCGATGACGCCGAGAATTCTGCCCGCGTCGACCTCGAAAGAAATGTCGTTGTTGGCGAGCAATCCGCCGAAACGTTTGCTCAGTCCTTCAACCTCGAGCATCGCCACTGTCGCACTTCTCTTCT
Organism: Gammaproteobacteria bacterium; assembly: GCA_041581935.1. Taxonomy (GTDB): domain Bacteria; phylum Pseudomonadota; class Gammaproteobacteria; order HK1; family HK1; genus JAABYT01. The sequence goes on along the minus strand of JBFICP010000096.1, from coordinate 5,891 downwards.
AAAGCATCGGCGTGGCGCATCTTCACCGCACCGATGAGACCTTCGGGTTTAAAAATACAGATAAGCACGATTAACGCGCCGTAGATCATCAGATCGAGGGTGCCGCCGGTGCCGCCGAAATAGATGCGTGTGAGCTCCGAGATCGGTACCAGCACCGCCGCACCGATGATCGGACCCCACAAGGTCCCGGCCCCACCCATGACCGCCATCAGCACCACCAGGATCGACAACGACAACGGAAACACGGTCTCGGGATCGATGACCAGCACGTACTGGCAGTAGAAGGCGCCGGCCATCGACATGAGGCCCGCCGAGATCATGAACGCAAACGACTTGTAGAGCGTCACGTTGACCCCGAGACTGCTGGCCGCTTCCGGCTCGTCGCGTATCGCGCGGAAGTAGAAACCGATGCGCGAACGATCGAGCCGCCAGACGACCACGCACGCCAAGGCGAGAAATGCGAGGATGATGTAGTAGTAAGGCAGCTTGGTTCCATGAAACTGGAAGCTCAGAAGCGGTTGCTCTCGAACAATCGGAAGAAAAATTCCCGAAGCCGCACCGACCAGCTCCCAGCGCTGGAACACAATCTGCACGCCTTCCCCGATCAACAACGTGGCGATTGCGAAGTAATGACCGCGAAGACGAAAGGTGGGAATTCCAATGGCGATCGCCATCAGCATCGAAAGGACGACGCCGATGAGCATTCCGATCCAGGGCGAAATCTGGTATGCGAAAAACAGGTAGCCCGTGCTGTAGGCGCCGATGCCGAAGAACGCGGCGTGTCCCAGCGAAATTTGTCCACAGAACCCCGCCAGTATGTTCCACGACTGCGCCATCAATGCGTACATGAATATGATGATCATGACGTGATGTGGAAACGGCGAATCGAACACGTGCGGGAACGCAATCAACGCGATTCCCATGGTTATGTAAAACATTTTTCTCTTGAATGATGCCGGCGCGCGCAACGGCTCCGCCATGGCCGAGGCGAGGACTTCGTTTCCCGTGGCGGAGTTCGAGTGCGCGTCCGTCATCAGTAGCGCCCGAAAAGCCCTTTAGGCCGGAAGACCACGATGACGAGATAGAGGCCGAAAACAATGAGCAGCTTGTAGGATGGATCGATGAGCAATCCGCCGATGGATTCCACGAGTCCGATGAGGATCCCCGCCACGAGGCTGCCGAGAATGCTGCCGAAGCCGCCCATGGCCACCGCCACGTAGGCGAGCAACGCGAACGGCAGGCCGACCTCGGGAAACACATAATAGAAGGTGCTGAGAAAAACGCCGGCGACACCGACGCAGGCTGCGCCGATTCCCCAGCCGAGCGCGAACATGCGCTCCGTGGGAATGCCCATGAGCTCCGCTGCGTCGCGATCCTGGGCGGTGGCCTGCAGGGCGAGACCTGTCTCGGTGCGGGTGATGAACAGGTAGAGAAATCCGAATGCGATGAGACAGCCGACGCTTGCGACGATCTGCGGCAGCCCGAGAAACACGCCGGCGAGATCCACTCGGCCCGCAACCATCGGATCGGCAATGCTGCGAAAATCCGGCGTCCAGAGAAACTGTGCCAGGGCGCGCAGAAACACCGCGAGGCCGAAGGTGGCGCAAATCTGTGCCAGCATGGACGCACCCAGGATGTGGCGAATGATGCCGTAATGGGTGGCGACTCCCATGAAGAACAGAAGCGCCGCGCACAACGGGACCGAGTAAATCGGATCGAGGCCAAAAAGCGCCCACAACCAGAATGCGGCGAACATGCTTATCATCATGAACTCGCCGTGGGCGAAGTTGACGATCTCCATGAGTCCGAAGATGAGACTCAAGCCGGCGGCGATGAGCGCGTAAACGAGCCCCATCAGCAGTCCGCTGATGATGGCCTGCACGACGATTTCCCAGGTCACTACGAAGGTCCCCCCGCTCAGCCGGGTTGCATGGTCGCACCGGCCGCTCCGCCTGTGTACTCGACGCCTTGCGTGGGATCAAGGGCTGCCCGCCGAACCGAGCCGTGGTAGGCTGTTCGGCACCGGCGACCTGTCAGCCTCGCGGGAGTGGTTGGATAGGTGCACGGGCGCTCGCGCGACGTGGGGCCCACACACCTTTCGGCGAGGCACACACGTTTACAACAACAGGGGGTATCCCATGAAAATCAGTAATTTCCTCTCAACCGTCACCGTCGCTGCGCTGGCGGCGCTGTCCTTCGGACCACCCGCTTCGGCGCAGGATGAAGTCGTCATCGGCGTCATCTATCCGCTCAGCGGACCCGTTGCCCAGGCCGGCATCGACGCCGTGGCAGCGCTCGACACTGCCGTCGAAATCATCAACGAGGAGTCGGACCTCAACTTGCCACTCGCCAAGGGCAAGGGTCTGCCGAACCTCGGCGGCGCGAAGATTCGCATCGTGGTTGCCGATCACCAGGGTAAGCCCGACATCGGCCAGGGCGAAACCGAGCGCATGATCACCCAGGAAGGCGTGCATGCAATGTACGGCGCTTACTACAGCAGCGTGACCGCCGCCGGCAGTCAGGTCGCGGAGCGTCATCAGATTCCCTGGGTCAACGGCGAGTCCACGTCGCCGAAGCTCACCACGCGGGGCTTCAAATGGTTCTTCCGCACCACGCCGCATGACGGTGAGTTCACCCAGCTGATGTTCGAGTTCATGGACGAATTCAAGCGGAAGCTCGGCAAGGAACTGCAGACCGTCGCTATCTTCCACGAGGACACGTTGTGGGGCACCGACAGCGGCTCGGTGCAGAACACGATGGCCAAGGAGAAAGGGTACAAGGTAGCGCAGAAGATTTCCTATCGGGCCAAGACCACGTCTCTGAGCTCGGAGGTACAGATCCTCAAGGCTGCCAACGCCGACGTGTTCCTGCCGTCGTCGTATACCTCCGATGCCATGCTCTTCATGCGCACGGCCAAGGACCTAGACTACAATCCGAAGCTTCTGGTCGCTCAAAACGCCGGTTACACGGACCCGACGTTCATCGCGACGCTGGGGCGCGATGCCGAGGGCGTAATCACGCGCTCGCCGTTCAACACGGACCTGGCCAAAACCATTCCGCTCATCAACGCGGTCAACGAGGCGTTCAAGAAGCACTCTGACGGTCGCGAGCTGTCTGACGTTCCGGTGCGCGCGTTCACCGGCTTCATGGTTCTGGCCGATGCCATCAACCGCGCAGGGTCGACCGATCCCGAGAAAATCCGCCAGGCTTTGATGGCAACGGACATGCCGAAAGAGCAGCTGATCGTGCCTTGGCGCGGCATCAAGTTCGGTCCCGACGGCCAGAATCAGCTGGTGCGGGGAATTCTCATGCAGGTGCAGAACGGCAAGTACTGCACGGTCTATCCCTTCGAGCTGGCCTCCTGCGAGCTCGTCTACCCGATGCCGACCTGGAAAGAGAAGGCGGCGATGTAGCAACCTGGTTGCCCGCCCCTCCCGGGGCGGGCAACTTTTTCCGGCGCGGGTTTCAACTCCGCGGGCGCCAGAAGCGCAGCAGATAAACGAGCGCGACGAAATCGTACGCGGCATGCGTGACAATTGGGATCAGTAGATTATCCCCCGCCATCCAGAGCACACCGAGATATACACCTATCAGCCCTGCAATCATTCCATAGGCCCTGGTCACGAGATGCACGGCGCCGAACAAAATGCTTGCGACCGTGAGTCCAATGACGGGACCAAAGTACGTGGAAGACGATCCTTGGATGACACTTCGGAACAGTACCTCTTCGCTGATCCCGGCCAGAGCCGAAAGGAACGCGAGCTGCGGTATCGTCCAGGACGCGAACAGCGGCGTCAGACTCCCGACCAGCAAACGACGGATTCGGGCAAGCGACTGCAGCGATGAGCCCATCATCCACCAGAAGAGCGCGCACAGGGGTAAGGTTGCCGCGATTCCGATGAAAAAATCCGTGAAACTCCAGTGCAGATCGGAAAACAGCGGTTGTCGAAACGCGTATGCGAGCCCGGCGGCGATTAGCAGCAACGCCGCCTCGATGGCGCATACAATCCAGAAGAACCCTTTCAACTCAACGTGACGCGATCGTGCGGATCAACGCGCCGTCGCACGCCGCTTGGCCGCGTTCCTGCAGGTGTCTTCGAGTGCTTCGAGCGCCGGCTCGAGCGAAGTGATGGGCAGCGCGCCGAATCCCAATCGGAATACGCGTCTTTCATCGAGGAACAGATTTCCCGCCGCCAGATTGATGCGTCGCCTGGCGGCCTGCTCGTAGAAAGTTTCCACGCGCGCGTCGTCGAAGACCGATCGCCGTAACCTGACGCAACACAGCCCTCCGGCGTGCGGCCGCACCCATTCGAGATGCTCGGAGTTTCTCGTCATCCACTTCTCCACCAGGGAAAGTGCCGAATCCAGCCGTGCGTTTCTATCACTCAATATCTTCCCGGCATTGGCAAGAATATGGGCACCCAGACGCTCGTCGAGAATCGAGCTGCTGATCGCCGTCTTTCCCTTGCCGACTTTCAAATGCGCGAGCAGCTCGGGCTCGGTGCAGGTGATCCAACCGAGCCGCAGGCCCGGCGCACCATGGGCTTTGGACAGGGACGAGACGGTTAGCACCCGCTCGGACAGTCTGGCCGCGGAAGGCGCGGGTGGACGCGTACCGTAGGCGGCTTGACGAAAGGTTTCGTCCACGAGCAGGTACGCGTGCGGCGCGCGCTCACGCATGCGATCGAGAACCGACGCCACGACTTCGAGATCGGTGATGACGCCCGAAGGATTGTGTGGCGAGATGAGCAGCACGAGCTGCGTGCGTTCGCTGAGCAGCGCACCCAGCCGCTCGACGTCCAGCGCGTAGCCGTCGTCGAAGCGCAGCGCGAGCGAGCGTTTGACCGCTCCCAGGGACTGGATGATGTCGAAGGTCGCGGGGAAACCGGGTGTCACGGTAACGACCTCGTCGCCCTGATCACAAAGGCAAAAGACCGCGAGATGCAGCGCCGCGATGGCACCATGGGTCGTCAGCACCTGCTCGGGCGACAGCGCGAGGAGCCCGGCAATCGCCGCCCGCAACGGCGCAATTCCGGCCGTCGTGCCGTAGCCGGCGCTCATCCGGCGCAGCTCCGAGACCAGCGTGTCGTCGAGAATCTCCCCGAAGGAGAGGTTGTTGGACGTGCTTCGGCCGAGGTCATAACCGTCGTCGGTTTCCTCGAGCGCGTGGGCGGTGGTGTAGAGGATTCTTCGCATCGACAGCACCCGGCTCGCGAGCGTCGGCGCTCGCTAAAGATGCGTGAGCTTAACCCTTTTCGCCGCATCCGGCGTTTGTAGTCACCGAACGCATGTCCACACAGGAGCCGGCAAATGAGTGCCAAGTCATTGATATCAAATCTTTTATCGGCCGATCTTCAGGCCATTTCCCGGGCTGTTTCAGTGGCCTTTCTGGTGGCCCTTCCGGGGACCCCGGCGGGCGCCACGGTGGCGCATCCGCTGCCGGCCGTCGGTGTCGAGATCGTTGCCGACGACGGCAGCGTCTTCGCCCGCTACGACCTCGCCGATCGCGTACAGCTTGGCAAGCTGCGTGCCTATCTGGAAGCGGAAAAAGGCAGAAACTACGGCATCCGCGTGCACAACCGCACGGGCGGGCGCATCGGCCTGGTGATCGCCGTCGACGGGCGCAACATTATCTCCGGCGAGAAGTCGCATCTGCGCGCGGGCGAGCCGATGTACGTGCTCGGCGCCGGCGAGCAGACCACGTACTCGGGATGGCGCACCAGCGATACCCGCGTGCACCGCTTCTTTTTCACCGACGTGCAAAACTCCTACGCCGAGGCCTGGGGCGATCGAAGCGCCATGGGCGTCATCGCGGTAGCCGCATTCCGGGAAATGCCGCAGGCGTTACCGCAGCCGCGAACGGGGCGTCAGGAGATGGCCCCGGACGCGCC
>JBFICP010000095.1:0-11252 GCA_041581935.1 Gammaproteobacteria bacterium | reverse complement strand
AACCACACTCGGAGGAAGCAGACAGGCCGACGTTCGCCGCCTCTGCGAACGGCAAATTTCAGGGCGCCGCGCCGGCACCCGCCAGGCATTCACATGAAGCGCTGGATAAAGGCGATGCTGATCCTCGCCGTTACAGCGCTGCTGCTCGTCTACTCCCTTTGGAATGTCGACCTGGAGGCGCTCGGCGAGGTGCTGGCGGGCGCCGACTATCACTACGTGGCGCCGTTCCTGGTCATTCTCACACTGTTCTTCGCAGCCAAGGCATGGCGTTGGGCGATGATTCTCGAGCCACTCGGCCGCTATCGTATCCGCCAGGTCGCTCCGGCAATGATGATCGGCTTCGCAGCCAACAATGTGCTGCCGGCGCATCTCGGTGAAATCGTTCGCAGCGTTTGGTTTGCACGTCGCTACCGGCAACGTATCAGCGCTGTGCTGGTTTCCCAGGTGCTCGAACGCATTCTCGACGTCATCGCTATCTTGCTGCTTTTCCTGCTGGCCGTTCCCTGGGTGGATGACGCGCCGCGCGAGATTCGTCTCGGCGCGTGGTTGGTGGGTGGATTCGCCGTGGCGCTCGGCGCGGTGATATACGTCATGCTCGCCGCTCCCGAACGGGTCTTCGGTCTCTGGAACCTGCTCGGGGCGAAGCTTCCGGCATCGATGCGCACCCGTGGCGAGACCTTTCTCATGGACGTCCTGCAGGCGCTCTCGTCGGTGGGCTCTGTGGGCAGGCTGGCGGCGCTGCTGGCCAACTCGGTGGTTCAATGGTCGCTGATGGGAATGTGCGTATGGCTTTCCATGGCGGCAATGAGCGTATCCATCGGGGTGGCCGTCACTCTGATCGTGCTCACCGCGACGGTGGTCGCGGTCACGCTACCCAGCGCCCCAGGTTATGTGGGCGCGTTGCAGGCGGCTTTCGTGTTCACGCTTCCACCATTCGGCGTATCGAGCGAGAGCGCTTTCGCAGGAAGCGTGTTTTTTCTGGCTGCAAACTGGCTTCCAGTTACTCTCGTCGGTGCCCTGTTTGCACTCACAGCGCGATTGCGGGCGTAGCCGGCGCTTCTCGACAATCTGCTTCGCGAGGCGAGAAGGATCGAAGGTCCGCTCTGGCCGGCATGCGCGAACGCGGGATGTGCTGGTCAAGCCGACGCGATGTCGATCGCCGCGACCGAGCCAGCGACGAAAAGCAACCGTAAAGCACATGCCGTGGGGCCACTGGCGCGGGAAGTCGGCAAGAGATGCAGTCTAGACGAGGCGTCTACGTATGGATCGCTGCCACATGCGCTCCATCAGTCTCGACGCGCCCGGAATCGCATCGGCGGCTCGTGCTATCCATTCGCGACGCGCGAGCCTGTCGGGCCCGTCGTCGCGCACGTCGCAGCTGCGGCAAACGCCGCTTTTTTCACCACCCGACAAAAGCGCACGACGCGCAGCGCCAAGATCACGATAAAGTTCAAACAATCCGTATCCCGGCTGATTCATATCTCCGATAATTGCGTTTTTGTGCGCGGTGGCGTCGGAGCGGGTCTGGCAACAAATCATGCCGCGACCATTGTAGTCGATGACAACATGTCGGACCGGCGCCAAACAGACGGATCTTCGCCGATAGGTTTCGAGCTTGGGGACCTGGACGAGACCGCCCCGAGTTGAGACTTCATTTTTGCTGAAACAAGGAATTTCCAACGTAGCCTTTAATCGGGTTCCTTTAATTCTGAAGTCCGTTTCGCTTTCTTGCACCAAATCCAGGCCGGTGCGGCCACGAAACTGCCGCAACCCTTTGGCCATCGCATCGGCTTCGCGCTCCTTTCCGTCGGGAAGGTAAAGATCAAGAATCAGTCGATCGACGCCGACATCCTCGAGCCGCGGTAGGGTCGACCGATCCATGTAGTCACCGTTGCTTATCACCACGAGCTTCGCTCGCGGCAATGCCTGCCGGGCAACGGATATTCGGTCAAATATGGAGTTATCGGCGAGCGCCTCATGATAGCGGGACCATGTGAGGTGTCCGTCGTAGTCGATATCGCGCAATGCCCCGACAATTTTATCGAATACGCGATCGTTCATTCGTCGTAATTCGCTTCGACGATCAATGAAGCTGTTGGGACAGAACCAGCAGATTCGATTACAGAAATTGTGATTCTCGATCTCGACTTGATCTACGAATCGCGCGAACAGATTGCGGACCTGCTCGATCGGCAGCGTGTCATCAAGGAGCTGTGACGGAAGAAGATTGACAATGGCAGCCTTGGTCAGCACGCTCTTGGTGCGTGCAAAGCGGACCTTTATCGCTCGAGTTTTCACGCGCAGTGAGTCCAGAAAGCAACAGTATGATGAGTCGCGATCCTACGATGGAGAGGCTATAGGAGTCCAAGCTGTTCGAAGGATCAGCGCACCGCGGGTGACAGAACCAGCGACTCGGTGGGCATCGCGAGCTCCACGGCCCATGTTTCCGAAATGTTTGCGGGCAGCTTTTTCCACAAAAGATAGTTGCGGTGCACCTGCAGGGCGCCTCCGGCGAACTGCGCCACCGCCGGGCGCCCGAGATTGCGATACTCGACCACCAGCTTCGCCAGATCGCGACTCCAGCGATCGCGCGAATCGATGACCATGAGCTCGCGAACCACCGACTGTGCTTCGGCAACGGCGTCGTTTCGAAGCAAGCCGTAGACCAGCCGCTGGCGCGATCGACGGTCCAGCGGGAACTCCTCCGCCGTCTTCCGGTCCCAGGCAATCTGCGCCGAGATGGCGCCGGTTAGCAGGTACACGAGGCCGACGGCATTGCGCGCCTTCAGTCGTTTGCCGAGATCCGTGCTTTCGGCGTCGGCGAGAAGCTGAGGGTAATCGGTCGGCAGCATGGAACGTTCGATGGCCCAGTCCGGACGCGCACGGATAACAGCGCTGGGATCGAGACCCCGTTCCCGGTCGAACGGAACGCCTTCACCTTCGTAATATGCGGCGACTCGCTCGAGATTTTCCCTGTTGCTCGGGTCGTTTCGCAGGTAAATGGCGTGACGGAAAGAACGCGACACCAGAAGCCAACCCGGAACTCCGTCGAGATGCATGGTCGTGTAAACCGTGTGCCACCAACCGGGAAATCCGATACCGAAGAAAATATCGACATTGCGGCGATCGAGGATATCGAGAAATGTCTCGCCGGGCTTGCGACCGAGCATCTTCGTGATTGCCGAATAGTCGAGATACACGTCACTGTCGTAGTGCTCCGCCCGACTATCGACGAACGTGCGCAGGCGGGGCGCAAGCCAATATCCGAGAAAGCCGCCCATAGCATAGGAATTGAAGAGACGACCTTCGAGCCGTGACCCGGAAAGGAAGTGAACGCCCTCCGCGTGAAACTTGTGACTGCGGAAAGGCATGGTGAAGTAATCAACGGGTGAATTTCCGAAGCGCGCTACCAAATTACCGATTCCGTAGCTGACCGAAAACCATGCCGCGAGCACTACGCTTGCAAGCGCCATCAGCCACGCCACGCCGATCGATGCACGAACGCGCTCTCGGTTAAGCTGTCTCAAGCCGTGCAAAACGTAAAGCAAAGGAAAAACACTCATCCACAGAAAGCGAATGGAAATCAAAAACGCGACGATTGAGGCGAGTGCGAGTCCGAATCGCACGGGATCGAAATCATTCAGAGCTTCGGCGGTACGCGACCTGAAAAAGCGCACAAGGGAGGCTGTCGCATGGGCGAGAAAGACCAGAATCACGCCGTCTGCAACGAGCCACATGGGCAGCGTTATGCTGGCGTGATTAGCATTGAAGTCGAACGGGTGGAAATGCGACCACTCGTCGGTCACGTTCCAAATTGCGGTGCTCTGCGTGGAGGAGAAAAACGTGAGATGTTGCTCGATCCCTCGCGGATTGAGTAATGCGACCAGCAGTCCGATTACCAGCGCGGCGCCTAGGCGCAGCGCGAGCCGCCTGCGGTGCCCTGCGCGCAAGTTCCTGCCGTCCTCATCACGGCAAATGTAATGATCGATTGCTGCGGCCAGTGCAATGCCCAGTATCGCTGCAATGAGCAGGTTCAGGCCGACCAAAAATAACGAGTGAAAATTGACCCAGAGCGCGATCATCAGCGCGTAAGCGGCAACGCGGCGCCAGGATGGGGCGTCTTCGTGCTCCATCAGCAACCGGTAGCCGATCAGAGTGGCAAAGATGCTGACAAGGTCCGGGCGAAATTGAAACAAGCGAAACCAGGCGAGCACGACGAAAACGCAGGTAGCAAAGCAGGCGGCAGCCGACCCGCCGCCCGCACGTCTGAACATCGAAAATGCCGTCCAGATAATTACGGCGACGGCGGCCGCATGGACGATACGCAATCCGTGAAATCCCAGCGCCCGCTCCAGGGCAAATACCGACACGCCGAACAACCACTCGTGCTGAATCGGCGCATCGCTGCTGGCCGTGTGCAGCATCCAGTCGGCCTTCGGCCAGGGTCCTTCGGAGACGTACATCTCCCCGGCCTTGAGGTGCCACCACAGGTCTTCCGTGTAAAGCGGTGCACCGGCGAGCAGCAGCGCCATCAGCACGAGCACACCCAGCGCGGTCGCGGTGACGATGATCGCGATGCGATCGGAATCGAGAATGACCTTCATGACCTGGGGCGCGTTCGCCGTGCGCAAAACTTAAGCCTAGCAGCTAGTCGACGGGCTTCAGCGTCAGTCGGTGGCGGTCGGGGCCGGGGAGAAACGGCGTCGGCTCGCCTTCGGCCCAGTCGCGATGGCCGGCGTCGTAGAACGGCGACATGGGATGACCGCTCTGTCCACCCGGCATATGAAAGTATCCGGACTCTTCGCGCCCGGGTATCACCGCGAATCGCTGCGACGCTCCTATGGCCGGGGCCTGCACGCGTGGCACGTTCAGATCGCCCGGCATGGGGCTTGCGGGCATATCGAGCCAGGCCGCCAGCAGCGGCGCCGCACGCCCCAGAGGATGGCGCATGTTGAGCACATTGGCGCGGCCCCAGGTGCACCGTTCGAGCGCTTCGTCGCCGCAGTCTCGGACCGCCGCGTCGGCGGCTGCAAGCAGAAACTCCTGCCAATCAGCGTAGCTCGAATCGAGCAGGTGCGTGGGACGCTCCTCGATGATTCTCCACAGCGCCCCCTCCCATTGACGCATGCCCGATGGAAGCTTGCCGCCGTCCGGCCGCGCGCAGCCGGCCAGGATCATCGCCCACGCGCGCCGCGCCACTTCGCGGCGGAAGTTTCGAACCAGCCGGTAACCGGCATCGTCCACCGCCGCGTTGTGCCCGCCGCTCTCCACCACTTGTCGCGCCCGGGCGCGGCGCGGTTCGTCGGTTGCCGCGCCGCTGGCCAGCACGTCCAGCATGAGCCGGCGCCAGCGGGAGAGAAACAGAGCACGATCGTCGAGCTGAATAGCCAGCATTGCGGCCTCGGTAGCGTTTTCGAGTGAAAGCAGCGCATCGCGGATCTGCGTCGCCCGTGCGCCGAGGGCGAAGCCGCCGTCACCGATGGCGTCGAGCGCCGGGCCGTCCAACGCCCGCGTGTTGGCCGACCAGAGCGCGCCAGTCGAAGGGTCGAGAATGCGCGGATAGTCATTCGCCGGCAGCCAGCCGAACCAGCCGCGTCCGGGCTCGGCCCAGCTGCTCGGTAATCGCGGATCGTAGCCGGCTCGCTGCGGAATCCTGCCCATCACGGTCCAGGCGATGTGGCCGTCGCGGTCGGCGAGAATCACGTTCTGTGGCGGAATTCCGCTGCGGTTGGCGATATCCATGGCCTCGTGCACGTTCCTTGCCCGCTCCATAGCGAGCAGGCTGAAATTGGTCGCCTGTGGATCGTGCGCGAGCCAGCGCAGGGCGCGTGACCGGCCGCGGCTGTCGACCTCGATGACCGGCCCCCACACGGTGCTGCGCACCGTGATCGTTCGAGGCTCCGCACCGCGAACCTGAATCACCTCCGTGTGCTCGCCGAATGTGCGGAACCCGTCCGCGGTGCGGTAACGCTGCGGATCCTCCGGGTCGATCTCGAGCTCCACCAGATCGACCCAGTCTCCGTAAGTGTTGGTGAATCCCCAGGCGGTACTTCCGTTGCTGCCTGCCACCATCGCCGGCGTGCCGGGAAGGCTCACGCCGCTCACATCGAGATGCTCGTCGCGAAGCGAAGCGTCTTCAATCACCAGGCGAAGGCGGAACCAGGTGTTCGGCACTGCGAGACCCAGATGCATGTCGTTGGCGAGCATGGCAACCCCTTCGCGTGTACGCCGCGGGGATACTGCCCACGCATTACTGCCCACTGGTGCGCTCGCCTCTTGCATGGACGGCCGAACGCGCCGCGCACGCACGAGGTCCGGTTGCACTGCGCGGCCGACGTCGCAGACTCGGGCGTCGGGCACCGGCAGCGAGTGCAGGGGCCCACCGAGAAGGGGAGCATCCCAGGTGGTGCCCGCCTGGGTCAAAAAATCGAACATTTCGGGTGGCAACGCGTCGCGCAGCCGTCCGAGATTCGACTCTCGCTCGGCGCGCTCGTCGTGCAGACGGAAATACATGGCGAGCACCACCAGCACGGTATCCTCGGCACGCCATTCGGACGGCTCGACCCGCAGCAAAAGATATTCAAAGGGTCGCACGGTCAACGACCGGAGACCGGCGTTGACGCCGATGGCGTAGGCCTCGACGACTTCGCGCTCTGCATCGCTTGCCGCTTCCAGCACGTCGCGCGCGACGTGACGCATGCGATGGACGCGTTGTCGTGCATCATAATCGGCGGCCGCCTCTCCCACCACGGCTGCCAGCTCTCCGGCGGCCAGGCGGCGCATCAGGTCCATCTGAAAAAATCGATCCTGGGCGTGCGCGAACCCCGTTGCCAGGGCCGCGTCGCGCCGGCTCGCGGCGCGAATCGTCACAACGCCGATCGCATCGCGCACGACATGCGCCGACTCTCCGAGCCCGGAGACCGAGAGATCACCGTCGAGCTGCGGCAAGCTGGCCCGAACTGCGAACCACAGTGACGCGATGGCGACGATGACGATACTTCCGGACAAAAAAACGAAATGCTTCAGAAATCGCATGTCGCAGCAGCACGTTATCGCTTGGGAGTATCTCTGGCGTTGAGCGCGTATATATCCACTGGGGCGGTCTTGCCGCGCACGTTCAACGCGCCCATGGCTACTATGTCGTAGTCACCCTGAAGCATCGAGACGGTCTGCCCGGAAATCAGAATGCGCGTGCCGCGTTCCTTGTTGAGCTGCTCGAGCCGTGCCGCCAGATTCACCGCGTCGCCGTGAACCGTATAGTTGATACGCGCTCCCGAGCCCACGTTTCCGGCGATCACGCTCCCGGTTGCGATGCCGATTCGCGTTGTCAGCCGAACGCCGGCAAACTTCTTCCCGTCCACCACCTCTTGCATCTCCAACGCCGCACGAACGGCCCGATCCGCGTGCTCGGCTTCGGCCACCGGGACATTGAATGTGATCAACATTGCATCGCCTTGAAACTGATTGACGACTCCACCGTGCCTTTCCACCGGCTCGATGACCGCTGGGAAATACTCGTTCAGCATCCGCACCACCTGCTCCGGAGACATGCTCTCGACGATGCTCGTAAACGCCTCGATATCACTGTACAGAATCGTCGCGGTCGCATGGGTGGGGGTGAGCTGACCCTTATCGGCGATAATCTGAGAGGCAATACTCGCCGGGACGTACTTCCCGAAAACTTCCCGGATAATCGCCAGTTGCCTCACCACCTCATCCCGAAGCCGCTTTTTTTCCAATACGGCGGCGATTCGGGCCCTTAGGAGCGTGGCGTTGAAAGGCTTTGGCAGGTAATCCTCCGCTCCCATTTCGATGCAACGCACGACGCTGTCGAATTCGTCGAGTGCGGAAATGACGATGACGGGAAGTCTGGCGAGATCACCGGAGACGCGAAGATGCTCGAGCACGGTGTAGCCGTCCATCTCGGGCATCATGATGTCGAGGAGAACCAGGTCGAATTCCCGGCTTTCCAGCTTATCGAGCGCTTCGCGACCGTTGCTGGCGGTAACGACGTCCGTGTAACCCTCCTTAGCGAGGCGCCGCACCAACGTATATCGATTGTCCTCGTTGTCATCGACGACGAGGATCCGACACTCGGAAACGCTCACCGCGAGTTGCTCTGTTGAAAGTCGGCCATCCCCGTCGCCTCAAGCGCAGGCGTGGTGGCGATGATGCGCCCGCCCGGCGTCAGTGGGCCATGAACAAAGGTATGGGAGTGTTGGTCAACAGATGCCGAGTCGCGCCGCCGAAGACCAGTTGACGCAGTCGGCTGTGTGTATAGGCGCCCTTGACAATGAGATCGGCATTCAGAGCCTTGGTCTCATCGAGGATCGCCTCACCCACCGTGCGAGCTCCGGAAACCACGTTGCTGAAAGTCGCCTTGATACCGTTTCGCTTCAGATGGGCGGTAATTTGATCGCCACTCGGGCCCGGTACCTGCCAGCCTTCGACGCTCAAAACCACTACGGAATCAGCCCGCTCGAGAAACGGCATGCTGAACGCGATGCAACGCGCCGTCTCGGTGCTTCCATTCCATGCAACCACGATTCGCTCGCCGATGGACGTCGGCGTCTCTGCGCCCGCCACGAGCACCGGACGTCCCGTTTCGAATAGCGCCGCCTCGCACATGACGCTCCAGTCGATCCAGGGCTGACCGAAATTACGTCCAATGACGATTAGATCGAAAAGCCGTCCGTAGTCGCCTATGACCTGACCCTCGAGGCCCTCGGTCTCCCGCCAACCGGCGGTCACATTGTCCGACGGGGTACCGACGTCAGCGAGCTGCACTCCACGGGATTCAATGACCGACTGGAACCGCTTGTGTGCGCTTTCCGCCAGGCGGCGTTCCTCGTCCTTGAGTTGAGTCATGTACGATCCGGCCAGGGCGATCCCTTCGCCATCGAAAATCTGCGGTGGCCGCATGACGAACAACGCTTCGACATAGCTCGAGAATCGCTCCGCTACCAGCCACGATGTGCTAAGCGCGGCTTGGGCTATGTCGTCGTCGTAAAATGGCACCAGGATTGTTTTCATGGGAACACGCGGTGCTGCAATCGGAGGGCTTGGCGCAAGATTAGCACCGTGGAAGGGAATTCGCACCCGGGTTTCATTCGTTCGAATCACGGCTCCATGCTGATGAGAACTACGCCGGGGACGACCAGAAGGACGGCGAGCACCACGCGGCCCGTAACCGCGCCTTCTCGAAACAGCGACACACCGAGCAGAAGCGTGAACAGTGGCGCACATGCCACGATGGGCGCAACCACCGAGAGTCGGCCGCAGTTCAGCGCATTGTTCAAAGACAGGATCGCGAAGCCATAGCTGAGTCCCGTCAGCACCAGCCAACCGCAACCGCGATTGAGCACGACACCTGGTGCCACGCCGCGCCACCGATGGTCGACGACGGCAACCAGAAAGGAAACACTGTAGCCCACAAGGCCGACGAAATAGGGACTCGGCAGGCTCTCCATGCCGAGCTTTGCAAAGGCCTGCGCAACGCTGCGCAGGCACGCGGCGCCGATTGGCAGCATCAGCGCCCACCACGGCCAGGCGCGCGATACGTCGTCGCGCCAGGACAGCACGATGACCCCGGCGACGATGGCAGCGGTTCCAATGGCGATGTCGAGACCCAGATATTCGCCGAGCAGCAGCACCCCGAGGGCAACCCCGAACAATGGCGACGTGGACGCAAGAGTGCTCGAGATGGTGGCGCCCAGGTACTTGGTGCCAGCCATGGAAAGGTTCGAAGAGAGGAACGGGCGGAACAGACCGATGGCGGCGAACAGGGCGATGGCCGGCGACAGCCAGTAGTGACGCTCGAGCAGCCAGGGCGATACCGACCAGTAGAGCAGCGTGGCGGCTCCGATGCTGATGAGCGTCCCGGTGCGCGGGTCGGTATGCAGCAGACCCTTGCGCGTGAATTGAATGCCGAGCGCGAACAGAAACGCGGCCCCGAGCGCCAGCACCACCGGAGTGATGGGATTTGCACATATGCCCATGACTTCCGAAGCCTAACCCAGCCTTTGCCCGGGCGGGACATCGGGCGCATTTCGATGCGGTGCAGGTTGGTCTGGGTGACGTCAGGCCGAAACCCGAGAGCGCGATACGGTTCGAGCGGCAGCCGCTTAGGCGACTCCGCTCATAAGCGCGCTGTGGGTATCCGACTCATTGTGCTCGACGCGCTCGAATATCTCGAGTGGTCTCGGAGGACAGATTCCGTAACCCTGCGCGTAGTCGACGCCCAGCTCACGCAACACATCCACGATGGCGTCGTTCTCGACGAATTCGGCGACCGTTTCCATGCCCATCAGATGGCCGACCTCGTTGATGGATTGCACCATGGCGAGATGGATCGGGTCGTCCGTAATATCCCTGATGAACATGCCGTCGATTTTCAAGTAGTCCACTGGAAGCGTCTTCAGGTAAGCGAACGACGAGAGCCCGCTACCGAAATCATCGAGCGCGAACCGTGACCCGAGGGCCTTCAACGTGCCGATGAACCGACTCGCGTACTCGAGATTCTCGATGGCGGCCGTCTCGGTTATCTCGAAGCAAATCTTGCTTGCGGGGACCTTGCTCGTGATGAACAGATCGACGACGAAGTCCAGAAACTGATCGTCGCCGAGTGAGTGACCCGAGAGATTGATTGCACACACCGAGAGTTCTTCGACGTGACGTGGGTGACGGTCCAGCCACCCGAACGCCGAAGACAGTACCCAGCGATCCAGCTTCGTCGACAGGCTGTATAGCTCGGCTGCGGGTAAAAATGCTCCCGGAGCCACCATGTTTCCGAACTCATCCTGCATTCGAATCAGAAGCTCGTAGTGAACCGGTGGACTCACTTCATAAGCCAACGGAGCGATGGGCTGGAAGCTCAATCTGAAACGATTTTCGTCCAACGCCCGATTGATGCGTGATACCCACCGCATATGGCCGTGACGCTTCGCGAGCTCCGTATCGTCGTTGCTGAACATCAGCACGCGATGACCGCCTTTGTCTTTTGCCGCATGACATGCGGCGTCCGCGGCGCTCAGTACAGTTGAGACGCTGTTGTCGGGATCATTCAATGGCACCAGACCGATGCTTGCACCAATTGAATAGCGTTTGCCATGCCAGTTGAATCGCAGCTCGCCGAGGAGCTCGAGCAGCGTGTTGGCCACATGCTCGGCATGCTCGAGGGAGCAATCACGCATGATGATGCCGAACTCGTCGCCGCCGATTCGCGCAAGGGTGTCACGATGACGGACGCGTTT
>JBFICP010000094.1:0-11323 GCA_041581935.1 Gammaproteobacteria bacterium | reverse complement strand
CGTCGACGAGAAGCCGCGTGGCTCGCTCCACCGCGGCCATCTGGCCCACCGGCGATGCGTGGCGTTCAAAGCGATGTGAGGCATCCGTGTGCAGGCCCAGGCGGCGTGACTCCAGCGCAATGGTCTTGGGTTCGAACCAGGCGCACTCGAGGAAGATGTGGCGGCTCGCATCGGTGACGCTGGTATCGAGACCCCCCATGATGCCGGCCAGTGCCACGGCGCGCTTCTCGTCGGCGATCACCAGCGAATTGTCGTCGAGGGCGACCGCATTCTCGTCGAGCAGGGTCAGGCGTTCGCCATGCCTGGCCATGCGCACGTGGATCGCAGACGCCAGGGTCGCGAGATCGAAGGCGTGCATGGGTTGGCCCAGCTCGAGCATCACGTAGTTGGTCACGTCCACCACCGGGCCGATGGGGCGCACGCCGCAACGACGCAAGCGTTCCTGCATCCACACCGGGGTGCGCGCGGACGGGTCGATGTCACGGATGACGCGTCCGACGTAGCGCGGGCAATGCTCGGGGCAATCGAGATGCACCGCGAACCGGTCGTCGATGACCGGCGCCACCGGCTCCAGCGGCGGCCCGGCGAGCGGCATCCGGTTGATGACGGCAATCTCGCGGGCGATTCCCGAGATGCCGAGACAGTCGCCGCGGTTCGGTGTCAGCTCGATGTCGATGATGACGTCATCGAGCCGCAGATGTCGGGAGAGCGGCGTACCGACGGGCGCCTGGCAATCGAGTTGCATGATGCCATCGGCATCTTCGCCGAGACCCAGCTCGCGCGCCGAGCACAACATGCCCTGGGACTCGACGCCGCGGATCCGGCTTCGGCGAATCTTGTGACCGTCGGGCAGGCGCGCCCCGACCAATGCCATGGGTGCCCGCATGCCCGGGAACACGTTGGGCGCCCCGCACACGACGGCGAGGTCGTCACCGGTACCCGCGTCCACGGTGCATACGCTGAGGCGTTCGGCTTGCGGATGCGGAGCAACCGCGCGCACTTCCGCAACCACGACCGCGTCCATGGGCGGCGCCAGCGGTGTGGCGCTCGCCACCTCGAGACCCACGGCGGTGAGCTGGCCCACCAGCGTGTCCGTATCGACCGGCGGATCGGCCCATTCGCGCAGCCATTGCTCGCTGACTTTCACCGGAACTGCTCCAGGAAGCGCAGATCGTTGTCGAAGAACAGCCTCAGATCGTCGATGCCGTAGCGTAGCTGCGCCAGGCGCTCGGCCCCCATGCCGAAAGCGAAGCCGGTATGGCGCTCCGAGTCGATACCCACGTTCTCGAGCACCCGCGGATGGACCATGCCGCAGCCCATGACCTCGAGCCAGCCGGACTGGCCGCGGATGTCCACTTCCGCCGAGGGCTCGGTGAACGGAAAATAGGAAGGACGGAAACGCACCTCGAGATCCTCTTCGAAGAAGTGGCGCAGGAAGTCCATGACCATGCCCTTCAAATGAGCGAAGCTGACGTCCTCGCCCACCATCAAACCCTCGACCTGATGAAACATCGGCGCGTGGGTCATGTCCGGGGTGTCGCAGCGGTACACGCGCCCAGGCGCGATGATGCGTATCGGCGGCTGGGTATCGGCCATGACGCGTATCTGCACCGGCGAGGTGTGGGTTCGCAACAGTAAGCCGTCGGCGAAGTAGAAGGTATCCTGCATGGCCCGCGCCGGATGATGGCCGGGAATGTTGAGCGCTTCGAAGTTGTGGTAGTCGGTTTCCACCTCGGGCCCGGTGGCAACTTCGAAGCCCACCTGGGCAAAGAACATCTCGATGCGTTGCAGCGTGCGAGTGATGGGATGCAGACCGCCGGTGCGCTGGCCGCGACCGGCGAGCGTGACGTCCAGCTGCTCATCGCGCAGGCGCGACGTGAGCGTCTCTGCATCGATGGCCGCACGCCGGTCATCGAGCGCCTGCTGGACGCTCTCGAGCGCCGCGTTGATGCGCTTTCCGGCCGCGGGACGCTCGGCGGCGGGCAGCTTGCCAAGCTGCTTGCGCTGCGCGGTGAGCAGCCCCTGCTTGCCCAGATAACGCACCCGCACCGCATCGAGCGCGACCGCATCACGGGCCGCGGACAGCTCGTCGCGAGCCTGGTTGACGATATCGGTCAGTTCGGCCATGTCGACCTGCTTCGAGCAACGCGTGCCCACTCCCGTAGGCGCAATTCTGCTCCGCCGGACCGCGTCAATGCGGGCATCGTTAACATCGGCACAAAAAAAGGGGAAAGGATCTCAGGCCTTTCCCCGTCCATTCGATCTTCGATTTGTCGGCTGCCGTCGCGGGCGACGGCCTTCGGAGGATCAGAGACTGGCCTTGGCCCTTTCCGCGATCTCCGCAAACGCAGCCTTGTCGAAGACCGCGATATCCGCCAGTACCTTGCGATCGATGCTGATGTCCGCCTTGCCGAGCCCATGGATGAGCCGACTATAAGACAACCCGCACTCGCGCGCCGCCGCATTGATGCGTGCAATCCACAGCGCTCGAAACTGGCGCTTGCGCTGGCGGCGGTCGCGGTAAGCGGTCGCACCCGCGCGGATGACGGCCTGCTTGGCGACCCGGTAGACGTTTTTGCGCCGACCCTGGTAGCCCTTGGCTTGCGCGATGACTTTCTTGTGCCGCGCACGTGCCGTGACGCCGCGTTTAACTCTGGGCATGTCGACGCCTCCTCAAGTACCGGGCAGCATGCGGCGCACCGCCGGCGTGTCCGCATCGGTGATCACGTCCATGGCGCGCAAGTGGCGCTTGCGCTTCGTGGACTTCTTCGTGAGTATGTGCCGCCGGTGGGACTGGGCACGCTTGAAGCGACCGTTGGCGCGTTGCTTGAAGCGCTTCGCGGCGCTGCGAACTGTCTTCATCTTCGGCATCTGTCTGTCCGTCTCTTGCAAGCCGCGCTATTTGCGCGGCGTCAAAACCATCGATAGTCGACGGCCTTCCATCTTCGGGAACTGCTCGACCTTCGCGAGCTCTTCCAAATCGGCCTCGACTCGTTGCAGCAGCTTCATGCCCAGCTCCTGGTGCCGCATCTCGCGACCGCGGAACCACAGGGTCACCTTGGTCTTGTCACCGTGGTTCAGAAACCTTTTCAGGTTCCGGAGCTTGGTCTGGTAGTCCGCTTCCTCCGTGCTGGGCCGGAACTTCACCTCCTTGAGGTGGATGACCTGTTGGCGCTTCTTTGATGCCTGGCGTTTCTTGTTCTGCTGGAACAAAAACTTACCGTAGTCCATCAAGCGGCAAACCGGCGGATCGGCGTTTGGAGAAATCTCCACCAGGTCAAAGCCCGCCTCGTCCGCCGCTTCCAGCGCCTGCTCCAGGGACACGATGCCCAGCTGGCCGCCCTCGGCGTCGATGAGCCGCACAGACGAGCTCGTTATTTCTTGGTTGACCCGGTTCTTCCTGGGTGCTGCGATACCTGTTGTCCTCCCACAAAAAAACTGAGGCCGCGGCGCGCGATCTCCCGTCCGAGCCATGGTCTGGAGCTGAAGTCCGCGGACCATGATGGTGCTCACCGGGTATGCGTGCACACGGCCACCTGGCTGAAGCTGTGCGTCCCCGATCGGCCTCCCCGACCTACAGACCACGCACAGACAGGCGTACCGACGGATCTTAGGTCCGATGTGGAGGATTCTCAAGCCCGCAAGAGCCTGAAATTCCACGTATCGCAAGCACCCGGCCCACTCTTTGCCATGAGCGAGCCCTGCGGGGGGGGTGGTAGGCGCGAGTGGGTTCGAACCACCGACCCCTACCATGTCAAGGTAGTGCTCTACCACTGAGCTACGCGCCTGGGGCTGGCTCGAAGATACCGGTTCGAATTTATCGTCGCAAGCCAGTACGCGAGCTCACCCGGCCTTCAGCTCGAGGCCGAATTCCCGCAGTCGCGCCGCCTCGTCGCGCAGCTTCGCGGCCTCCTCGAATTCGAGGTTCTCGGCGTGCTTGTACATACGTTTCTCGAGCTCGAGAATGCGCCGCGAGACATCGTCGGGCGTCAACTCACCGTAACGACCGATTTCCTCTGCCACCTCGGCGAAACGCCTCGCCGAACCCGGCCCGCCCGAACGTGCGCCCTCCATGATGTCGCTGACCGCCTTTAGGATGCCGCGGGGCGTGATGCCGTGTGCCTCGTTGAAGCGCACCTGCTTGGCGCGCCGGCGCGCGGTCTCGTCGAGCGCACGCTGCATCGAGCCGGTCACCCGATCGGCATACAGGATGGCGCTGCCGTTGATGTTGCGCGCGGCCCGGCCGATGGTCTGGATGAGCGAGCGGTCCGAACGCAGAAACCCCTCCTTGTCGGCATCGAGCACGGCCACCAGGGACACCTCGGGCATATCGAGCCCCTCGCGCAGGAGATTGATCCCCACGAGCACGTCGAACTCACCGAGGCGCAGATCGCGGATGATCTCGACGCGCTCCACGGTGTCGATATCCGAGTGCAGATAGCGCACCCGCACGCCGTGCTCGGCAAGATAGTCGGTGAGGTCCTCCGCCATGCGCTTGGTCAGGGTGGTCACCAGCACACGCTCGTTGACCTCGACCCGCTTGTGAATCTCGGAAAGCAGATCGTCGACCTGGGTGGACGCGGGCCGCACATCGACCGAGGGGTCGACGAGTCCCGTCGGCCGCACCACCTGCTCGACCACATCCGACGCATGCTCGTGCTCGTAAGGACCCGGGGTGGCGGAGACGAAGATCGTCTGGGGCGCGAGCGCCTCGAACTCGTCGAAGCGCAGCGGCCGGTTGTCGAGCGCCGAGGGCAGGCGGAAGCCGTATTCCACCAGGGTCTCCTTGCGCGAGCGATCGCCGCGGTACATGCCGCCGAGCTGCGGGACGGTGACGTGGCTCTCGTCGATCACCAGCAGTGCATTCGCCGGGAGGTAGTCAAAGAGCGTCGGCGGCGGCTCTCCGGGGGCACGCCCGGACAGGTAGCGCGAGTAGTTCTCGATGCCCTTGCAGAATCCCAGCTCGTACATCATCTCGATATCGAAGCGGGTGCGCTGCTCGAGACGTTGGGCTTCCAGCAGCTTGTCGTTCGCGCGCAGATGGGCAAGGCGTTCCTTCAGCTCCTCTTTGATTTCATCGACGGCGTCGACGATGGTCTGGCGCGGTGTCACGTAGTGGCTCTTGGGGTAGATGGTGAGCCGTGGCACCCGGCGCAGCACCTCGCCCGTCAGCGGGTCGAAGAAGGCGAGCGACTCGATTTCGTCGTCGAACAGCTCTATCCGCACGGCTTCCTTCTCGGACTCCGCCGGAAAGATGTCGATGATCTCGCCGCGCACGCGATAGGTACCGCGGCGAAGCTCGGCCTCGTTGCGTGTGTACTGGAGCTCGGCGAGGCGGCGCAGTATGGCGCGCTGATCGACGGTGTCGCCGCGCACCAGATGCAGCACCATGCTGTGAAAGGCCTCCGGATCGCCGAGGCCGTAGATGGCCGACACGGTGGCGACGATAATGGCGTCGTTGTGCTCGAGCAGCGCCTTGGTCGCCGACAGGCGCATCTGCTCGATGTGCTCGTTGATCGAGGCGTCTTTTTCGATGTAGGTATCGGTGCTCGGCACGTAGGCTTCGGGCTGGTAGTAGTCGTAGTACGAGACGAAGTATTCCACCGCATTATGAGGAAAGAACTCGCGCATCTCACCGTAGAGCTGGGCGGCGAGCGTCTTATTGGGCGCGAGAATGATCGTCGGGCGCTGCATCGCCTGAATCACGTGCGCGATGGAAAATGTCTTGCCGCTGCCGGTCACGCCGAGCAGCGTCTGATGGGCGAGACCGTCGCCGAGGCCATCGACGAGCCGGCGGATGGCTTCCGGCTGATCGCCGGCGGGCTCGAAATCGGCTTCAATCTGAAAGGGTCTGTCGGGCATCGAATTCCCTGTCGGTGGTCATGTCGCCCGTGGGATCGGGCAAGCTCGCTCCCACGGGCGACGGTCGCGTATAGTACCTCCTCGACAAAGAATCGCCGAGGACTCCCGCATTGGACATCACGCTATCGGACCGGGTTCGCGCTATCAAACCGTCACCGACGCTGGTCGTCTCCGCACGGGCGGCGGAGCTGCGCGCCGAGGGCCACGACATTGTCAGCCTCGGCGCCGGCGAACCGGATTTCGACACACCGGCGCACATCAAGGAAGCCGCCAAGAAAGCCATCGATGAAGGATTCACCAAGTACACCGTGGTCGACGGCATCCCGGAACTCAAAGCGGCCATCATCGCCAAGCTCAAACGGGATAGCGACCTCGAGTACGCGCCGAAGCAGATTCTGGTCTCCTGCGGCGCCAAGCACTCCATATTCAACGCCTTCGAAGCGCTCCTGAGCCCAGGCGACGAGGCCATCATTCCCGCACCTTACTGGGTGTCCTACCCGGACATGGTGCTGCTCTGCGACGGCAAGCCCGTCATCATCGAAGCCGGTATCGAAACCGGTTTCAAGATTACACAAGAGCAGCTGGAAGCGGCCATCACGCCGAAGACCCGACTGCTGATGCTGAACAGCCCGTCGAATCCCACCGGTGTCTGCTACACCCGCGCCGAGCTCGCAGCCCTCGGCGAGGTACTGCTGCGCCACCCCAACGTGGTGGTCGTGAGCGACGACATCTACGAGCTCATTTCCTGGGGCGACGAGCCGTTTTGCAATATCGTCACCGCCTGCCCAGGTCTCTACGAGCGCACCGTGGTCATCAACGGTGTGTCCAAAGCCTACGCCATGACCGGCTGGCGCATCGGCTACTCCGCCGCGCCCGAAGCGATCATCAACGCCATGAAAAAGGTCCAGGGTCAAAGCACCTCGTGCGCCGCCTCCGTCTCGCAGGTGGCCGCGGCGGCGGCACTCGACGGCGACC
This sequence comes from Gammaproteobacteria bacterium, assembly GCA_041581935.1. Taxonomy (GTDB): domain Bacteria; phylum Pseudomonadota; class Gammaproteobacteria; order HK1; family HK1; genus JAABYT01. The sequence continues at coordinate 4,486 of JBFICP010000094.1, read as the reverse complement.
ATCAGTGCGTGCACGACATGGTGAAGGTGTTCAAGGAGCGACACGACTACGTCGTCGAGCGCCTCAACCGCGGCAACGGCGTCCGCTGCCTGCCGGCCCAGGGCGCCTTCTATGCATTTCCCGACGTGCGCGGCGCGCTCGAATCGATGCCGGACGTCGGCGACGACATCGCGCTCGCCGAGCGACTGCTGGTCGATGCCGGAGTGGCGCTGGTGCCCGGTAGCGCCTTCGGCGCGCCGGGCTATCTGCGCCTGTCCTACGCCACGAGCAAGGAGAATCTGACAAAGGCGCTGGATCGCATGGACGGCGTGTTCGGGGTCGGCTAGACAAAATCAGGTTGGCGTCCCCGCGGGCTCGATTGACCGTCCCCGGGGCCGCCAGTACCATAGCGAGCCCGATATTCCCCGGTAGCTCAGTCGGTAGAGCGGGTGGCTGTTAACCACTAGGTCGGCGGTTCGAGCCCGTCCCGGGGAGCCAAACCTTTCAAGGGCTTGCGTGTCTTGAACGTAGGCCCTCGTACTCATAGTCATTCCCAGAATAATCACCGCCACTCAGATCGACACCCGGCAAAGGGTGTATCCATGCCTTGGCGTGTCCGCGATTGCGGACTCGTTCGGAGAACGACCAGGCACCTGCCGCAGTGCGGGGACTTTCCCAACCAATGCGGATATCCTGTTGCACGTCGAAAAGAAATGACATCGCCATGCTTTTAGCCACGTCCACCGAGACCGCCGATGCCAATGCGCGGGTCGTCGACGTGCACGGTCAGCGCTATGTGCTACGCGGGTACATCGGCGCTGCACCCGTGCGCGGCACCTACGTCGAGGGCAACGAGGTCAATGCCAACGAGCTGCCGCAGGGATTCCTGGTGGATCAACCGCCGGGATCCGTCACGCCGCCGCACTTTCACGAGACCGAGCAATATCAGGTCTTCGTTGGCGGCAGCGGGCGGCTCGGAAAGAAAACGGTGCTTCCGCTGTCGGTTCAGTTCGCCGGCGGTCACACACCTTATGGACCCATCGTCGCGGGCGATGACGGCATTCGTTATTACACGCTGAGGCACCGTTGGGATCCGGGTGCCAAGTATCTGCCTGCCATGCGCGATCGATTCGTGCGCGGACGCCAGCGGCAGCGACTCGCGACTAATATACCCCTCGGTAACGGCGTCGACTTGAGCGCGTGCCGCGCGACGACATCTGAGGTGCTGATCGCGCCGGAAGCAGACGGACTGTGCGCCGGTCTATATCGCGGCGGCCCCGGTGCATCGCTCCCGGCGCTCGACCCTGCCGACGGGGGCGGTCAATACTACATCGTGGTGAACGGCACGCTGGAGCACGCAGGCGAGAAATGGTCCCGGTGGTCTTGCCTGTACGCGACTCGAGACGAGCGACTCCCGTCGCTCACGGCCGGCCCGGAAGGGCTCGAGCTGCTCGTGCTGCGATTTCCGCGCGACTGACTGACAACACGCCGACATCACACGAGTGCCACCGTTGAGAAGCCTTGTTGCTTCGTCCCGTCTTATCGGCAAAGCAATCCCTGGTTCGCACGCTTCGGCATCCGGGCATCGGAGCATGCGCCCATCGGTGCTCAGCCAGCCGTCGGATGGTGAGCCAGGGCGCTGACGAGCACCTGCGCCTCCGGCGGCGGCGCAACGCAGAGCGTTCGATAGGCGTCCACGAGGGGGCGCAATCTTTTGAAAGTGCTTGCGAACGCGCCGGGGCCGTGTCGATTCGGACTTATCGCCTGGGGCGCCTCAGCTCCGGGTTCAATCGATCGATATCCGCCTGGACCTGCTCGCGGGAGCGCTCGTAGACGATCTCCCGTCCCATGACGCTACCGGCATAAGCCTGGCCGGTGCGCGTCGGCGTCAAATCACAGGTCACGTTGTGCACGCCCCGTCCCAGCACCACCTGAATGAGATCGGCGCGCTTCTTCAGCACCACCACGTCGATGAGGTCACCGCTATCGGTGGCGCGGACGGTGATCTTTTCATCCTTCATGGCGACTCTCGCTACGCGACCGGCAAATAAAAACCCCGCCTGACGGGCGGGGCAACGTACATGGACGTACCTGATTGCTCAGGGCGGGGTCTAACCCACCTTCTTATTATTGCTCTTTGACTTGTTGTTGTTGTGAGCGTGGTCCCCCGGATCTCCTCCCCTGCAGGTGCCACAATGCTACGACATACGCAGCCGCCAGGCGACTCCGATCTCGGTGATGGGCTCAAGCAACATCCGTGCCCGTTTCTGAAATGGCATTGATTTCATGTGCTTAGGGTGAAGCAACGATGCCAATTCGAGCGGCGTGTAAATTATTTCGACGTAGCCGCCTCACCAGCCACCATTGGAGATTTGAATGCCCTCAGTTAGTTATGCGACGGACTTCATCGCAACTGTGAGCTCTCTCGGGCAGGTTGTCGTGTAAAGAAATTCGACACCCGAAGGCGATTGTGCGGTGCATCACAATCCCGCGACTTTTCAATTGACCCCTGGATCGGATCGCGGATACCGTCCGCTGCGAGCTTCTACGGCCCCAAAGAGACGATTGTCGAGGTAGAGAAGGATGTCACGAGTACCCGCGCGGCAACCCCGGTCGACCGCACGCAGCGCGCTGGATTTCCTGCGCCGCTGGCAGTGCCGCAATCGGGCGATCCGCGAGATGCGCAGCATGGCCGGCTGGCGGCTCGCCGATTTGGGGCTCTCCCGCGATCAGATCCCTGACTTCGTGGACGCTATGCTCAAAAAACAGGCACATGGCGAACCCCGAATTGCCCCCTCCGAGGTCCAAGCGACGCGAACACGATGGATGCCGGGTCCGTGGGCCGATGGATTAGCCGGTTCCTGAACTTCCACGCGCCCACCGCGTGACATCGCCGAACCGGCATGCTAATAGTCTGCCGCATGCCGACGTCGGTGATTGTGGAAGGGAGTTGAGGGCACGTGACCAGCTTCGTCATCGATGAGAATGATCTCAGGCAACTGTCGCCCGAGGCGCGCAACGAGCTGCTGCGGATCATCGGCGCCGAAATTGCAGATTTGAGGGAGGAATTCGCAGACAGGGGATGGGATCCGGAAGCGAACCAGCCCTATCCCTTGAGCACGGACGAAGCCCACGCGCTGGTCCGGGGACTCGACCAGCCTGCCAAGAACCTGCTGCGCACGTTCTGTCTTAATTACGACGGCAAGGTGGGCAGCAGCGATCTGCAGGAGATGCTGGATTCGGCCGGCATCGACAGCTACGAGCAGCTCGGCCAGGCAGTTTCCACCATCACCCAGCGCATGCACAGCGCGACGGGCAACCAGGACGCGTGGCTGTTTAACTGGCACGCGAATGACTGGGAGTGGAGCGAGGAAAAGAATACCTACGTGAAGGGCCGCTATTTCATCCCCGCTCCTGCCATCGACTCGCTGCGCAAGGCGTTCGGTATCGGCCAGGCGGGGACCTGACCACCCGCGAGGGTCAGCGCTCGCTGCTCTGCCTGCGGATCAGGAGTTCGCGAAAATCCTTACCGAGCTCCGGGTGCTCGAGGGCGAGCTCTACGGTCGCCTCGAGATATCCGAGCTTGTTGCCACAATCGTAGCGTTTGCCCTCGAAGCGGTAGGCCTTGACACCCGCGGTACCGACCAGCTCGGCAATCGCGTCGGTCAGCTGGATCTCGTCGCCGGCACCGGGCTTGGTATTTTCCAGTGCATCGAAGATCTCCGGTGCGAGAACGTATCGACCTACGACCCCCAAATCGGAGGGAGCCTCGGCAGGCGGTGGCTTCTCGATGATTGCGTCTACTTTAGCGAGCCTGCCGGCCTCGCCGGACACGCTGACGATGCCGTAGCGATCGGTCTCGTTTTTCGGAACCTGCTCGACCGCAACGAGGCTGCGCCCTTCCCGTTCATAAGTCTTGGCCATCTGGCCGATGCAGCCATCGCCATCGTTGACGATGAGATCGTCGGGAAGGATGACCGCAAAGGGCTCTTTTCCCACCACGGGCTTCGCGCACAGAACGGCATGGCCAAGCCCGAGCGGTTCCGCCTGGCGGATGTAGATGCACGTGACGCCGGAAGGCAATACGTCTCTTATCTGCTCGAGCTCCTTCAGCTTGCCTCGCGCTTCGAGCTCACGCTCCAGCTCCGGGGCGGTGTCGAAATGATCCTCGATCAAACGCTTGGTACGCCCGGTGACGAATATCAGCTCCGTGATCCCGGCTGCTATCGCCTCTTCGGTAGCGTACTGCATCAGCGGCTTGTCGATGATGGGCAGCATCTCCTTGGCCGTCACCTTGGTCGCAGGGAGGAAGCGCGTGCCGAGGCCGGCGACCGGGAACACCGCCTTTCGAATGAAGGTCATTTTTTCGCCTTTTCCAGAGAGACCACGTTGCTGGGCGCCACGTCCGTACCCGGGTGGCTGTACTCGGGCAGCAGTTCCTCGAGCATCTTTCGGATGGCCAGCTCATCGTAGTCGCCGCAGCGTGTCTCGAGCTCGCGCATGGCCG
>JBFICP010000093.1:0-11416 GCA_041581935.1 Gammaproteobacteria bacterium | reverse complement strand
GTTGACCGGCATTCAACGCCTGTTCTACTTCCATTGGTGCGCACGGTGCGCGTGAGCGCCGTTCCGCAGCCAAGTCCTGGTGCAGCCCGACACGGAGCTCGCGAACGAGTTGCCTCAGCTGCCATACCGCTTCCGCATTCTCTCCGTCGAAACAGACACCAAAACCATCACTGGTAACTCTGGCAATTCGGACCCGAGCCAGGTGCTCTTGTGGCTCATCATTCAAATTTGTTTTGAAGCGGAGAGTCAGAGTGTCACCGGCCGACATGGAACCGTCACCAGCGGCAAGTTGCTGGTGAGATTTCTTGTCTACGGTCAGAAGCATTCCATCTGGGCAGAAGTCACGAATGTGACAGGGAACGAACTGCCCGTTGTTTTTGCTCAGCCCACCGACGAGATCGAGCGCATGGCGTTTGTGCGCACGCCGCTCGTGGCGACTCTCACCGCGAGAAGTCTGCTCGGTGGTCTCTGAGGATTGGATCCCGGTGGATGTTGACGACATAGGTTCCCCCATGGCGGGCGGTAACTGTCGGAAAAGCGGCGTAAAAACTCATTAATTATAGGGATTCGACTGATCCTCCCTGCGACTCGATCAACGAGATGCGAACCAAGTCACATGTTCCAGTGACTCGAGTGAATTGGCCAGCAAGTTCTCAGTGTTGGGCAGCTTGTGGGCAGAAAATCCCTGGCCTACGCTCACATGGGAGTCATTTCGACGACGCAGGCGCGAGGAATCAAACTTGTCCAGGGACCAGAAAAAGTTAGGCAAATACACGATTCTCGGTGTCGCCGGTAAAGGCGGAATGGGCTCCGTTTACATCGGTTACGATCCAGTCATCGATCGAAAAGTAGCCATTAAGGTTTACACCATAAGCGAGGTTGAATTCGGCAGCGAGGTCGCTCAGAAAATGTTTCTGAACGAGGCCCAGGTCGTCGGCGCGCTTGATCACCCGAACATTTTGCGGATTTACGACGCCGGAAATTTCAAGGGTCGACCCTACATCGCCATGGAATATGTGGAGGGCCTCAGGACGCTGGCTCCATACTGTAAATCCGATGGCTTACTCCCAATGGAAATGGTCATTCATGTCGTGCAGCAGTGTGCGGAAGCGCTGGATTATGCTCATGACCGAGAGGTCACTCATCGGGACATAAAGCCTGAGAATATAATGCTAACCCTCACCGACGAAGTGAAGATCGTCGACTTCGGCGTTGCTGAGCGTAAGCATCAACGTTCCGATGACTCGTACAAGACAGTGGGCACACCGACTTACATGTCTCCGGAGCAAGCTCAGGGGGAAACAATTACTGGACAATCCGACTTATACTCGCTCGGCGTCATTCTGTACCAGATGTTGACTGGGGAGGCGCCCTTCAAGGCGCCGGGGCTTGCCGCACTTGCCACATTGATCACGACCAAAGAGGCGAAATCCGTTCGCGAGCTGCGCGCTGACGTACCTGTCGAGCTCGAAGGGATCTTGAATCGAGCGATGGCAAAGAGTCTCGATGAACGGTACAAGACCGGCAAGGAAATGTCAGCCGATCTCGCGAGTGTTTACGAACAGATTGCGCGCGCGAGCGTTGCCCTGTCACCTGAGGAACAGTTCGAGACGGCACGTGAACTCATGTTTTTCAAGGAGTTCACAGATCCCGAACTCAAACAGGTTCTTGATGTCGCCATCTGGGAGCGTTTTCCCGCGGGCACGTCACTAGTCAGTGAAAACACAAAAGAAGGAGCGATCTACGTGTTGGTCTCCGGTGAAGTGGCGGTGGAGTTGGATCGACAAATGATCTGTATACTGACAAAGGGCGATTGCATCGGTGAGCTCGCCTCTGTTTCCGACGGGACACACACTGCAACGGTCGTCGCACGCAACAACGTCTCGGCAATGAGAATCGAAGTCCCGATATCGAAGTGGGGCTCTATCCCCGTGCAGATGCGGTTTACGACGGCTTTTCAGCGAACGTTGGTCGATCGCCTTACCCGAACAACCCGCGAGCTCGGGAAGTTCATCAAGGAATCCGCCCGCCAAACGGCCTGATTGATAAAGTTCAATTGCCGAGACCATCGAGTTCGTCTATCGATACTGATCCCACCTGCCGGTCGAACGACACCAGAAATGGTACATGCCGCGAAAACTCTCCGGGTGACGCTGCTCGTAGGCGTGCCAGGCATCGAGATCGGTAATCGGCGCGTCGCCGTGCTCACGGCGAAACCCCTGCCGCACCTCGGCAATTGGCAGCTCGAAACCGAGGAACTCGAGCCCCGCGTTCTTGAGAAGCCTGCCGAGCTCGGGCAGCGTGAGCTGGGTCTCGTGCGCGTGGAATAGCAGATCCCGGCACTCGCTGGTGCTGAAAAAGTCCGTGGTGCCCATCAGCTCGGCGAATGGCCCACGCGCACCTTCCTCGAATACCCGTTCCCGGAAGGTGCGGATGTCGGCGTCCCTGGAACCGAGCCCGGATGCGCGGATGGCACGCCGCGCCTGCATCAGCGGCGCGCGCGCAATGCGGCTGTAGAGCGCGAGCTTGACGAGCCCCTCGGGCGCGAGAAGCGCCACCAACCGCGCGAGACCGGCGGCCGGATCCTGCATATGGTGGAGCACGCCGTTGCAGACGACCACATGGTACGGCGAGTCGCCGCCGGCGAACTCGAGAATGTCCTCTTGGCGGAAGTCGAGATTGTCGACCTCGTACTCTTCGGCTTTGCGCATCGCGTAGGCGAGACTCGCGCGGCTGAGATCGATGGCGGTGACGCGCGCATTGTGAAAATGCAGCGCGGTGTCGATGGCATCCATGCCGGTGCCGCAACCGGCGACCAGCACGTTCAGTGGACCGCGCAGCGCCTGGGGCGCGATGTAGTCCGGACACCAGCGCTGCACGCGCGCTTCGATGCTCTGCACGCCGCCGCGCGTCACCGCCAGCCAGCGCGGATAGGGATTTTCCTCGTACTGCGCCTGCACGGCGCGCGACACGCGGTCGCGGACAGCGGCGCTGGAGCCGAGGCGCGAGCGCAGCTCGAGCTCGCGAAGCGGCTCGTGCAGGCACACCCGCAGAGTCGCGTCGAGCGGCGCCGGCCAGTTCCCGGCAGGCACCGCCCGCAGCCTCGCCGCGCAGGGCATGCGCCACAACGGACGGTAACAGGAATACACGAGCAGGTCGCTTATCAGCGCCGCATCGGTGACGATCGGCGATTCGCATGCGGCGACGATACGCTTGTGCAACGCATCGACCGCCTGTTCCTCCTCTGCAGTAATGGCCCAGACGTACTCGTTGAGAAAACATTGGATTGCCACCGGGCCAATGCGAGACCAGTGCCGATCGTGCACGCTGGCCGAGTCGCCCGCAGCTGCGAGCCAGCGCGCGCGGCATTGCGTGAGCAGATGCTCCAACGGCACGCTCACGTTGATGGTGCGCTGCAAGTAGAGGCGCGCGACCTCGTCGTCCAGCAGATGCTCGCACAATGCCTCGGACAATTGCCCTGGAGCGTGAATCATGCCGAGCGCGTGCTTTCTCTCCATCAAGCGGGCCAACGCATGGCCGAGCGCGCGGGTATTGATCCCACGCGCCCGCAAAAGAGGCGTGACCACTGACTCCAGCCGATCGGCATCGACATCCATCGGCAGGGTGTGCATGCATTCCAGGAGCCTGTGCTGGGCCCCTAGATGATCGCCGTCGCGATCGAGCGCCTTCGTGTAAAAGGACACGGCCTGCGCGACGTCGCCGAGGGCCGCGTGTACAGCACCGAACTCGAAGTGCAGCTCGGCGAAGTCGGCACCGAGCGCCGCTGCCCGCGAGAAGGCGTCCAGCGCGCCGTTCGAGTCGCCGAGCACGGCGCGCACGCGACCAAGATTGTAGTGTGCCTCTGGCGCGCGAGGGTCGATGCCGATGGATCGTTTGAGCAGCGAGACCGCTTCTTCAAATCGCCCTTGCCCAGCGCGAAGATTGCCGAGATTGAGCAACGCATCGGAAAATTCCGGTGCAATCGACAGCGCCTCCCGGTATGCCGCCTCGGCCTCCTCCGTTCGCCCGAGCGCCGTCAGCGCCATCCCCAGATTGTTGCGATATACATGCGCGCGTGGACTTTTTTCAATAGCCTTTGTGATTAATGCGACGGCATCCTCGTCCCGCCCCTGCTGGTGGGCCACCACGCCGGTCAGATGCAGAGCGTCGGCGTTCCACGGCTCGCGTTCCAGGGCTTGGTGGTAGAGACGCGCGGCGTTCTCGAGCTCGCCACGCTGGTGGTATGCCATGGCCCGCTGCAACAGTTTTGGAGTGGGTTCGCGCATGAAGATTCGAACTCAGTACGGCAAACCGATCATCGTCAGCTCCTCGGCGATGCGCGCGATAGTCGCTTTATCACGGTAGGGAAGCGCCTGCGCAAAGCGTGTCGACGAGAACCCCGGCTCGTCATCGGCGACCTCGCGGGCGATGCCGCGTGCTTCGCTGAGCCAGGCGCCCCTTACCAGCGCGCTGGCGAGCAGCAGGCGTCCATGCAGCGACGCCGGAGCGATGCGCAACAACTCGCGTGCAACGGATATGGCAAATCCCACACGATTGGAATCCCTGTAGGCAGCGGCGAGAATTTCGAGAAACCAGGGAGGATAAACCGGCGACAATCGAATGGCGTGCTTGGCGTGCGCTATCGCGTCGTCAAATTCACCACAGTGCAGCAAGACGTTGGCAAGAAAGCCGTTGGCGTTAGTGCAGCCGGGGCGAATTTTCACCGCCTCCCTGGCGATGGCAAGCGCCTCGTCGAAGCGACCCTCGAGCAGGCGTACGTTCCCGAGCACCGTTTGCGCCTGCCCGTCCGCGTCCTCTAAGCGCGCGGCTCGCTCGGCCCATTCCCCGGCGTGTCGTCGTGATGCCTGCGCGTCGCTGCTCCATCCCCGGGTCGCCTCGAACCAGTGGCACATGGCGACCCAGGTCGGCCCGAGGGGCGAGTCCGGCAGCATGGCCGCTACCCGTTCGAAGTGCGCGCGCGCACGAGCGATCGACTCGGCGTTCATCTGAAAGAACGCGTGTATACCGGAATAGAAACGCTCGCGCGCCTTCGCGTTGGTCAGGCATTTGCGCCAGATGCGCGCCTGCTCGCCACTCGACAATCGGACGTCGAGCGCAGTAACCACATGCTCCGCAATTTCGTCCTGGAGAGTAAACGCATCGTCGAGAACGCGATCATAACGTTCCGACCAAATCACGCTCGATGCCTCGGCATCGGTCAACTCGACACTTACCCTGACCCTTGGTCCGGAGCGTCGCACCGTGCCTTCTAATACGTGACGCACGCCAAGAAGGGGCGCCGCCTGCTCGCCCGCGAAGCCGCGAAAAGCGTTCGTCGATCCGGCGGCAATTACCAGTAGCGCAGAGGATTGAACCAGTGAGTTCTGGATATCGAGACGAATACCATCGGCGAGCGCCGCCCCTTCCTGGTCGTCACCAAGACACCTGAAAGGCAGCAATGCGATGGATGGCTTGGCAGGCAGAGGTAGATCGAGTCCATCGATCTGCGGGAGCGAACGTTTCGACGTCTGCGACGGTGCATCAAACGTAATCGCACGAACGCCAGGCTCCACATCGGACAACGACAGCTCGGTCTCAGCCGGAAGTTGACCGAGGACATCGTCGTCCAGACGAATTTCATCGCTGCCGGCTCTCGCGGCGAGCCAAGCGGCACGCTTGGCAGCGTCACCTCCCAGCCCCTCCCGACCCTCGACAACTGTGCCGAACGCAATGCCGAATCGATAGTGCACCCGCTGCGCCGGCTGCAGTTTCACATTCATTTCCATGATTGCAGTGCGCGTCGCCTGCGCGCAATCGATGCATAAGGCGGGCTCTTTGAATTCCGCTACAACTGTATCTCCGGGCGTCTCGATAATCCTACCGCCTCGGCTCTCCATCGTCGATGCGACGACCCCGCGACCGCGATCCAATACCGACCGGGTGTCGACTTCGCTCTCCTGCTCCGTCAAAAGATGGGCTGCACGCGCATGCGCGATGAGTACCGCCGCGTACCGGCTGCCCTCGTCCGCCGTTTCGAGGCCGACATCATGCACCTCCCACACGTGCACGGGTTCTGGGATGTTTTTCACTTCGCAAAGTCCGAGATCTTTGAACTCGACGGGCACTCGTGCACCGACTGCCGTGCGCACCGCATCTGAGACACAGATTCCGCCCGGCTTCGCAATGGCTTCGAGACGTGCGGCGATGTTGACTCCGTCACCGTATATATCACTACGATCGTCGATCACGTCGCCGAGATTGAGCCCGATCCTGAAGCTCAATCGTTGCTCGTTGGTCAATGGCGCGTTGCGTTCCTTCAAACTCCTTTGAATCAGTATCGAGCAAGTAAGCGCGTCAGCGGCCGTGGCAAACTCCGCGAGGACTGCGTCGCCTGCGTAGTGTACGACCCGGCCCCGCAGAGCACTCACCATGCTCGCGATCGAGTCGAGCGCCCCGGAGAGCCGACGATGAGTGCCGTCTTCATCCTGGGCCGTAAGCCGACTGTATCCAGCAACATCGGCATAGAGCACCACCGCCAGTTTTCGGGAAAGCGTTGATTCCAATGGCGTGTACCTTTTCTATCGGCGAAGAATAAGCAGCCAGCGCCACAGACTCAGAAGATCTGCAAGCGCCGCGGCCACGTACGTGAATGCCGCCGCTTTCAGCACGCTTCGAACCGCCTTCTCTTCGCCTGGAGCGATGTACCGGCCCTTGGTCAGAATCGGTAATGCTTTGTTGAAGCTCGCGTCCCATTCCACCGGCAAAGTGAGCAGGTGAAAGACGACGGCGGACAACATGCTCAATACTCCGGCGGCGATCATGATTCCCGCGGCATGCGGCACACGGGTCACGGCGAATACCACCGGCATGAACATGAGCGCCCCGACGCCGATACGCTCGGCAAGTCGAGCATAGGGCGCGAAGCGCGTGCGCAGCTTGATGAGCGGCTCACCGCGATGGTACTGAATGGCATGACCGACCTCGTGCACTGCGACGGCGACGGCGGTCAACGATTTGCCGTCGAAGTTGCCGGGCCCGAGGCGCACCGTTCGGGTGCGCGGATCGAAGTGATCCTGATTATTTTCGGTTTTCTCTACCGTGACCCCGTCCAGCTCGAGCTCCTCGACGAGATGAACGGCAAGCTCACCACCGGTTCCGGGCATTCCGGCGATCTCCACCGCGTGTCGTCGCATAACATGACGTACCCACAGTTTCGGACCGAATACCGCGGCGAGAATCACGATGGCGAACAGGACGTAAAGCACGGCCGGGGGGTCAGTCGTCGTCCAGGGGCAGAAACTCCGTGCTGTGTTTCTCCCATTCCTGTCCGTTGAACGGGCGCACGGTCATGTTTCTTACTGTGCCCGGGTCGAGACAGCGCACATTGACGTTGTATCCATCGGGATGCGATCGGGGCACGTAGAACGACTTGATGCCGCAGTAACGACAAAAAAGATGTTTGGCGACTCGCGTGTTGAACGTGTAGGTCGTCAAGCAGTCCTCGCCATCGAGCAGCGTGAACCGGGATCGAGAAACGGCGAGTCCCAGATAACCCGACTTGCTGCACATCGTGCAGTTGCACTCGGATACTACGATGTCTTCTGGCGCGCGCAGCTCGAAACGAACCCTGCCGCAATGACACCCACCAGTATGCGTGACCATTCGATTAGCTCCGCGATTTCAACGACTTGGGGCGGGCCCGGCTCGACGACCGGCGGTTGATGCCCCTCGCCCGTCATTCTATGATGAACGACTGTCCGCATTGCGCAACACCGAGTATCCCGCACGCCGCGGGGGAGGAGTGCCCGAGATGACCGCCGTGACCCGCGTCCTGTCAGAATTCACCGCCGGCCTGCAATTCGACGCATTGCCCGACGAGGTCGTTGAACGCACGCGGTTGCTGGCATTGGATCACGTGGGCATTGCGCTGCGTGCCCGCCACGCGGCGGCCCTCAACGAGGCCATGTCGACGGCGCTCGTCAAACTCGGGCTCGGCGATGGCGCCGGCAGCGTGATCGGTGACGTCAAGGGCTATGCGCCGGCGGGCGCCGCTTTCTATAACGGCAACCTGGCCCATTCGCTGGATTTCGACGACACCCACGCGCGCGGCTCCATTCATCCGAGCGCTCCCATCGTGCCCGCCGCATTCGCCGCCGCTGAAATGGTCGGGGCGCATGGCCGCGACATCGTCGCCGGCATCGTTGCGGGATACGAGGTGCAGATTCGCCTCAGCATGGCGCTCAAACCGAGCGATCACTATGCGCGCGGCTTTCATCCGACGGCCACCTGCGGCGCATTCGGGGCCGCCGCCGCGGCTGCCAGGATTTTCGGGCTCGACGCCGATCGAGTCGCCAATGCCTTCGGACTCGCCGGCAGCCAGGCGGCCGGCTCGATGCAGTTTCTGCTCGATGGCGCCTGGAACAAGCCGTTTCATACCGGTTACGCCGCCATGAACGGACTCATCGCGGCGAGCTTCGCCGCCGAAGGGTTTCGCGGCGCCGGTGATGCCATCGAAGGCAAGGCCGGATTTCTGCACGCCTATGCGCCCGATGCGGACCCGGAGGTGGCTGTCGCGGGCCTCGGTGAAAAATTCGAAACCATGGAGATCGCCGTCAAACCCTACCCCTCGTGCCGCTACGGGCACGCGGCCATGGACGCACTCATCGATCTGCGCGCCGCCAACGATATCGACTATCACGAGATCGAATCCGTCGAGGTCGGGCTGCCGCGTACCGGCTGGAATCTCATCGGCGATCCGGAAAGCGACAAGCAGAATCCGAAAAACTACGTGGACGGACAGTTCTCCATGCCCTTCGTTGCCGCGGTAGCGCTGCGCGACGGAAAGATGGGTTGGGATTCCTATGCGCCCCACCTGCAAGACGGCGATACGCTCGCTCTTTGCCGGCGCATTCGCAGCGTGGTCGACCCGCAGGTCGAAGCCGAGTTTCCAGCCCACATGGGCGGTCTCGTCCGCGTGCACACCGGACGCGGCGATTTCGAAAAGATGGTCGTCATCGCGCGCGGCGAGCCCGGGAATTTTCTGACCAGCGCAGAGATGCGCGCCAAGTTCGATGATCTGACGAGCCCTTATCTCGGCGAGGCGGATCGGGGTGCGCTGGCCGGTGAGCTTTTGAGTCTCGACACGTGCACGGATGTGCGCGCTCTGCTGGCGCTGACGCGCACGCGCCGGGATTCCCACCGGGGCGCCCCGCTCAGGGTAGCCGGCTCGGACGACTGACGGGAACGCCGATGGCGGCAAAGCAGAAAACGGTCGCTGCGCCGCGCTATCGTGAATCTTTCGGCCGCTGTTTCGAGCACTTCACCGTTGGTGACGTCTACCATCACCGGCCTGGACGCACCATCGGCGAGGCGGACAACACGTGGTTCACCCTACTCACCATGAACACGCACCCACTGCACTTCGATGCGGCGTACGCGGCAGAAACCGAGTTCGGCCAGCCGCTCGTCAATTCCTGCCTGACGCTTTCGATGGTGGTCGGAATGAGCGTCAGCGATCTCAGCCAGAGGGCCGTTGCCAATCTCGGTTGGGACAAGATCAAGCTGACTGCGCCGGTTTTTGTCGGTGACACCATCTATGCCGAGTCGGAGGTGCTCGCCAAGCGCGAGTCCAAAAGCCGGCCTGCCCAGGGCATCGTCACGGTCCGCACCACCGGCAGAAAAGCCGATGGCACGGAATTCATGAACTTCGAACGTACCTTCATGGTACCGAAGCGCGAACAAGTCTGAGGGTGTCCGCCGCGACTTCCAACGACGACGAGGCGCTGATCCTCGCGAGTATCGATCGCTTCCTCGAACGCGAGGTCGCACCCAACGCCCACGCACTCGAGGCGAGCGATACCTACCCCGAGGCCATCGTCGAGCAGATGAAGGAGCTGGGGCTGTTCGGCGCCACCATCGATCCCGAGTACGGGGGACTCGGACTGCCGGCAGTGACGTACGCGAAGATCGTCGAACGCGTCTCGGCGGTTTGGATGTCGGTGTCGGGCATATTCAATTCCCATTTAATCATGGCGGCGGCGGTCCAGCGCTTCGGCACCGAGGGGCAGAAACGTCACTTCCTGCCGCGTTTCGCCCGCGGTGAGCTGCGTGGCGGCATCGCGCTTACCGAGCCCGACTGCGGCACCGACCTGCAGGCGGTTCGCACCCGAGCCGTTCGCGACGGCGACGAGTACGTGGTGAACGGCGCCAAGACCTGGATCAGCAACAGCATTCAAGGCCACATTCTCGCGGTGCTCGTCAAGACGAACCCGGACGCGGATCCGCCGCGCCGGGGCATGAGCCTGCTGCTCGTCGAGAAAGGCCCGGGCTTCGAGGTGAGCCGCAAGCTCGAGAAAATCGGCTACAAGGGTATCGACTCCGGAGAGCTGGTTTTCAACGATTGCCGGGTGCCGGCCGACAATCTCATCGGCGGCGAGGAAGGCCGCGGACTCAATCAGATACTCGCTGGACTCGAGCTGGGGCGCATCAACGTCGCCGCCCGCGGTGTCGGCATCGCCCGCGCCTGCCTGGACGAATCGGTCGCTTATGCTCAGGTGAGAAAAACGTTCGGAAAGCCGATCTGTCAGCACCAGTCGATTCAGATCAAGCTGGCGGAGATGGCGACCCGCCTGGAAGCGTCGAGACTGTTGACCGAGGCTGCGGCGCGCGCCTACGACGCCGGCCAGCGGTGTGACATGGAGGCCGGCATGGCGAAGCTCTTCGCCACCGAGACCGCCATACACAACAGTCTGGAAGCCATGCGCATTCATGGAGCGTACGGCTACTCCAAGGAATTCAACATCGAGCGCTATTACCGGGACGCGCCGCTGCTCGCCATCGGCGAGGGCACCAACGAGATGCAACGCATCATCATCGCGAAGCAGCTGATCGACAGGAACCCGGCGTAATGCTCCCACTGGAAGGCGTGCGCGTGCTCACCGTCGAGCAATACGGTGCCGGACCGTTCGGCACCATGTTTCTCGCCGATCAAGGTGCCGAGGTCATCAAGATCGAGAACCCGCATGATGGCGGCGACATCGCCCGGGACGTCGGCCCGTTTTTCTTTGACGAGCACGACAGTCTTTTTTATCACAGCTTCAACCGCAATAAGAAAAGCATCACACTGGATTTGCGCCGCGACGAGGGGCAGAAGGTGCTCCACGATCTCGTCGCGAGCGCCGATGCCCTCACCTCCAATCTGCGGGGCGACGTTCCGCACAAGCTCGGTCTCACCTACTCGCACCTGAAGGGGAGCAATGAAAGCATCGTTTGCGCACACTTGAGCGCCTACGGGCGCAGCGGACCCCGCGCGAGCTGGCCGGGTTTCGACTATCTCATGCAGGCTGAAGCCGGGTTTCTCTCGCTCACCGGTGAGCCGGACGCGCCGCCGGCACGCTTCGGCCTCTCCATCGTCGAT
>JBFICP010000092.1:0-11490 GCA_041581935.1 Gammaproteobacteria bacterium | reverse complement strand
ACCGGGACCGGGGCATTACCATCGAGCAGCACAATCTCTGAAGGCCATGGGCAAAGACTCTTCGAAACCCACCAATGACGCCGTCGACGCGAGTATTGCGCGCAGCGACGAGCAGGCCGACGCGGAGGAGTCGCTGAGCGAAGCGCTCAACGGTCTTGAGCAGATTCTCGTGCACCGCCAGCGCGGCCAGCGTGTAAGCGAGCAGGATATCGACAATCCACGACCCGCGCCGCGGGCCGACGCCCAATACACCATACCCCTCCTTCACGATGTGGTCGTACCGGGCAGCGACACGCCAACCGGCTCCGTCGCCGCAGGCGACGATCGGCAAGCGTCACAGTCCGGCATCGACGAAGAGGAATTGTGCCGCAAGCTCACCGAGCGGCTGGCCAACGAAATCGAGGTCATCGTTCAGGCTCGCGTCGAGGCGGCGGTTCAAGAAGCCGCCGAGGACATTCGCGAGCAGGTCCGCAATCACCTCGAGATCATGCTTCCCGAGATAATCGAAGAGCTAAACGTGCTCGGCCGCCGACGGAGCCGCTGAGCGCACGACCCGCCCGTCTCCCGCGTCACCAGCCGGCCTGCAGATTTGGGTTCGATTTGTCGGCCCAACATGTTGCAATATCCAGGGCACGATGATGTCGGCCCGGGTAGCGGCAATACGAGCAAGCGAGTATTCGAGCACAGCATGGAAAAGACCTACGACCCCAGCAAGATAGAGCAGACCTGGTACCGCACCTGGGAAGAAAACGGTTACTTCGAGCCGAGTGGCCGGGGCAAACCCTACTGCATCATGATCCCGCCGCCCAACGTCACCGGCAGCCTGCACATGGGTCACGCGTTTCAAGACACCATCATGGACGCGCTCGTGCGCTATCACCGCATGAACGGTGATAACACCCTCTGGCAGGCGGGGACCGACCACGCCGGAATCGCGACGCAGATGGTCGTCGAGCGGCAACTCAATGCCGAAGGCATCACCCGGCAGGACATCGGGCGCGAGGAGTTTCTGCGCCGCGTCTGGGAATGGAAAGAGCACTCCGGAGGCACCATCTCGCGGCAGCTGCGGCGCATGGGTGCGTCGGTGGACTGGGCCACCGAGCGATTCACCATGGACGATGGCCTGTCGCACGCGGTGCGCGAGACCTTCGTTCGCCTCTACGACGAGGGACTGATTTATCGCGGTAAACGCCTGGTCAATTGGGATCCGGTGCTGCACACGGCCGTCTCGGACCTGGAGGTCGTCTCCGAAGAAGAGGACGGTAGCTTGTGGCATATCCGCTACCCCGTTTCGGATGGTGATGGCCACGTAGTGGTTGCGACGACGCGCCCCGAGACCATGCTCGGTGACACCGCTGTGGCGGTGCATCCCGACGACAAGCGCTATCGGCATCTGGTCGGCAAGCACGTGGAGCTACCGCTGGCCGGACGCTCGATCCCGGTAATCGCCGACGACTACGTAGACCCGGAGTTCGGAAGCGGAGCACTGAAGATCACGCCCGCGCACGACTTCAATGACTACCTCGTTGGCGAGCGCCACGGCCTGACTCCGATCAACATCTTCACTATCGACGCGAAAACAAACGACGAGACCCCGCCGCGCTACCGGAATCTGGACCGATTCGAGGCGCGGAAACGGGTCGTCGCGGACCTCGAGAAGCAGGGGCTCATCGAGAAAACTCAAGCGCATCGCATGAAGGTTCCCCGCGGCGATCGCTCCCACACGGTCATCGAGCCGTTCCTGACCGATCAGTGGTTCGTCAAAGCACAGCCCCTGGCAGCGCCCGCCATCGAGGCCGTGGAAGACGGACGCATTCGCTTCGTGCCGGAGAACTGGTCGAAAACATATTTCGAATGGATGCGAAATATCGAGGATTGGTGTATCAGCCGACAGCTGTGGTGGGGGCACCGCATACCCGCCTGGTACGACGCGGATGGACACGTTTACGTCGGCCGCAGCGAAGAGGAGGTGCGGGAGAAGCACGGACTCGATGAATCGATCGCCCTCGAGCAGGATCCGGATGTTCTCGACACGTGGTTCTCTTCGGCGTTGTGGCCGTTCTCGACGCTCGGCTGGCCTGAGCAAACTCCCCGGCTCGGCGTGTTTTATCCCGGCAGCGTACTGGTGACCGGCTTCGACATCATCTTCTTCTGGGTTGCACGCATGATCATGATGGGCCTCAAGTTCATGGATGACGTGCCCTTTCATGAGGTTTATATCCACGGCCTGGTGCGCGACGCTGACGGTAACAAGATGTCCAAATCCAAGGGCAACATTCTCGATCCGCTGGACCTGGTCGACGGCATCGATCTGGAAGCACTCGTCGAGAAGCGCACGACGGGGCTCATGCGCCCGGACATGGCCGCGCAAATCGAAGCCGACACGCGCCGCCATTACCCGGACGGAATCCCCGCCTACGGCACCGATGCCCTGCGCTTTACCTTCTGCTCGCTCGCCACCACCGGACGCGACATCCGCTTCGATCTGGGCCGCATCGAAGGTTATCGGAATTTCTGCAACAAGCTGTGGAATGCCGCGCGCTTCGTCATTCAGCACACGGAGAACCAGGATTGCGGGGGCGACGACGGCGCCGACATTGAGCTCGGGCTCGCCGAACGCTGGATCGTCTCGCTCACGCAGATAACCGAGGGCAGGGTTCGCGACGCCATCGAGCACTATCGCTTCGACCTCGCCGCCCAGACCATTTACGAGTTCACCTGGGATGAGTACTGCCCCTGGTACCTTGAGCTGGCAAAACCGGTGCTCGGCAGCGACGAAAGCGACGCCGCCGCCTTGAGAGGCACGCGGCGCACGCTGGTCGGGGTCCTGGAGGCGCTGCTGCGCCTCGCCCACCCGCTGATGCCGTTCATCACCGAGGCCATCTGGCAGCGCGTCGCACCGATCGCCGGTCGCGAGGGTGCGACCATCATGCGCCAGGCTTACCCGGCACCCGACGCGCGGCGAATCGATCGGACGAGCCTCGAGGATATCGAGTGGGTCAAGGGCTTCGTGCTTGCAGTGCGCAGGGTGCGGGGCGAGCAAAACATTCAGCCGAGCCGACGCGTGCCGATTCTGCTTGCGAATGCATCGAAGCACGATTGCGACATGCTCGCCACGTGTCGCCGCTACCTCGATCCGCTTGCCGGTCTCGAGTCGGTCAAGGTGCTCGACCCGGCCGCGCAAACTCCCAAAAGTGCCGTAGGGCTGCTCGGAGACATGAAGATTCTCATTCCGCTGGCCGGACTCATCGATACCGAGGCCGAGGCCGCGCGCCTCGCCCGTGAAATCGAGAAGCATGCGAAAGACCTCGGGCGCAGCGAGCAGAAGCTCGCCAATGCGAATTTCGTCGATCGGGCGCCGCCGGACATCGTCGACAAGGAACGCACCCGGGTTGCGGAGCTGCGTGCCGCCATCGGCCGTCTCGAGGAGCAGCGCGCCGCCCTCGAGGGTATTTAGGGTCATCGCCATCCCCCCCCGAGGCCGGGCGGGCGCCGCGTACCCGGGGCACCGGCGCCAGGCGGTGGGCGCGATATCGGGCCATGCTGGAGGGTTCCGGCAAATAGTTGACTAAAATACTCAGGAATGTACACTTCTTCGGACTTACACGCGTAGGCCATACGATGCGATTGACCACCAAGGGCCGGTACGCGGTCACGGCCATGCTGGATCTGGCCATCCACCACGATCAGGGCCCCGTCACCCTCGCCGACATCGCCCGTCGCCAGGGCATCTCACTGTCGTACCTGGAGCAGCTCTTTGCTCAGTTGCGCAAACGCGGCCTGGTGCAGAGCTCCCGGGGTCCCGGAGGCGGCTACCGCCTCGGTCGCCCGGCGATCGACATCGCCGTCGTGGACGTGATCGGTGCCGTCGACGAGTCCGTGGACGCCACCCGCTGCGGCGGGATGGAGAACTGTCAGGGCGATGCCCGCTGCCTGACCCACGATCTTTGGCATGATCTGAGCAAGCAGATCCACGACTTTCTCGGTGGTATCGACCTGGCACAGCTGGTCGAGCGCCGCCGGGTGCGCGAGGTGGCCGAACGCCAGGATCGGGTGCCGGTGCACGTGACCGGGCAGGCCCACACCGGTGACTGAATCACCGCCCCGCTTGATCCGGCGCATCGGTACCCCAATCTCTGTATCGATCGCCGCGGCTATGCCCGTGGACTACGGGAACTAGATTATGGCTGTCATGCTCACCGATACCGCTGCCGAGCGTGTCAAACGCTTCATTTCCGAACGCGGCTCGGGGGCGGGCTTGCGCGTCGGCATCAAGACCACCGGTTGCTCCGGTTTCGCTTACGTCGTGGATATCGCGGACGAGATTGCCGATAACGACCGCATTTTCGAATCCCACGGCGTGAAGGTGATCGTCAATGACGAAAGCCTCGCGTTTCTCGACGGAACAACCATCGATTTCAGTCGCGAGGGACTGAACGAAGGATTCAGCTACGACAATCCCAATGTGAAAAGTCTGTGCGGCTGCGGGGAAAGCTTCGGGGTTTAATCGAACCCCGCGGTATTGGCGGTAACCCCCGTCGTTGGTGCGCCTTCCAGGAGCGCGCCGCACACGAGCAGATGACCGCCAGGATTCCCGCGGCGCTACCTGGCAGCTTATACTTGACCGCTTTCCAGCCCGATACCGCGAACCCGGAGATCTGAATGGCGATCGAACGCACTCTGTCCATTGTCAAGCCCGATGCCGTGGCCAAAAATGCCATTGGCGCGATCATTTCCCGATTCGAGGATGCGGGTTTGCGGATCGTCGCCGCCAGGATGCTGCATCTGACCCGCGAGCAGGCCGAAGGATTCTACGCGGTGCACCGGGAGCGACCCTTCTTCGGCGAGCTGGTCGAATTCATGACGTCGGGCCCGGTGCTCGTCCAGGTTCTCGAAGGTGAGAACGCCATCGAAAGAAATCGCGAGGTCATGGGTGCGACGAATCCCGCCGAGGCCGCCCCGGGCACCATCCGAGCGGACTTCGCGGAGGAAATCACCGAGAATGCCGTGCACGGTTCTGACTCCGCGCAGAACGCGGAAATCGAAATCGCGTACTTCTTTTCAGCCGACGAGATCTGCCCGCGCACGCGTTGACGCGGCGACCGGCAATGAGCACGAGCATCACTTTCGAGCATCCGAACCGGTTGCGCGATGACGCGGATCGGATCGACCTCCTGGGCCTTACACAAGGCGGACTGGAAGATTTTTTCCAGGCCAGAGGCGAACGGTCGTTTAGAGCCGTACAGATGCTCAAGTGGATCCACCAGCACCGCGTCACCGACTTTGCGTCGATGAGCAACCTCAGCAGGGACCTGCGGACCCGGCTCGCGTGTGAGGCTGCGGTTAAACTGCCGGAGATCGTGGCCACTCAGAAATCCACGGACGGCACCATCAAGTGGTTGGTGCGCGTTGCCGCGGACAATTGCATCGAGATGGTGTTTATTCCCGACGCTCCGCGGGGCACCTTGTGCATATCCTCTCAGGTCGGTTGCGCACTCAATTGTACGTTCTGCTCCACGGCAAGACAGGGGTTCAATCGCAACTTGAGCAGCGGTGAAATCATCGCCCAGCTATGGCTGGCCAGGCAGTTACTGGAGTCCGACGCGAATCGCGGCCGCGCGATCACGAATATCGTCCTCATGGGAATGGGCGAGCCGCTTCTGAATTTCGACAACGTCGTCGACGCCCTCGAGCTGATGCTCGACGACAATGCCCACGGCTTCGCGAGGCGGCGCGTGACGCTGAGCACCGCCGGCGTCGTGCCAAAGATCGACGCACTCAAACGTCGCTGCCCTGTCAGTTTGGCGGTCTCGTTGCACGCACCAAACGATGCGCTCCGAGATCAGCTCGTCCCGCTGAACAAGCATTACCCCATACGCGATCTGCTCGCGGCCTGCCGACGCTATGTCGAGGACGAGTCGCGTGAAAAAGTGACCTTCGAATATGTTTTGTTGTCCGGCGTCAACGATACCCCAGGCCACGCACGCGAGTTGGCAGCGCTGCTTGCGGACGTGCCGTCGAAAGTCAATTTGATTCCCTTCAATGCCTTTCCCATGAGCGGCTACGAGCGATCGCCGGCGGGCGTTATCGATGCATTCAGGGACGTGCTCCTGGCACGCGGCATCATGACCATCACGCGAAAAACCCGGGGTGGAGATATCGACGCCGCCTGCGGGCAGCTGGCCGGAGAGGTGCAGCCCCGCAGCCGGCGTATCAGGCTTCTAAGGGCGCGGGCAGGCAGGCAGACGTCGAAAAACGTGGCGGTGACGGACTCCCGGAGCGGCTACAATCTTGATTGACGTTTTTTCAATTCCCGTCGAGCGGGGGCGGTTCCACGGCGCACGCCGTGCACGATTCGAGACAGGAACGGTCGTGAAGACACTCAAGGTCACATCGAGCTGGCTCGGTATCGCAGCGCTCTGCGCCCTGCAGCTCGCGTGCGCCACCGATTCTTCGAGAGACTCTCAGGGTGTCGCCGGCGGCACCGTCAATCAGCTCGCCATGGTCAATACCCAGCTTGGTCTCAGCTATCTGCGCAACGGTCAACTGGATCTGGCCTGGGAACGTCTCAATACCGCCGTGCAGGCCGATCCGGGTTACGCCACCGCGCACAACGGCATCGCGCTGGTTTACGATCGCCTGGGCGAACCCGTTAAGGCCGAGAAGCACTTCAAGCGCGCCATTGAGCTCAATCCATCGGACTCCGCGGCGCAGACCAACTACGGGGTATTTCTCTGCGAGCACGGTCGCATGGAGGAAGGCGAGAAGTACTTTCTCAAGGCGGTGGAGAATCCCCTCTACAACAAGCCCGCCATGGCCTATACGAACGCGGGGATGTGCAGGCTGCGGGCAGACGACCCGGCCATCGCCGAGTCCTATTTTCGCGCCGCGTTGCGCGCGGACCCGCGCTTTCCGATCGCGCTGCTCAATATGGCGGAACTGAGCTACAACGCCGGTAAGTATCTGGCCGCACGTGCGTACTTGCAGCGCTACGGGGAAGTGAGCCAGCACAATTCGCGTTCGTTGTGGCTCGGGATACGCATAGAGGAACGGCTCGGCGACAAGGACGCGGTTTCGAGCCTCGCCATGCTGCTCAAGGCGAACTATCCGGATTCTCCCGAAACGCAATTGCTGCTCGAATCGGGTATGCAATGATTGCCAACGAGTCGACCACGCGAGTGGATACGCAAGCCGACGCGGACGTGGGCCCCGGCGAGCGGCTGCGCGAAGCGCGCGAGGCTGCGCGCCTGTCCGTCGGCGAAGTGGCATCCCGCCTGCGGCTCGAGCCGCGGGTGGTGGAGTCGCTGGAGAGCGACGACTACGATGCGCTGCACGGCGCCACGTTCGTGCGCGGCTATCTGAGCGGCTACGCGCGGCTGCTGGACCTTCCCGACCGGCCGATCCTGGAGGCCTACGAGCGTCGCGCAATCGGTCCGCCCGCCCTGGTCTCCGAGCTCGGCGCCAAGTCCGAAGTGCACGTCAGCGACTTCCCGGTGCGCATGGTCACCTATGTCATCGCCGGGCTGCTGGTGGTGCTCGTGGTGCTTTGGTGGCAGAGCCGGCAGCCGCAGGTGACGGTGCCCGAGCAGGCCGGCAAGCCGGCCGCCTCGGTGACAGCGCCGGCCACGCAATCTGGCGAGCCGGAAAGCGGCGGCGAGATGCAGCAATCGCCGCCGGTACAGCCTGCGAACCCGCCGGTCGACGTTGCGGCGATGCCGACGGCGGCCACGACGCCGCCAGGGCAATCGGGCAGCGGCGACGGGGACGCATCGCAAGCGGCGACAGCCGCTTCGACGGAACAACCCGAAGGCGCCCGCGACCGAGCGCCCACGGAGCCGGAGCCGGAGGCGGCAGCGGCCGCCGACGCCGGCGATGCGCTGGCCGATCCGAATCGCGTTCCGGCGCAACCCGGCACATCGGCGACGACCGTCGGGCAACGGCAGACCGAGCCCGCCGGTGAGCGCAGCGGCGACGCCGAGCTCGTGGTTTTCGCCCGCGACTCGGGCGGCGTCACCTCAGTCCGCGAACCGGGCGCCGATGCCGTCGCCGATGCCGGTGCCGACCAAGGACCCGAGCGCGCTTCCGAGCAGAGTTCCAGCGAAGGCCCCGCGGGGGATATCGCCGCCGCGCCGGATGCCGGCGACAGCGCGCCCGAATCCGAGCCCGCTCGAGCGCCGCGTCCAGACCCGTTGCCCGGATCGGATGTCCTGGCGATTCAGCTGAGACAGGAATCCTGGATCGAAATCTACGATCGCGGTGGTGGCCGTCTTTACTACAGCCTTGCCGGCGAGGGCAGTGAGATCGTCGTAACCGGCGCCGGCCCCATGCGCGTGCTGCTCGGCGAGGTGGAGGGTGCCGAGGTCGCCTACAACGGCGAGCCCTACGATCTCAGCCGATTCGAGGGACGCAGCGTCGTGCGTTTCACCGTCGGCGAGCGCTCGGATGCTGCCGCTCCGCAACCCGCCGCGCCGCGGCCAACGGAAGAGCCTCTGACCCAGGACGCCGAGCCGCCTGCGACCACTCAACCCGAAGGGGCGGTGGCGGACGCCGGCGGGACCTTGACCACGCCCGTCGCCGGGGCGCCGGTTCCCACCGCGCCGGCAGTGCCCGCGCCCGCCGATGGTGCGCGCCGAATCCCGGCTGCAGCTGCGCCTGCGCTCGTCACCACGCGTCCGGATTCTTGAGCCGGCGATGCGCGCCGGTGCACGCCGCCGGAATCGCGCCTGCCGATGCACCCGCGTGCCACGAAGGGCGGACCAGCCTGCCCTGCCCGGCTTTCGAGGTTCCTGCCGCGGCGATCAAATCTGATAGAATCCGCCGTCCGAATCGCGCCGGCAACGCGCGGCGCGTCCCAGAGCACTCCTGACATGAAAGCGATACAGGCGATCCGCGGGATGAAGGACATCCCGCCGGCAGAAACTCCGGTGTGGCGCGCGCTCGAAGATGCCGCGCGCGACGTGCTGTCGGGCTACGGGTACCGGGAGCTGCGCCCACCCATCGTCGAGAAAACGGAGCTGTTTCGGCGCTCGGTAGGTGAATCCACCGACATCGTGGAAAAGGAGATGTACACCTTCGAGGATCGCAACGGCGAAAGCCTGACGCTGCGTCCCGAATGCACTGCGAGCTGCGTGCGCGCGGCCATAGAGCACGGCTGGCTGCGCGGCCGCGGCCAGCGCTTGTGGCACATCGGCCCCATGTTCCGTTACGAACGACCGCAGAAGGGCCGCTATCGACAGTTTCACCAGCTCGATGTCGAAGCGCTGGGATACCCTGGCCCGGATATCGACGCCGAGCTGATTCTACTCGGTACGCGCCTGTGGCAGCGTCTCGGACTGCAAGGGTTGCGCCTGGAGCTCAATTCGTTGGGGTCGCGCGACGTGCAGGCATCTTACCGCGCGCGCCTGGTCGCTTATCTCGAGTCACACACGAAGCAATTGGACGAAGACAGCCGGCGACGCCTTACCACCAATCCGCTCCGCATCCTCGATAGCAAGAACCCGGAAATGCAGGAAATGCTCGAGACCGCACCGCGCATCGTCGACTGCCTAGACGACCATTCGCGCCGACACTTCGAGCAACTGCAGGCCATGCTGAACGCGAGCGGCATCGGCTTCAGGGTCAATTCGAGACTGGTCCGCGGACTCGATTACTACACACGCACAGTGTTCGAATGGATCAGTGACGATCTGGGAGCCCAGGGAGCGATTTGCGGCGGAGGTCGCTACGATGGGCTGGTCGCCGAGATTGGCGGGCCACCCACGCCCGCAACCGGCTTCGCCGTCGGTCTCGAGCGGGTCGTCGCCCTGATGGAATCGCGACCTTCGTCTCGATTCGACGAGCGGCCGCACGTGTATCTGCTGGCGGTCGGCGACCAGGCAGAGCACCGCGCCCATTCGCTCGCGGAACCTTTGCGCGATGCCCTGCCGGGGCTGCGCCTGGTGGTGGATGCCGGTCCCGGCAACTTCAAGCGTAAAATGAAGAACGCGGACCGCAGCGAAGCGCCGCTGGCGCTGATACTCGGCGAGGACGAAGTCCGCGAGCAACGGATAACGATTCGGGATATGCGTGGGGACGCCGGGCAGGTAACCGTCGACTGCTCGGAAATGGTCGGCACCGTGAAGGGGCGACTCGAGTTCGGCGACTGAACAACCGAGAGACAACGCGTGGATACGGAACAGGAAGAACTCGAAGCACTCAAGAAATGGTGGCATGAAAACGGCCGCGCGGTTGTGGTTGGGCTGGTGCTCGGCCTCGGCGGCGTATTCGGCTGGACGACCTGGCAGAGTCGGGTCGAGGCCGCGGCCGAGCAGTTGTCCGTCGTCTACCAGAACATGGTCGAAACCGCCGCATTGGACAACCACGGCGAGGCCATGCAGCAGGCGGATCGGATCATTGCCGAGCATCCCGACAGCGAGTATGCGGCTCTCGCGGGTCTCGTCGGCGCCAAGAGCGCGCTGGCCGCCGGTAACCCGGCTGATGCAGATCGATTTCTCGATTGGGTCATGGGCAATGCGCAGCTCGACGAGATACGCGACGTGGCACGTATTCGCAAAGCACGCCTGCTCCTCGATGCGGATCAGGGCGATGCGGGACTCGAGCTCCTTGCCAAAGTCGACACCGTCGCGTTCGCGGCCATCGTCGAAGAGCTGCGCGGTGACATTCTGGTCCAACAGCGCAGCATGAAAGCCGCCGCACAAGCCTATGAAACGGCGCTCGCGAGCGGAACCTTGAGCCGAGGAATGCGTGCTCGGCTGCGGATCAAGCTCGACGATCTCGGACTCGGCGAAGGATTGGGCGCCGCGCAATGACTCGTCCGGTGCGTGTCGGCGGGATAGTGCTGCTGCTGGCGGGCCTGATGCTCGCCGGAGGCTGCACGGCGATCGGGAACTTGTTCGACAACCCCGACAACACCGCGGAGCCTGCCGAGCTCGTCGACCTGGAGCCCAGCATACAGGTGCGCACCGTATGGCAACGTCACGTCGGCTCGGGAGCCGGAAAAATGTTTCTCAAGCTTCGCCCGGCGATCGCCGGCGAGCGCGTTTATGCCGCAACCCGCGACGGCAGCGTGAGCGCATTCGACGCGAGAACAGGCGAGCCCGTTTGGGAAACCGATACCGATCTCCCGCTTTCCGGCGGCCCCGGTATCGGTGATGGGTTGGTTCTGGTCGGGACCAGTGACGGCGACGTCCTGGCGCTCGGCGAGAATGACGGCGCGATCAACTGGCGCGCGAGAGTCTCCAGTGAAGTCTTGTCCGCGCCACAGGCGAAGGGCGGAATTGTCGTGGTACGAACGACGGACGGGAAACTCTTCGGCCTGAGCTCCGATGACGGCACGCGGCTCTGGGTCTACGACCGTACCGCGCCGGTGCTCACGTTGCGTGGCACGAGCTCGCCGGCGCTCGTCGAGGGTGCCGCCGTGGCGGGATTCGACGGTGGACAGATGGTGGCAGTCGCTTTGAGTAACGGCCAGCCGCTGTGGGAGACGCGGGT
>JBFICP010000091.1:0-11506 GCA_041581935.1 Gammaproteobacteria bacterium | reverse complement strand
GCCTTCGATGGCGATGATAGCAGTCGCAGGCGATTTCCGGTGACGCGCGCATCGAAAACCCGGCGCTGGCTGCGCGAGCATCGCGACGACGCATATGTCAGGCGCGCCGCGCTCGAGGGATATCGCTCACGGGCCGCTTACAAGCTCGCCGAGATCGATGATCGCGACCGGTTGTTCGCGCCGGGGCGGATCGTGGTGGATCTCGGTGCCGCGCCCGGAGGGTGGTCACAGCTGGCGGTCGAGCGCACGCGCCCGGGCGGGCGCGTCGTGGCCATGGACGTTCTGGCAATGGAGCCATTGCCCGGCGTCGAGTTCATTCAGGGTGACTTTGGCGAGGACCAGGCTCTGGCGCGCCTGAAAACGCTGCTCGCCGGGCGCGCCGTCGACCTTGTTTTGTCCGACATGGCCCCCAATATCACTGGTATACGGGCGAGCGATCAGGCGCGTGCCATGGGGCTCGCAGAGCTCGCGCTGGAGTTCGCCTCGAGCCATCTCGCCAGCGACGGAATGCTGCTGGTGAAGGTCTTTCAGGGCGCGGACTATCCGGTGTTTTTGGAAGCGATGAGGCGCACTTTCGTGCAAACTCGGGTGCGCAAGCCGAAGGCCTCGAAGGGGCGCTCGAGCGAGCATTATCTGCTCGGGCACCGCTTGGCCTCGTAGTTGAGTAACATTACTGTTGAGGACTGGGGCACACTTCGTGCATAGACTTTTAGGCAGGGAAAACGGACAATTCTAGTAATTGTGCTCGCGGAGCGCCCGTGGACCGCCCACCCGTTCCGAAATGGTCATTTCATAGGAGTCGTTCGAGGAGGGCTGTGGCGGCAGGACCGGCGGTGACGCCCCATCGCAACCACACCCACATACGTAATTAATTCCATATGGCTAAGAATCTAATTCTCTGGGTTGTCATCGCCCTTGTCCTGATGTCGGTGTTCAACAACTTCGGGCAGCGGCGCGCGTCGAGCCACCAGATCGACTACTCGCAGTTCATCGCGGACGTGAAAGCCGGGCGCGTGAAAAAGGTGGTCATCGAGGATCGTCACATCCAGGGGTTCATGCAGAACAACGATCGCTTCAGCACCTACACACCGGAGACCGATAACCGCGCCCTGGTGGGTGATCTCCTCGAGAACGGCGTCATCATCGATGCGCAGCCACCGGAGCAGCAGGGGCTGCTCATGCAGATCTTTATCTCGTGGTTCCCGATGCTGCTCCTGATCGGTGTATGGATATTTTTCATGCGCCAGATGCAGGGTGGCGGTGGCGGGCGCGGCGCGCTGTCGTTCGGTAAGAGCCGGGCGCGGCTGCTGGGTGAAGACCAAGTGAAAGTGACCTTCGCCGACGTGGCAGGGGTCGATGAAGCCAAGGAAGAAGTATCGGAGCTCGTCGACTTTTTGAAGGACCCTGCGAAGTTTCAGAAGCTCGGGGGAAAGATCCCGCGCGGCGTGCTCATGGTCGGCGCTCCCGGCACCGGTAAGACGCTGCTTGCACGTGCCATCGCGGGTGAGGCGAAGGTGCCGTTCTTTACGATTTCGGGCTCGGATTTCGTCGAGATGTTCGTCGGTGTCGGTGCGTCGCGCGTGCGTGACATGTTTGAGCAGGCCAAGAAGCACGCGCCCTGCATCATATTCATCGACGAGATCGACGCGGTCGGCCGCCATCGCGGTGCCGGGCTCGGCGGTGGCCACGATGAGCGCGAGCAGACGCTGAACCAGTTGCTGGTGGAAATGGACGGTTTCGAAGGCAATGAGGGCGTTATCGTCATTGCCGCAACCAACAGGCCCGACGTGCTCGATCCGGCGCTGCTACGCCCCGGCCGCTTCGATCGACAGGTGGTCGTGCCATTGCCCGATATCCGCGGTCGCGAGCAAATCCTCAAGGTTCATATGCGCAGGGTGCCGCTCGACAAGGACGTGAATCCGAGCATCATCGCGCGCGGCACGCCTGGATTTTCAGGCGCCGACCTTGCCAATCTCGTCAACGAGGCGGCGCTGTTTGCGGCCCGCGCCAACCAGCGCTCGGTCGATATGGATAAGTTCGAAAAGGCCAAGGACAAGATCATGATGGGCGCCGAGCGCAAGTCCATGGTGATGAGCGATGCCGAGAAAAAGCTCACGGCCTTTCATGAAGCCGGCCACGCGATCGTCGGATTGCTGGTACCTTCCCATGATCCCGTTTACAAGGTAACCATCATTCCCCGTGGACGCGCACTCGGCGTGACGATGTTCCTTCCCGAAGAGGATCGTTACAGCTACAGTAAAGAGCGGCTCGAAAGTCAGATTTCGAGCCTCTTCGGCGGACGCATCGCGGAGAGTCTGACTTTCGGTAATGACAGCGTCACGACCGGAGCCAGCAATGACATCCAGCGCGCCACCGAGATCGCACGGAACATGGTGACCAAGTGGGGCCTGTCGGAAAAGCTCGGGCCTCTGACCTACAGCGAGGAAGAGGGTGAGGTGTTTCTCGGCCACTCGGTGACCCAGCACAAGCAGGTCTCCGACGAGACGGCCCATATTATCGACGAGGAAGTTCGATCCGTAATCGATCGCAACTACAAGCGCGCGGAGAAAATCCTCAACGACAATCAGGACAAGCTGAAGCTGATGGCTGAAGCGCTGATGAAATACGAGACTATCGATTCCGAGCAGATCAAGGACATCATGGCCGGAAAGGAGCCGCGCCCGCCCGCAGACTGGAGTGATGGCGACGCCGAGCCGCCGGCCGATAAAGCCGAGAAGGAGGACGAAAAGTCCGCCTCGGGCAAGATTGGCGGACCCGCGAGTTCGCATTGAAATTCGCCTGACGTTCCTCGATTGAGCTCGGGCATCTCGCAATGAGTGCCTACGCAGATTCACAAAGCCCGAGCGGGGGCGCGGCGCGTGCATCGAAGCCCTCACGCTCATCGGTGAGCCCGGGCACGGCCGTGCCAGCTTGCCTCATGGGCATTCTCAACGTAACGCCGGACTCGTTTTCGGACGGTGGCCGATTCATGGATATGTGCTCGGCACTCGCTGCCGTTCGGCAAATGCACGACGAAGGCGCGACACTCATCGATGTAGGGGGTGAGTCGACGCGTCCCGGAGCCGAGCCCGTCGGTGCCGAAGAGGAGATTGCGCGGGTCGTTCCGGCGATCGAGGCGATCAGCGGGGAGCTCCCCATCGCGATTTCCATAGACACCAGCAAGCCACGTGTCATGGAGGCCGCGGTGCGGGCCGGTGCCTCGATGATTAACGACGTCATGGCACTGCGAGCCGAAGGCGCAATTGAGACCGCCCGGGATCTGGATGTGCCGGTGTGTTTGATGCATATGCGGGGATCCCCGCGCACCATGCAGAAAGACCCGCGTTATGACGATGTCGTTAGCGAGGTTCGCGAGTTTCTGCTGCGCCGCGCCGATGCATGCATGTCCGCAGGCATCGATTCGGACAAGATCATCATCGATCCGGGCTTCGGCTTCGGAAAGACGCTCGCGCACAATTTGACGTTGCTGGCAAATCTGGGCGTGCTGGTGGAAACCGGCTATCCGGTGCTCGTCGGCCTTTCGCGCAAATCCATGATTGCGGCAATGCTGGATCGGCCAATGGAAAGGCGCGCGGTCGCCAGCGCGGCGCTCGCATTGCTCGCCGTGCAAAAAGGCGCTGCCATCGTGCGAGTGCACGACGTCGCCGAAACGGCCGATGCATTGAATGTCGCCGCATGGGTCAATTCGGCCGGAAACAATGGTAATCGGTGATGGCATGAGCAGGACGAAGCGATATTTCGGAACCGACGGAATTCGTGGCGAAGTGGGCATACACCCCATTACCGCGGACTTCGTGCTGAAGCTCGGATGGGCGGCGGGGCGCGTGCTGGCCGAAGGCAAGCGCGGCAAGGTGCTCATCGGCAAGGATACGCGCATCTCGGGCTACATGTTCGAGTCGGTGCTCGAGGCGGGACTCACCGCCGCCGGCGTGGATGTGCGGTTGCTCGGCCCGATGCCGACTCCGGCGATCGCCTATCTCACGCGTACCCTGCACGCGAGCGCCGGAATCGTCATCAGCGCATCACACAACCCTTACGGCGATAACGGCATCAAGTTTTTCTCCGGCGACGGATCCAAGCTCGACGACGAAGTCGAACTGGAAATCGAGGACGCCATGGACCTGCCCATGCAGACGGTGGGCTCACACGATCTCGGGCGTGCCGAGCGGGTCAGCGACGCGGCGGGCCGGTACATCGAGTTCTGCAAGAGCACGATCCCTTACGGAGTGGCCTTGAACGGCGTCAAGATGGTTGTCGACTGTGCCCACGGTGCGACCTATCACGTGGCGCCAAACGTATTCGAAGAGCTTGGCGCCGAGGTGGTTACCATCGGTTGCGCGCCGAACGGACTCAACATCAACGACGGCTTCGGCGCGGTCGCGCCCCAGGCGCTGCAATCCGCGGTGCTCGAGCACGGCGCCGATCTCGGGGTAGCACTCGACGGTGACGGCGATCGCTTGCTCATGGTCGACCATCTCGGTGAGCTCGTGGACGGTGATGAGCTGCTCTATATCATCGCTACCGCGCGGCACGACGTCGACGAGCTCAAGGGAGATGTCATCGGCACGGCGATGACGAACATGGGACTCGAGGAGGCGCTGCGCCCGATCGGCGTGCAGCTTCAGCGGGCGAGGGTCGGCGACAGGTACGTTCTCGAGATGATGAAGCGCGAGGGGTCATTGCTCGGCGGTGAAACCTCCGGACACATCATCTGTCTCGATCGGGTGACCAGCGGCGACGGCATCGTCACGGCCCTGCAGGTGCTCGTCGCTGCAAGTCAGTCCGGTCGATCGCTGAACGAGCTGAAGGGCGGCATGAGCAAGTATCCTCAGGTGCTGGTCAACGTGCGCTCCACCACCGACAGCGACGTGCTTTCGGTGCCGGCGGTGCGCGACGCCGTGCGTGCCGCGGAAACGCAGCTCGGCGACACCGGGCGGGTGCTGCTTCGGACATCCGGGACCGAGCCGCTGGTACGGGTCATGGTCGAGGGGCGCGACCGGCGTCAGGTCGAATCGCTCGCCTCGGAGCTCGCCGCATCGGTGGAAGCGGCGCTCGCTGCGGCGGTCGCCTAGGATGCGCGGGCCCGCAGCCGCTCGAAGCGCCCCGTAGGGGACGCTGTTCGCCCGCCGACGCGTCGGAACGCATTGATTTCCCAGGGATCTGTCGGTACACTTCCGCGCCTTTTCTCGGATCGCCGCCGACGTCGACAAGCATGCGCCGCCCTCTGGTTGCTGGTAACTGGAAGATGAACGGCACGCGGGACAGCGCCCGCGCGCTGGTCAACGCGGTGTCCGCGGGCGTCGAGAGCGGCGACATCGATGTGGCCCTGTGTCCGCCGTTCGTCTATCTGGACCTGGTGGCGGGACTGCTGGGCGCCTCGGAGGTGATGCTGGGCGCGCAGAATGTGGCCCGCGAGCGCGCTGGCGCCTTTACCGGAGAAGTGGCCGCGGAGATGCTCCGGGAGGTCGGTTGCCGAATGGTGCTGGTCGGGCACTCGGAGCGACGCCAGTACTATGCCGAATCCGATGAGGTGGTTGCCGATAAGACGGCGCGGGCGATGGAGGCGGGTTTGATGCCAGTGGTCTGTCTCGGCGAGACACTCGAGGAGCGTGAGCGCGGCGCCACCGAGCAGGTAGTGGCCCGGCAGCTGGACGCGGTCACGGCGTGCTGCGGAGTTGCCGCTCTGGCGCAAAGCGTGCTCGCGTACGAGCCTGTCTGGGCCATCGGCACGGGGCACACCGCGACGCCGCAGGAGGCGAATGCGGTGCACGCGTTTGTCCGCCAGCGGTTGGCGGACGGTGACCCTCAGGTGGCCGGTAATTTGCGCATACTGTATGGTGGCAGCGTAAAATCCAGCAATGCCGGCGAGCTGTTTGCAATGCCGGACATCGACGGTGGACTCATCGGCGGGGCATCGCTGGTGGCCGACGAATTCATAGAGATCTGCCGGATGGCAGAGCAAAACACATGCAACAAATCCTGACCATAGTGCAGATTCTGGTCGCCGTCGGGCTTATCGCCCTGGTGCTGCTCCAGCAGGGGAAGGGCGCCGACGCCGGTGCCGCTTTCGGTAGCGGTGGCTCGGGCACCATCTTCGGTAGCCGTGGATCGGCTTCTTTCCTGAGCAGAGCCACCGCGGTCATGGCTGCGGTATTCTTCTTCAACAGCATCGCGCTTGCCTATATTTCGGGCCAGTCGGTGGATCGTGAGAGCGTGACCGAGCGCTTCGGTGCCGGGACTGAAATTCCGGTATCGAACGAGCCGGTCCCCGAGCCTGGCACATTCGTTACCGATGTGCCCGATTTGCCCGGCGACGGCGCGGAGACGACATCCCCGGACTCAGACGTTCCGGATGTGCCGGAGAGCGGAGACGAGCCGAAGACACAATGATTGCCGCCGGCGCGCGTGGCGAGCGCCGGCGTTTGAATATTCGCCGATGTGGTGGAATTGGTAGACACGCTGTCTTGAGGGGGCAGTGCCTTCGGGTGTGCCGGTTCGAATCCGGCCATCGGCACCAAGATCAGATCGGTTGGCGGCCCGCGGAGCGTTGAGATGGCTTCACCGAGCGCTCCCTGTCGACGGCCGTGGTGGGAGATGCGCGCTGTCCGCCAAGCCTTCGCCTTTACGCTCCCATTCGACCGCCCCACCGTGTCCCTTCCTCCGGCAGAGACAAGTCGCCTCGAGGGGATGGGTGCTTGGACTTATAAAACCGTGCAGTTCGTTCTAATGCTCTTTGATCCGCGCATTTGGCGGGTTCGAGGGCGTCGAGGGGTCTCATTGACAGGTTGCGGCGCGCTGCCATAAAGTCCTGGATTGCCTTTCCCGTACTATTTTCCGGGGGTTGAAGCGCTGCGTAGCATGCGGTCGACACGTGCAGATGCTCGATAACTACATACCCGTTCTCATGTTCATCGTTATCGGCCTGGGCCTCGGGACGCTGATGATTTTTGTCGGCTCGATACTCGGTCCGCGACACCCGGACAGCGAAAAGCAGTCCCCTTACGAGTGTGGATTCGAAGCGTTCGAGGATTCGCGCATGAAGTTCGACGTGCGCTATTACCTCGTTGCCATCCTGTTCATCATCTTTGATCTCGAGATTGCCTTTCTATTCCCATGGGCGGTGGTGCTCGATGAGATCGGGATGTTCGGCTTTCTGGCGATGATGATTTTTCTGGCAGTTCTCGTGGTCGGATTCATATATGAGTGGAGGAAGGGAGCGCTCGAATGGGAATAGAGGGCGTCTTTGAAGAGGGCGTCGTCACCACAACGGCGGACAAGCTCATCAATTGGGCGCGCACGGGATCCATGTGGCCGATGACCTTCGGTCTTGCGTGCTGTGCCGTGGAGATGATGCAGGCTGGTGCCGCGCGATATGATCTCGATCGTTTCGGAATCATATTTCGCCCGAGTCCGCGACAGTCCGACGTGATGATCGTGGCCGGCACACTGGTTAACAAGATGGCTCCGGCGCTGCGCAAGGTCTACGATCAGATGCCCGAGCCGCGCTGGGTCATATCCATGGGCTCGTGCGCCAATGGCGGTGGTTACTACCACTACTCCTATTCGGTCACACGTGGTTGCGATCGCATCGTTCCGGTCGATATCTATGTGCCAGGATGTCCGCCTACCGCCGAGGCTCTCCTTTATGGCGTCATTCAATTGCAGAACAAGATAAGACGCACGAATACAATCGCGCGCTAGGCAATCGCGCGCTGGGACGCTCAATCACATGTCGGAGTCTGCAGAGGCGCTCGCCGCCCGTATAGAGAAGCGTTTTGGCGCATCTGTAATAGGTTGTGAGATCCATTGCGGTCAGGTCACGGCCACAATCGACGCCGCAAGCCTTCGAAACGTCTGCCTCGCTCTTCGCGATGAGGGAGAATTCGACTTTCGTCAACTCGTCGATCTCTGCGGCGTGGATTATCTCGATTACGGTCAGGCGGACTGGGAGACCAGCGAAACGGTTACCAGCGAGGGATACTCGCGAGGTGTCGAGCGGCGCGAAGATCGTCAGGAAGAAATAGATCTCGCACGCTACGTGGTCGTCTACCATCTGCTTTCTCATTCGCGCAACCAACGCCTGCGACTCAAGACCGAGGCGCAGGGCGATCCGCCCCAGGTGGATTCCGTCGTCGACATTTGGAGTTCGGCCAACTGGTTCGAGCGCGAGGCCTTCGATCTTTTCGGCATTCTTTTCGATGGACACCCCGACCTGCGTCGAATTCTTACCGATTACGGTTTTATCGGATTCCCGTTTCGCAAGGATTTTCCTCTCATCGGCGAGGTGGAGGTCCGCTACGACCCCGAGAAACGGCGCGTCATCTACGAGCCCGTTTCAATCGAGCCGCGGACTTTGGTTCCGCGCGTCATTCGACACGACCAACGCTACGCGGGAGACGAATCGAGCGATGCCTGAAATACAGAACTTCACTCTGAATTTCGGACCGCAACACCCGGCGGCGCATGGCGTGCTGCGCCTTGTCCTGGAGATGGACGGCGAGGTCATCGAGCGCGCGGATCCGCACATCGGCCTGCTGCACCGGGCCACCGAGAAGCTCGCCGAGAGCAAGCCGTACAACCAGAGCATCGGCTACATGGACCGGCTCGACTACGTGTCGATGATGTGCAACGAGCACGCCTATGTGCTCGCCATGGAGCGGTTGCTTGGAGTCGAGCCCCCAATACGGGCTCAGTACATTCGCGTGATGTTCGACGAGATCACGCGAATTCTGAATCATCTCATGTGGCTCGGAGCTCACGGACTCGATATCGGTGCCATGACGGTGTTTCTGTACTGCTTTCGTGAGCGCGAGGATCTAATGGACTGCTACGAAGCGGTGTCGGGCACGCGCATGCATGCGACGTATTATCGCCCTGGCGGCGTTTACCGCGACCTGCCCGATCAAATGCCGCAGTACCAAGCCTCGAATTGGCGCAGCGACAAGGAAATCGAGCGGCTCAATTCTGATCGGCAAGGCTCGTTGCTCGACTTTATCGAATCATTCACGGAGCGTTTTCCCAATCGCGTCGACGAATACGAGACGCTGCTGACCGAGAATCGCATCTGGAAGCAGCGTACGGTCGGCATTGGAGTGGTCTCTCCGGACCGCGCCTTGCAGCTGGGTTTTTCCGGGCCCATGCTGCGCGGATCCGGGATTGAGTGGGATCTGCGAAAAAAGCAGCCCTACGAAGTCTACGACAAGATGGACTTCGACATTCCGGTCGGGGTCAACGGAGACTGTTACGATCGCTATCTGGTGCGTATCGAGGAAATGCGCCAGTCCAACAGCATCGTCCGTCAATGCATCGACTGGTTGCGGGCCAACCCGGGCCCGGTGGTGATCGATGATCACAAATTGGTGCCGCCAACGCGTGAAGAGATGAAGGAAGACATGGAATCGCTCATTCATCACTTCAAGCTGTTCACCGAGGGCTTCTGTATTCCCGAGGGTGAGACCTACGCCGCGGTGGAGGCACCAAAGGGCGAGTTTGGCATCTACCTGATTTCCGATGGGGCCAACAAGCCTTATCGGGTAAAAATTCGTGCTCCCGGCTTCGTTCATCTTGCATCGTTCGACGAGATGGTGCGCGGACACATGCTGGCCGACGTGGTGGCCATCATCGGTACCCAGGACATCGTTTTCGGTGAGATCGATCGCTGATGCCCTACGACGCCCCTATCGAATCTCTCGATATACGCGAACCCATGTCGCGGGAAGTCGCCATGGAGATCCTGAGCGAGCATACGCGCCGGGAGATCGATCACTGGCGCACAAAGTACCCGCCGCAACGCCGGCGGTCCGCGGTGCTGGCAGCGCTTCGCGAAGCTCAGCACCAGAACAACGGCTACCTGACCCCCGATCTCATGGATGCCGTTGCGGCATACCTCGATCTGCCGAGCATCTATGTCTACGAGGCGGCGAGTTTCTACTCGATGCTCGAAACCAAGCCCGTGGGACGACACAGTGTCTCGGTGTGCACCAATATCTCATGCATGCTCTGCGGGGCGGACGACATCGTTGCTCACATTGAAAAAAAGCTCGGCATCGTACTCGGGGAGTCCACCACCGACGGGAGAATACATTTAAAGCTCGAGGAAGAGTGTCTGGCGGCCTGTCGAGGCGCCCCGATGATGATGGTGGATCACGTCTATTACGAGAATCTCACCCTCGAACGGGTCGACGAGATACTGGATGCCCTGGAGTGAGCAAGGATGATTAACCAGGTTTGTTACGCAACGCTCGAGTTCGACGAGCCCTGGACGTTCGAGAATTACCTCGAGACCGGCGGTTACGAGGCGTGGCGAAAAATTCTCCAGGAGAAGACCCCTCGCGGCGACATTATCGACATCGTCAAGAAGTCGGGGCTGCGCGGGCGTGGCGGCGCCGGCTTTCCTACGGGTCTCAAATGGAGCTTCATGCCGAAGGACTTTTCCGGTCAAAAGTACGTGGTATGCAATTCCGATGAGAGCGAGCCCGGGACCTGCAAGGACCGTGACATATTGCGCTTCAATCCGCATGCGCTCGTGGAAGGCATGGCTATCGCAAGCTACGCGATGGGGGCGACCGTCGCCTACAACTACCTGAGAGGCGAGTTCATGGACGAGCCCTTCGAACGCTTCGAAACGGCGCTTTCGGAAGCTTACCGCGAGGGTTTGCTCGGCAAGAATATCCTCGGCTCCGGTGTCGATTTCGACCTCTACAGCCACCTCGGCGCCGGCGCTTACATCTGCGGTGAGGAAACGGCGCTTTTGGAGTCTCTGGAGGGCAAAAAGGGCCTTCCGCGATTCAAACCGCCGTTCCCGGCAAACTTCGGTCTCTACGGCG
The DNA here is from genome assembly GCA_041581935.1 of Gammaproteobacteria bacterium. Taxonomy (GTDB): domain Bacteria; phylum Pseudomonadota; class Gammaproteobacteria; order HK1; family HK1; genus JAABYT01. The sequence continues at coordinate 659 of JBFICP010000091.1, read as the reverse complement.
CGCCAACGACTGTCAACAACACGGAGACCTTTGCGTCGGTGCCCACAATCATGCGCAAAGGTGCCGACTGGTTTGCAGGGCTGGGACCCGCGAACAACGGCGGAACCAAGTGCTTCTCGGTTTCGGGTCACGTCAACCGTCCGGGCAACTTCGAAGTGTCGCTCGGAATTCCGTTTGCGGATCTCCTCGAGATGGCGGGCGGCGTGCGCGGCGGGCGCAAGCTCAAAGCCGTAATACCGGGCGGCTCGTCGGTTCCGGTAGTGCCCGGCGAGCTCATGATGACCTGCAACATGGATTTCGACTCGCTGGTCAAGGTCGGCTCGATGCTCGGGTCCGGCGCGGTGGTGGTGATGGACGAGACAACCTCCATGGTCAGCATGCTGCGGCGAATCGCACGATTTTATTACGCGGAGTCCTGCGGCCAGTGCACGCCCTGTCGCGAAGGCACGGGTTGGCTCTACCGCATGCTGGTGCGCATCGAGAATGGTCAAGGGCGCCCTGAAGACCTCGACCTGCTGGTGGACGTCGCCGACAACATCGAAGGGCGCACCATATGCGCACTCGGTGATGCGGCGGCCTGGCCGGTGCAGAGCTTTCTCAAGCACTTCCGCGACGAATTCCAGTATCACATCGACCACGGAAAGTTTCCGCCGGGCGTC
>JBFICP010000090.1:0-11549 GCA_041581935.1 Gammaproteobacteria bacterium | reverse complement strand
TGGCCGACGCGAATCTGGGCGGGCGCTTCGCCCACGTTGAAGTTTCCCGTGACGTACGCGTCCAGGAGCTCGAGATCCTCGCCGACGATGTCCAGCGCCTGGTCGGTCAGGGGCGTGCGTTCGCGCGTCCCGTCGCGCTGCTCCCAATCGATGAAGCCGGTGGCTCGAAAGAACGCGCTGAGCGCGCCGCCGTCGATGTCCAGCTCGCTGGTGAAGCGTGAGACGTTCTGGGCGATCTTACCGTCGGCGTAATTGAGCGTTCCGTCGTCGTGGTTGACCGAGAATGCGGTGCCGCCGTTGGCGATGCCGATGATCTCCGGATCGGGCTCCTCGGTTCGAACCGTGATCCCCTGGGAGAGCGTGGTGTCGAAGCGCACCGAGACGCCTTCGAACTCCCAGTCGAGAGCGTAGACATCGCCGATCACGAGTAGGCACGATAGCGCAAGGAGTGCGGGCAGTCCGACGATGCGCGTGCACCTCGGCCCGCCTCGCACATCGTGTGCGGTCATGACTCCCTCCCGGGGCGTCGGCGTTATTTTACGGAGGAATACTCAGCCTGGGGTCCCCGTTCGCCGATTCGCTCGTTTGATTTTAACTAAAGCTTATCAGCGGGCCAAAAACAACTGCCATGGACTGAACGGGGGGCTCGGCTAAAATGCAATCTGTGGGCAATGAGGGGGCCGGTTGCGGCGCTCGGTGTGGTTCGACGGAAGCGTGGATAAGTTCTGGCTGAAAAGCTACCCGGATGGTGTGCCGGCGACTGTCGACGCCAGCCGCTATGCGTCGATCGTGGAGATGTTCGACGAAAGCGTCGGCGAGTTCGGCGATCGCCCGGCCTTCGCCAACATGGGCCGGACCTTGACTTTCAATGAGGTGGATGCGCTCAGCCGGGATTTCGCAAGCTATCTGCAGTCACGGCTGAAGCTCAAAAAGGGCGACCGTTTCGCGATCATGTTGCCCAACCTGCTTCAGTACCCCGTGGCGCTTTTCGGCGCCCTGCGCGCCGGGCTCACCGTCGTCAACGTCAATCCACTCTACACCTCCAGAGAGTTGCGTCATCAGCTGGCCGATTCGGGCACCACCACCATCCTGATTCTGGAAAACTTCGCCCACGTGCTCGAGGAGTGTCTGGCGGAAACGCCGGTAAAGACGGTTCTCACCACTCGTATGGGGGATCTTCTGGCATTCCCCAAGGGTTTGATCGTCGACCTGGTGGTAAAGTACGTGAAGCAGCTCGTGCCTGCGTACCACATTTCGGGTACGGTTCGTTTCAGCGACGTGCTTTCACAGGGTGCCTCGGCCTCCCCCCAGCCGGTCGAGCTCGGTCACGACGATCTCGCCTTCCTGCAATATACCGGTGGAACGACGGGTGTTGCGAAGGGCGCCATGCTGACTCACGGCAACATGGTGGCCAATATCGAGCAGTCCACGGCCTGGATAGGGCCGTATCTCGAGCGTGGCGCCGAGACCGTTATCACGGCCTTGCCGCTCTATCACATATTCGCACTGACCGCGAATTGCTTTTCCTTCGCGAAAATCGGCGGACTGAACTATCTGATAACGAACCCACGGGATATGGCCGGATTCGTGCGAGAGCTGGCAAATATTCGCTTCAGCGGCATCACGGGCGTGAATACACTGTTCAACGGGCTGCTGAATACTCCCGGATTCCACGCCTTGGATTTCTCGGCGCTGAAAATGAGTATAGGCGGTGGAATGGCAGTGCAGGCATCGGTGGCCGAGCGTTGGCAGGAGGCGACCGGTACGACGCTGCTCGAAGCCTACGGGTTGACGGAGACTTCTCCGACGGTGTGCATCAATCCATTCGAGCTGAAATCATTCAACGGCAGCATCGGGCTTCCTGTCTCATCGACCGAATGCTGTATCAAAAACGATGCGGGTGAGATGCTCGATATCGGCGAAACGGGCGAGCTCTGCGTTCGCGGGCCGCAGGTCATGCGGGGCTATTGGCAGCGGCCCGAAGAGACGCAGGCCTGCATGGAGCCTGACGGCTGGTTTCATACCGGCGACATCGCACACTTCGACGAGAACGGATTCGTGTATCTGGTCGATCGGAAAAAGGACATGATTCTCGTTTCGGGCTTCAACGTGTACCCGAGCGAGATCGAGGAAGTCGTTTCCTCACATCCCGATGTGCTCGAAGTGGGTGCCATCGGCGTGCCCGACGAGCAAGCGGGCGAAGTGGTGAAAATCTTGGTCGTCAAGCGAAACCCCGGTCTCACGAAGGAGTCGCTGGAGACTCATTGCCGCGCCAATCTCACCGGGTACAAATGCCCCAAGCACGTGGAGTTCGTCACCGAGCTGCCGAAAAGCAATGTCGGTAAGATACTCCGGCGGGAACTGCGCGAAATCTACGGGTAAAGGAGAGCGTGTGAAACTTGTGTGCCTGGATCTCGAAGGAGTGCTGGTGCCGGAGATATGGATCGGCGTTGCCGAACGAACCGGTATCGAAGAGCTTCGCCTCACCACGCGTGATATTTCGGACTACAGCAAATTGATGAATCGGCGTATTGCGATTCTTCATGAGAACGATCTTTCCATCACCGACATACACGAGGTCATTGGCTCGCTGGAGCCACTCCCGGGCGCAATCGACTTTCTGGATCGACTGCGCTCGTCTGTCCAGGTGGCGATTCTTTCCGACACGTTTTACCAGTTTGCGAATCCTTTGATGCGCAAGCTCAAATGGCCGAGCCTCTACTGCAACGATCTGGAAATCGATACCCATGGGCGCATTACTGGGTTCCGGCTGCGCCAACCCGATCAGAAGCGACATGCGGTTAAGGCATTCAAAAAATTGAACTTCGAGGTCATGGCGGCGGGCGATTCCTACAACGACCTCAGCATGCTGTCCGAGGCCGATGCCGGCATCCTGTTTCGCCCTCCGGAGAAACTAGTGGCGCAGTATCCACATTTTCCGGTCACTCAAACTCACGACGATTTGCTCGACGCGCTCCTGAATTCTGATGCGGCGTAAGAACCCGTACGCGGAACACCGCTCACTCCTACGGACGTCTCGTAGAATACCGGAGCTCAGTTAACCGCGCGTGGTTCCCGGATCGCGGCGCCTTGTGCGTAATCGACGCCCATTTTCCGCAACGCCGTCAGAATCTCGTCGGTCTCGACGTACTCGGCAATGGTTTTCATGGCGAGGTCGTGGGCGATTTGATTGATGGATTCCACCACGGCGCGGTCGACGGGATCCTCCAGTACGCCGCGCACGAAGCTGCCATCGATCTTCAGGTAATCGACCGGCAGGTGCTTGAGATAGCTGTACGAGCTCATACCACTGCCGAAATCGTCCAGGGCGAAGCGGCAGCCCCGGCGCTTGAGCGCACCGATAAAGCTTCGCGCCGCATCGAAGTTCTCGACGACGGCAGTCTCGGTGATCTCGAAGCAAAGCCGCCTGACGGGGAAGGCCGCGGAGTTCAACAGAGGAGTGACGTAATCGAGAAACTCCGGGTCGGAGAGCGACTGACCGGACAAGTTGATCGCGCAAATATCGAGCGAAGAGAGCGCGTCCGAGCCGTTCCCGAGAGCGCTGAAGGCGTTTTGGATAACCCAGCGATCGACTGAGGGCATGAGATTGTAACGCTCGGCGGCCGAGAGAAACGTGTGCGGAGCGACCAGGCCGCCGTGCTCATCGAGCATTCGAACCAGCAGCTCGCCATGGCGCTCACCGCTCGCGCCGTCGGCGAGTGGCACGATATCCTGGACCAGCAGCTGGAATCGGCTGCTCTCGACGGCTTCGCGGACCTTCTGCATCCAGCGCACCAGATGATGGTGGTGCCCGTGGGCAAGATCGGATGGTTGATAGCTTCGCACGCGATCACCGCCATCGCCGCGCGCCACCAGGCACGCAGCATGGGCCGCGCTCAAGGCGTCCGAGAAATGCGGCGTCGTTGCATCGATCGACGCGAGGCCGACGCTCGTGCTGACCTCGAAAACGTGGTCTTCCCACGGGAACCGCAAATTGCGCACCGCCTCGCGGAGATTCTCAGCTACCGTGGTGGCATTCTCGAGGCTGCAGTCGGTCAGCAGCGCCGCGAACTGATCGCCCCCCATGCGCGCCAGCACGTCGGTTCCGCGCACCAGCGTCTGCAAGCGCGCCGCCACTTGGCGCAGCACGGCGTCACCGGCCCGGTGCCCGCACGTGTCGTTGACCATGTCGAGATGATCGAGATCGAGATAGCAGATGGCATGCCGGCGGCCACCGGCCGCGCTGCCGACAGCGGATCCCAGACGCTTCTCGAACTCGCGGCGATTGATGAGGCCGGTGAGCGGGTCATGGCTGGTTTGAAAGCGGATCAGCCTCTCGACCCCGGGGCCCGTGCCGATGTGGTCCTGGATCACCCGCAGGCGCGCCTCGAGCTCCGCGCTGGCATGGCGAAGCGCGAGGTTCTCGCTGACCCGTTGAGCGGTCAGCTGTCCACTGTAGAGCGACATCACTGCAAGGCCCGCCAGCGCCACGCCGGCGAGCTTGATGTCGGTGTCGGCCTCGGCGAGCAGAATCACCACCGACGGGGCGGCGGCGATCACGACGTGCGCCGCGTGCACCGCGCGGTGCAGCGCATAGCTGACGGCGGCCAGGGCCATCAGCGCGACCGGCAACGCGAAGACCATCATCAGCGTCCAGTCTTTGCCGGCGATGGCCAGATAGGCCGCAAGCAACGCCCACGCGAGGCCCGAGGCCGCCGCCGGGACGAGCGCGGCCCAAAACCAGCGCGACTGCTCCTCGGGCGTGCGTCGACGCCGGCGGAATCGGTGCGCGGCGACCAGCCGCGCGCCCTCGAGGGCAGCGCTCGCGACCCCCCAGACGATCAGCACCGCTGTATCGACGCGGCCCCACACGAGCCCGATGACGATGCCGATCAGCACCAGGGTCGCAAAGGCGCCGTATTGGGCGCGCGCGTAGAGTGCCGCCAGCTGCTCGATGTGCAGGAACTCGGTGCTCGCTTTTTGAAGCGTCATGGGCCAATGGCGGGTCGGTGGGGGACACATCTAATATACTCCAGTACCGAAAGGCACTAGGAGCCTGTCCCCGATGACATCGAGCATGCGCATTCTCGTCGTATCGGATACCCACGGTGAGCTCGACGAGCGCGTCGCACGCGAAGCAGCCGACTGCGACGTGGTGGTGCATGCCGGGGACGTGGGTGCACGCGATGTGCTCGACGCGCTGAGGCCTCTCGCCGGCGAACTGATTGCGGTCCGCGGAAACAACGACGTGCGCGAAAAGTGGCCCATGTCGGACTGGGAGTTCCTGGAAGCCCTGCCGTGGGAGGCGCGCCTGGCGCTGCCGGGTGGGGAGCTGGTCGTCGTGCATGGTCACCGCTATGGATATCCCGGCCGATGTCACGCGCGCATGCGGCGCGATTATCCCGATGCGCGACTGGTCGTTTACGGTCACTCCCACCTCATGTGCTCGGATCGGTCCGAGTCGCCCTGGATCCTCAACCCCGGCGCAGCCGGCAGAGTCCGTACCTTCGGGGGGCCGAGCTACAGTGTCGTGTCGGCTTCAGGCTCGTGCTGGGAGATGGAAACCCGTCAACTGCCCCCCGCTGCGAAACGATCTGCGAATGCCAAGCGGCGACCGGCCGGTCTTTAGACTAAAGTTCATTCGAAGATGCGAATGGTCAAGGTTCCACCGATCGTTGTGGCCGCGCTGGTGCTGGGATCGCTTTCGGCGGCGCCGTGCTCCGTGCTCGCCAACGACGTGGAAATTGTGCATGCGAGCTTTCGCCATGCCGGCGGTGGAAGCTGGTCTGTCGATGTGACCTTGCGCCACGACGACACAGGTTGGGATCATTACGCCGACGCATGGCGTATCGTTGCCGCCGACGGCCGGGTCCTCGGCACACGCACCCTTTATCATCCTCACGAGAACGAGCAGCCGTTTACACGAAGCCTCGGCGTCGAAATTCCCGCCGGTACCGATATGGTATATGTCGAGGCACACGACAAAGTTCACGGGTGGAGCCCGCAGCGCCTGCAGGTCGATCTGGGCGCGGGCGGTGGCGAACGATTCGAAGTGAGTCGCTAGGGGCTCGATCGAATCGGCCATGCGGGTCCTTTTCGTCAATCGATTTTTCCACCCCGATCATTCCGCTACCAGCCAGATGTTGACGGATCTGGCGAACGATCTGAGCTGCGCGGGAGTGGACATCGCGGTGATTACTGGTCGCCAGCTCATCGACGATCCGCGGCCGATGCTCCCGTCCTACGAGCGGATGAATGGCATCGAAGTGTATCGGGTGTGGAGCACGCGGTTCGGTCGCCAATCACTGGCGGGTCGCGGACTCGACTATCTGAGCTTTTATTTCGGCGCTGCCTGGCGGCTCGCGCGCCTTTGTGCAAGCGGCGACGTGGTGGTCGCGAAAACCGATCCGCCGCTGATTTGTGTGGTCGCAGCTCTTGTCGCGCGCCGGCGCGGCGCGTACCTGGTGAACTGGCTGCACGATCTGTTTCCGGAGATCGCGCAATACATTGGCGTGCCGCTGGTGCGCGGGCCGATTGCGCGTGTCCTGCGGCGCATGCGTGACCGATCGCTGCGCGTCGCGCGCTGTAATGTCGCCATCGGCTCGCGCATGTATGCGAAGGTCTGCACCCTCGGCATCGCCCCCGAGCGCGTATTGACCATTCACAACTGGGGTGACGGCAACAAGGTTCGGCCGAAAGCGCGAGAGGGGCACGCCTTGCGCGCCGCCTGGAATCTGGAAGATCGCTTCGTGGTCAGCTATTCGGGGAACATGGGCTACGCGCACGAATTCGGCACCATGCTGGATGCGGCCGAACGGCTGCGCGAGCGCACCGACATCACGTTTCTTTTTATCGGTGGCGGTGTTCAGCGGGCAACTATCGAGGAGCAAGCGGTGCGCAGGCGGCTCGGCAACGTGAGGTTCGAGCACTATCAGCCCCGAGAGAAGCTCTGTGAGAGCCTGACGGCCGCCGATGCGCATCTGGTTACCCTGCAGCCGAAGCTCGAGGGTCTGATGGTGCCAAGCAAGTTCTACGCCATCGCGGCCGCCGGAAGACCGGTGCTGTTCATCGGCGCCCGTGACGGTGAAATCGCACGGCTCGTCGACGAGGCGCAATGTGGCTGGTGGTTCGAAGTCGGCGCCGGGGAGGCGCTCGCCGAGCGCATCGAAGCGCTTTCGGCCGATCCGCTGCTCGGGCAACGACGCGGCGCCGCGGCGCGCCGGCTTCTCGAAGAGCGCTTCGAACGGCGTCTCGCTACCGACGCCTGGCGCCGCGCGCTCGAGTCGGTAGCCGCGGGTGGCTGACGTGGTCGATTCCGGAGCAGATCGGTGAGGGCCGCGGCGAGCCTGGCGCTGGCGCTTATCGTTTGCTGCGGGCTGCTGTACTTTTTGCGCCCGGTGGCGCTACGCATCGGACTCGTGGACGAGCCCAACGATCGAAAGGTCCATCAGGGCTTGGTGCCGCTTACCGGCGGTGTGGCCATGTTCTGCGGGTTCGCCCTGGCCGCCCTGACGCTCGATACGGGGCTTGCGGAGTATCGCAGCTTTTTTGCCGCGACCGGGATACTGGTGGTGGTGGGCGTTCTCGATGACCTGCACGAGCTGTCGACGCGTACCCGCTTCGGCGCGCAGATCGTCGCCGCCGTGCTCATGGCCTACTGGGGCGGAGTAATGCTCCACGATCTGGGCCAGATTGGGAGCAACGGCACGGTCTTTGGGCTCGCGGGCTGGGAGATTGTCGTCACCGTGTTCGCCGCCGTCGGGGTCATCAATGCGCTCAACATGAGCGACGGGATGGACGGTCTTGCCGGCGGTTTGAGCCTCATCGCGCTGCTCGGTCTCGCCTACGTCGCCGACGGCGCGGGTCTCGGTGCCGAACGCACGCTGCTCGTGCTGTTGGCGATGGTGTTAGCGGGCTTCCTGTTCTTCAACATACGCCTCCCGTGGCGGCCTCAGGCGCTGGTGTTCATGGGTGACGCCGGCAGCATGTTTCTGGGGCTCGCGATCACCTGGTTCTTCATTGCCATGTCGCAGGGCGAACACCGCGCCATGCCGCCGGTGCTCGCCCTGTGGCTGTTTCTGGTGCCGCTCTTCGACACCGTATGGCTGATTCTGTGGCGTTTCTCTCAGGGTCGTTCGCCGACCTCATCGGACGTCGGCCATCTGCATCATGTGCTGCAGATGGCGGGGCTCGGAGCGAGCACGTCGCTTTGGATTATTCTCGCCATCGCGGCGCTCGCCGCGGGAGCGGGAATCGTGGCGGTGCGCGCCGGCGTCGGCGAGAGCACCCTGTTCCTCCTGTTCGTGGCCCTGTTCATCGCATACTGCGGGTTCATGGCGTTCAGCTGGAACAGGCGGCGCCTGCTGTGGTGGCCCATGGAACGCCGCCTGCTGGGAGTCCCCGATCGTCGCGAGCACGCGCAGCCCGGTGACATCGAGCGTCGCCGCGCCCCCGACCGCCGCCGCGGCGGGTAACCCCTTCTCGGAGCGTCGAACGAAGGGTTGCCCCCTCTTTCGATAGGAGAGGGGCGGGGCGGTGGACGACTACGGGCAGTATTCAGTCGGCTCGCCCTTTCAGTGCGGGAGCACGGATTCGGAACACTCCCTGCCGTTTACAGATCGTCGACGCGGCCGAGTCGATAGCCGGAGGCGTTCCAAATCAATACGCTGTCCTGCTCGTACCAGTCGCCAAGCACGATTCGAGTGGCCTGCTCTCCGTCGAAAGAAAAGTCGTGCACCGCGGGGCGGTGCGTATGGCCGTGGATCAGGTATCTCACACCGTGCTTGCGCATCACCGCGACGACGGCTTCGGCCGTCACGTCCATAATGTCCTCGGCCTTGAGGGCAACGTCCTTTTTCGATTTCGCGCTGATACTGGCTGCCTTCTCGGCGCGCTTCGCGAGCGACAGGCTGAGAAAAATTTTCTGCAAGATAGGATTGCGAGAGACTTTGCGAAATCTTTGATACTTGACGTCGCGGGTGCAAAGCGTATCGCCATGCATGATAAGCGCCGGCGTGCCGTAGATGTCGATGACCGTGTGATCGCCGAGCAGCGTGCAGCCGGTTGCTCTTGCGAACTTCTTGCCGAGGAGGAAGTCGTGGTTGCCATGCACGAGCGAGATCGGCAATCCGGCCGCGGTCAGTGCCGCCAGCGCATCGCGAACTTCCGGATGTGGCGGCTTGTCGTCGTCGTCGCCGAGCCACTCGTCGAAAAGATCGCCGAGAATGAACAAGGCATCGGCATGACGGGCCTTCTGATCGAGAAAGTCCAGGAATGCACGAACGATGTTTGCACGGGTGTTGTTCAGATGCACGTCGGAAACGAACAGCGTGCTCACAGCCGTGCTCCCGGTTACGTGTCGTCGAGCTCGCGTGCGCTTTCGATGACAACCTCTTCGACGGGCACGTCCTTGTGTCCCGCGCGCGCCGTGGTCGCCACTTTGACAATCTCGTCGACGACTTCCATCCCTTCGATGACTGCGCCGAAGACACAGTATCCCCATCCGTCCTGACTGCGCGCCTTAAAGTCGAGAAACGCATTGTCGCCGGCATTGATGAAGAACTGCGCACTGGCCGAGTGCGGATCGGATGTGCGCGCCATGGCAATCGTGCCCGGCACGTTGCTGAGCCCGTTATCGGCTTCGTTTTCGATGCTCGCACCGGGTCGCTTTTTCTGCATCCCGGACTCGAAGCCGCCGGCCTGGATCATGAAGTTTTCGATGACGCGATGAAACAGCGTGCCGTCATAGTAGCCGTCGCGCACGTATGCGAGAAAGTTCTCGGTTGTCTTCGGAGCTCTGGCGGGGTCGAGCGCGACCACGATGGTACCGAGACTGGTTCGAAGCTGAACTTTGACCGAATCCGCCATGCTCAGGGCGCCTCCTGGACCGCGCGCGTGATTGTGATGGTTTCTGTTGGCACGTCCCGAAACCTGCCCTGTACCCCTGTCGGTTGAGAACGAATCTTGTCGACGACATCCATACCCTCGACGACGTGGCCGAATACTGCATATCCCCAGCCGCGCGCATTCGGCGCCGTGTAATCGAGGGCCGTATTATCGGAGACGTTGATGAAGAACTGTGCGGTCGCGGAGTGCGGATCCCGTGTGCGCGCCATGGAAATGGTCCCGCGCGCGTTCTTTAGCCCGTTGTCCGCCTCGTTCCTGATGGGCTCGCGCGTTGCCTTGCGCAAAAAATCGGCGTTATAGCCGCCTCCCTGGATCATGAATCCATCGATGACGCGATGAAATATGGTGCCGTCGTAAAACCCGTCGTTGACATAGGCGAGGAAGTTTTCGACCGTTGCCGGCGCGCGCTCGTCATCGAGCTCCAGCACGATGTTTCCCATGCTGGTTTCCAGACGCACGCGCGGTGAGTGTTCCGCTGCCGACGCCGCAAACGCCACGGCGAGCGGCACGAGCAGAGCGGTGAGAACTATTCGTCGACGGATCAAACGCATCGTTCGCTGTCTCCATGGTTTCGGGCGATGCGCATGATAATCGTTTTTCCCCGGCCGGGGCACGTGCGTCGATTGACGCTTTTGTAACGCTGAGCGTATCATCCCGCCCCTTGACTATGGCGCGACTGGCGGGGTATGGCGCAGTCTGGTAGCGCACCTGCTTTGGGAGCAGGGGGTCGGGGGTTCAAATCCCTCTACCCCGACCAAGATTCTGGATGCGCCCGTAGCTCAGCTGGATAGAGCAACGGCCTTCTAAGCCGTTGGCCGCAGGTTCGAGTCCTGCCGGGCGCGCCACATACATGACGATCGTTTTCGAATCGATGGTGGGTGTAGCTCAGCCGGTAGAGCTCCGGATTGTGGTTCCGGCGGTCGTGGGTTCGAGTCCCATCGCCCACCCCAGATTCGTCCTCGACGATAGAATGCACGCACAGGGCCGTTAGCTCAGTTGGCAGAGCAGCTGACTCTTAATCAGCGGGTCGGAGGTTCGAGCCCTCCACGGCCCACCAGTAAAAACAAAGGGTTAGGTCGCAGCGGCCTGACCCTTTTTAGCGCAGGCGGGCGCCCGGTATACTCGTTGCAGATGCCGTTCGGAGCGGAATCGGGCCATACTCAAGGCGAAAGTGGCGGAATTGGTAGACGCGCTGGTTTTAGGTGCCAGTGGGGCAACCCCCTTGAGGGTTCGAGTCCCTCCTTTCGCACCAACCCTCATTAATACGCTCGGCGCGTGCGAATTTTCCTCGAGGCACACGTATGCAAGTCACGGTTGAGACCACACAGGGCCTGGAGCGCCGCGTCAAGGTGCAGGTGCCGGAAGATCGGGTCCAGGGCGAGGTCAGCAAGCGGCTGTCGAACATCGCCCAGAGCGCACGGCTACCGGGTTTCCGACCGGGCAAGGCGCCGATGAAGGTCATCGCGCAACGCTACGGCAAGCAGGTGCGCGAGGAAGTGGTGGGCGAAATCGTCCAGTCGAGCTTTCAGGATGCCATCGTCCAGGAGCGTCTGCGGCCGGCCGGAAGCCCGACCATCGATCCCCTGGAGTGGGAGGCGGGCACCGGCGTCGCCTACACGGCGGTTTTCGACGTCTATCCCGAG
>JBFICP010000089.1:0-11576 GCA_041581935.1 Gammaproteobacteria bacterium | reverse complement strand
TTGCTGAATGGGAAAACGATCATGAGCAAAGCGACCAGCGCAAGGTGCGTCATCAGCAAGCCGTCGACCGGTAGCGGTTGCCAGTCGAAGGCCACTAGTCCGAGCACGAACGCCTTGACCGCAACGATATCGGTGTGAAAGAGGGTGCGCATGAGCAGCCCCGAGACGGCGATCGCCGCCAACAGTGCGAGCATCAGATGATCGGAAGGCGCGGATATGTAGCGCACGCGGTCCACCACGAACCGTCGCAACCAAAGCCCTGCGAGTCCGGCCACCATCACCGAGCCTGCGTAGACGCCGAGCCGTTGCGCCACCGCGACCCAACCCCACACCGGCTCGACGACGTAACGCAAGTGCCCGATCAGAACGACGAGAAGCCCGAAGTGGAACAGCCAGCCGAATAACCACGTTGGCTTGTTCGCCTTGAACAGGCTCGTGAACAAAACAAGCTCGCCGAGCATCCGCATCACCACCCCCGGCACGCTGGTCGGTGCCGGGGTGGTGGGGATCTTGAGCGGCGCGGGAGTGCGCGCGTAACGATTGATGCGACGAACGAGTCCGGCGATCAGGATGAAGGTGGCTGCATACAGCAACAGCGCATAAATGACGGTTAACGTCGACATCCAGGGCCACGCACGGCCGACTTCTACCGTCTGATGTGTCAGACGCAGCCGGTGGGTTTCGGCAGGCCCGCGTAGCGGCACGCCTGCTTAGCCGGTCCGTAGGGAAACAACGTATACAGATACTTCGTGTTGCCTTTGTCTTTGCCGAGCTTCTTGCCGATGGCCTTGGTGAGCACGCGAACTGCAGGGGCGACCTGATACTCGTCGTAATAGTCACGCAGGAAGTTGATCACCTCCCAGTGGTTCTCGGAGAGATCGCACTCGTCTTCTTTCGCCATGTGCTCGGCGACTTCGGGGCTCCAGTCGGCGAGAACCTGTATATAGCCTTCCTCGTCCGTTTCGAGGACCTTACCGTTAATCTGTATGGACATTTCTTGCTCCTGGGTCGAATTCTCTGTCAGAGGCACGCATGGGTGGCGTCGTGCTTTACTACCAAATCGACGAAGTCGTCGTAACCGACGACCTCGATACAATTCATGACGTTTTTCTCGCTCAAGCCCCTGGCCTCCAGATCGGGGCCGAGAACGTAGAATTGTAACCTGTTACTGGCCTCACTGAGCTTGCCGTTCAATGACGTGCCGTCCATAGCACCGTAGACACCATCCTCGATAAGCAGCACCGAGCTGCCTTCGACCGCGATTCTCAGGCAGGTCTCGAGAGAGCTCTTCTCGAAGGGCGATTTGTTGACTGTGTGCAATATGGCCATGCGCGCGTCTCAAAAACTCAGTATGACATCCTGCTCTTCCATAAGCCTTCCGATCTCCTCGGAAGTCTTCACCTCCACCGGCACGTTCAGGTCGTTTTCGGTCAGGCCGCGCGCCTGCATGGATTCTTTTTCCACATAGAGTTTCTCGACGTCGTACATCTCGAGCGCTCGAAAGGTCTTCGAAAAATTCTTGGTTCCGATAGCGCTGGTGTCTTGATCCTTTCGGATCTGATAAACGCCGTCGTCGATAAACACGATGCTCACGTCCTGATCGAAAGCGGCGCCAACCAGCACCACTTCCAGGGACTCCTGGGCATAGATGGTACCGTGGGGGGCGCGTCTATTCACATACATGAACTTTTTGATGACGCCGCCTGTGTACTCCTCGGGTAATTCTTCCATTTTTGCTCCTCAGTCTCCGAATACCACCACGCGATCGGATTCGATACCCGCCTCAATGAGCTGTCCGAGTCCGGAGATGCGAAATCCCGGAGCGATATTGTTCGCGTCCTTGCCGTGGCGCTTCTGCTCGCCCTCGTCGACGATGCCGCGACGCTGGGCCGCGGCGATGCAGACGACAAGGTCCAGTTTGTGCGCCTGCGCGAGCTCACTCCAGCGATTGACGATGTCGCGATCGTCCTGGGGCGGAGTCGTCAGACGCGTCCCGTTGTTGACGCCATCATGGTAGAAAAACACGCGAAAAATCTCGTGGCCTTTGGCAAGCGCCGCGCGCGTGAAATTGTACGCAGTGTCGGCCGCCTGATGCTGATAAGGTCCTTCGTTGAGAACAACCGAGAGTTTCATCTTCAAAACCGAATGTAGCTGGAAGCGTTCAAGCTCTTGCGAGAGCCTCGCCAGTTGTCGATGTGGAACTTGGTGAACGGTAGCTCCGTCAGCTCGAAAAAGCGCGGCCAACCGATGCGATCGATCCAGTCATTGATGCGCTCCCAGTCCTTGGCATCTTCTTTGTAGGCCGCAAGAATCTTCTTTACGATTCGCGTCACCTCGGGCCAACGCGGTGGATTGTTCGGTATGCCCGCGGCAACGAGCTTCTGGAATGAAGGCTTGCTGCGCGCATTGGAGTGATTACCGCCGACCCATATGGCGAGCTTCGAGTGCTCGGGATCGTTTATTTGCATGGGCGGACAGGGCGGGTAACAGGCGCCACAGCAAATGCACTTTTTCTCATCGACTTCGAGCGTCGGCTTTCCGTCCACCATCGCCGGGCGGATGGCCGCAACGGGGCAGCGTGCCACTACGGCCGGGCGCTCACAGACGTTTGCCACCAGGGAATGGTTAATCTTCGGCGGCTTGGTATGTTGGATGTTGATCGCGATATCGCCCTGTCCGCCGCAGTTGATCTGACAGCACGACGTCGTGATGTGAACGCGATTCGGCATCTCGGCGCGTTTGAACTCGTCGATGAGCTCGTCCATCAACGCTTTGACCACACCGGAAGCATCGGTTCCGGGTATGTCGCAGTGAAGCCACCCCTGCGTATGCGAGATGAAAGCCACCGAGTTTTGAGTGCCGCCGACGACGAAGCCTTCGGCCTCCAGCGCATCGATCAGCGGGTCGACCTTGGCCTCGTCGTCCACCATGAACTCGATGTTGCTGCGAATGGTAAAGCGCACGTGGCCATCTGCGTACTTGTCGCCGATGTCGCAGAGCTTTCGCAGCGTGAAGACGTCGAGAATTCGTTGAGTCCCTGCGCGCACGGTCCAAATTTCGTCGCCGCTCTCGGCCACATGGCAGAGCACGCCAACCCGCGGATGGGTGTGGTATTTCCACTGTCCGAAGTTGCGCAACATGGTCGGATGCATGTACTGGAACCCGTCCGGGCATCCGCTTTCGATTGGCATTCTGCGTTCTGTCGCCATCATCGAGTCCTTTGTGGTGCTGCCTGCAGGAACGAGATCGCGCCTACAGGCAACGATTACTCATTCAGCTAGTCCGCGGCGTCCGAGCCCTTGGCGTTTCTCGCAAACCATTTCTCGACCTCCTCGTCCCAGCCGTCGGTGCGCACGTAGGAGCTCTCGCGCGGGTGAGCAATCATGTTGGGGTCGACCTCGAGCCCGATGCCTTCGAGGAAATTGACGAGCCCGATGCGCTCGATCATCTCCCCGACACGCTCGTGCTCGAGCGCATTCTCCGCGAAAAAATCGATGGTTTCCTCGGCTATCTCCACCAGCCGCTCGTAGTCCTCTTCCGTATCCATCTTCATGAAAGGCACGACCACGGTGCCGAACAGATCGCCGATCTTGAGCGTGCGTTTGCCGCCGATGAGAACACTCACGCCCTTGTCGTCACCGGGGGACAAGCATCGGGGCATCACGTTCAGGCAGTGCATGCAACGCACGCAGCTCCTGTTGTCCACTTCCAGTGTGTCGTCGTCGGCGAGCGACAAGGCGTTGGTGGGACAGCGCGTTATCACGTTGTCAACCACGTATTTGCGGCCCTTGCGCGCGACATAGGCCTTCACCTCGTCCTGGTCCACCTTCATGTCGTCGCGCCAGGTGCCGATGACGGCAAAGTCGGCGCGCTCGATGGAGTTCATGCAGTCGTTCGGGCACCCTGAGATCTTGAACTTGAACTTGTAGGGCAGGGCTGGACGGTGGATGTCGTCGGTAAAGTTGTTCACCAGAGTGCGGTGAATCTTGTGCTCATTGGCGCATGACTGCTCACAGCGCGCTGAGCCCACGCAGGACTGCGCCGTTCGCACACAGGGCCCGGCACCGCCGAGATCGAAGCCGTAATCGTTGATCTCGTCGAAAAAGTGCTGGGTGTTCTCGGTGGTGGCGCCGATGAACATGATGTTCCCGGTCTGGCCGTGAAAGGTCACGAGCCCCGAGCCCCACTTCTCCCAGCTCGCAGCGAGCTCGCGCAGCACGTCGGTCGTATAGTAGTTGCCGGCCGGGGGCTGCACCCGCAGTGTGTGGAACTCCTTCGATTCCGGATACTCGGAACCGACCTCGGAGAAACGCGGGATGATACCGCCGCCGTAGCCGTAGATGCTGACGGTACCGCCCTTCCAGTATCCCTTGCGTGTCTCGTAGGAATGCTCGAGCTGGCCGAGCAGCGAGTTGGCGACGCCGGCGACCCGTTGGTCGGCGTGCTCGTCGCGCAGTCGCTTGATCCCGGACACGAAGCTCGGCCAGGGGCCCTGTTCGAGCTGATCCAGCATCGGCGTCGGGTGCTTTTTCATGTCGGCCCTCTTTGCTATCGGACCCTGCCGGCGGGTAGTTTTGTGCTATGAGTGGAATTGCGCCGGCGCATCGGTGCCCAGGCTACCGGCGCATTGTAGCGGGCGCGCCGCGGCCTCGATATCGTCCCTTGGAGGTGCCGCTCCCGGATACCCGGATATGCCAAATGGCATATATCGAGATCGCCTATAACATGTTGTAAATCTTAAGATATTTTAGTCGCTAAAGTCGCGAGCCGCAGGGATGTCCGAAGCGTGCCGAAGACACATCGTCAGTGCCCCCCTGAGAGCCCGTTCAGTCTGGACGACGGGCGCGCCTATGCCCGCTGGCGGGCGCACAAGCTGCGCCATTATCCTCGGCGGCTGGAGACTCAGCGGGTCCCGATCGCGCGTCTGAGCCGACTGACCGCGCCCGAAAGGGACGCCATCGTCGCCGCCTGCCGGCGCGCCAACTTCGCTCTCTACCGGGCAGCCCCGGAGGCCTGTCCGAGCGCGCAGGCGCTCGCGAGTTTCGGCGAGGCGCTCGGTCTGGTTCACTTCGACCGGCATCTGTGGGCTCCGGATGAGGGCATCGTCGCGATTCGCCGCGAGCCCGAAGGCGGCCGGCGGCGCTACATCCCCTACACCGACCGGCCCATGGGATGGCATACCGATGGCTACTACAACCCCGCCGACACACAGGTGCGCGGCGTGGTCATGCACTGCGCCTCGGCCGCCGCCGAGGGCGGTGCCAACTGGCTGCTCGATCCGGAGATGGTATATATCGCCATGCGCGACGCGAATCCGGCGTACGTCGAAGCCTTGATGCAGCCCGACGCCATGACGGTGCCGGAGAACACGCTCGAGCCGGCCGCCGGCCGCCCGGCGGTCAGCGGACCGGTATTCTCGGTGAGCCCGGTCGACGGCAGCCTGCACATGCGCTACACCGCGCGCACGCGATCCATTCACTGGAAGGACGATGCGCTGACCCGGGAATCGGTCGCGTTTCTCGACGCGTTTCTCACACCGCCTGTATCCTTCGCGTTTCGCATTCGCCTCGAGGCCGGAGAGGGGATTGTGTGCAACAACATTTTGCACGGCCGCGAAGCGTTCAGCGACGGCAACGCCACGAATCGACAGCGTCTTCTGTGGCGGGCGCGTTACCGCGAGCGTATCGCGGGTACCGATGCTTGGCGCGGAGAAAATCTGAAGGAGCGCGCCGCACCGTCGCACGTCTCGGAATGATGCAACATCTCAGCGAGATTTTGCTCGAGAATCACGACATCGAAAGCTTTGCCGAGCTCGTGAGCGCGGTGCGCAAGCGTGCGGCGAGCCAACGCTTCCTGCGCATGGACATCAAGCCACCCTACCCCGACACACCCGACAACTGGGAAGACGTGCTGGAGGCCGCGTTTACCGGCGTAGCCCGCGACGAGTCCGATGGCTGACGGCGCCACCGAGGAGATCGTCGACCTCGCCTTTCGCCTGCCCGGTGGGCGCCTGCCGGTCGATCACGCGTACGCGCTGTTCACCGCCATCACCGCGGTGTTGCCGTGGTTCGCCGAGGAGGCCGCTGCACGTCTGCACCAGGTGCACACGGCGGCCACCGGCAGCGGCTGGACACGCCCGGAGGGTGCACCCGGCGAAGAGCTCCATCTTTCACAACGCACCAAGCTCACCTTGCGTATTCCCGAGCGACGGATTGCAGAGGCGCGCGCGTTGTCCGGCCGGAAGATGTTCATAGACACCTATCCGCTCACGCCCGGGACGGGCAAGGTGGTGCCACTGATGCCGGCGGCCACGCTGCTCGCACGCCATGTGGTATGCGAAATAGACGAGGACGAGTCTCGGTTGGTGCCGCGCATCATGGCGGATCTACACGCCCTCGGCGTCGAGGGTGCAACACTCATCTGCGGACGCTCGCATCGGATCGATACTCCGCAACGGGTGCTCCATACCCGTAGCCTGGTGGTGGCGAACCTCGATCCGGGAGGCGCGATGTGCCTGCTGCGCAACGGCATCGGTCCGGACGGCAAGCTCGGCTGCGGAGTGTTTGTCCCGTACAAGCGAATCGAATAGCGACCTCAGGCGAACACGATCCACGTCGTGGCGAGGTATTTGACGCCGGTTTTCAGTGTCACACCCCGGTGCTCGTGGGTCCAGAACGGTGGAAACAGTATGAGCTTTCCGGTACGCGGGGCAATCACGACATCCTGGTAGCGAAACTCCGTCTCACCGCCCGGTCCCTGCACGTCGTTTAGGTACCAGATGGCCACCAGCTGACGGTGGCTGAAGGAATGGCTCCCGCCGTCGATATGCCAGTGGTAGTACTCACCGGGGAGCGTGCGCTGGATCCCGTAGCCCATATCCTTGAACGCCCCGCCGAAGAACGGGTGTCTTTCCCCAATTGCCAGCATCGCCCGCGCGAGGGACTGGAATAGCTGCGTGTCGATATCCTTCCAGTTTTCTTTTCCGCTGACGACCAGATCGGTTGAGCGTTTGACAGACCGATCTCTGCTCGTGGTCTGTCCCACGTGTCCCTCGTAGTGCTCGTCGGAGGCGGCTTCGAATCGCCGCACCATTTCTCCGCAAACACTCTCTTCGAGCGCGCCCTCGACCTCGTAGATAAACGTGAGCGGCTTGACTTCTCGCAATTGCATGTGTGCTTTCAGTGTCTTTCCCAGCATCTGCCGGCGCGATGTTGCTCGCGAATCGGCGATGGGGGACTCGTGAGCGAACCCGCGCCTGCAGCCTTCGGGTCGGCATTGGTTATAATCACATAGTCATCGCACCGCATGGTACTTACACCGGTGGCTATCCGCATTAAAAACAAATGGCATCGCTCCCAGCGAAATCGGCCGACGCCGAAGTCGCTGGAGGACAGCGCCGGCGCCCTCGCCTTTATCGGATGGCGCATTGCGCTCGACAAGGCACAAAATCTCAATCGCGAAGGCTTTCGCTTTGACTCGGACATAGAGCGAGTCGGCGTTATCAGCGAGCTCGTGGCGTTCGAAATTCAAGTGGCGGATCGTCTTGCCTACGAGTTTCTCAGCGACGATGATCGTGCGCTTTTCATCAATGCGCTCGGGCAGCGCTTTGCCGATCACATGCAGGACAATCTGAGCGAGCTCGACGGTCCGCGTAACTATCGTGATCCCTTTATCGCGTTACTGAACGAGCGTCTCGATGACTACGCAAAACTGACATTCTCCAACGGCGAACCCGGGTTTGACTTCCTGCGTTACCTGGGAGCCAAGGTGCTCGGTGTATTGGGAGACGATCAAACCAACCGCTGGGTGCTGGACCAGGTAGTTGCGGTGGAAGCCCCGGAAATCGCTGAAAAGATCGGTGCCAGCGTGTTCAATCTCCTGTCTGTGGATCGGAAGGACGCCGGTTCAGCGCATCAATGAACAGGCGCTCCTGCGGTAATCCCCGCGCCAGCAACAGCTCCCCGGCCGAGTTAACGAACGCGTCACTCCCCGCGAGGTAGACGTCGATTGCCTCGGGCGCGGGTAACTCCATCAGTGTCTCCGCGCGCACGTCGCCTTCGACGGGGACATAGGTGAACTCGTCCAGGGCATCGGCGAGCGATCGGAAATAGTTGTGCAGATAGTGTCCGCAGGGGCTCATCGCATGCCAGTGGAGATAAATCGGCTGAGGGAGCTCCAGATTCATGGCGTGCTCGATAATGCTCTTTACCGGCGCGATGGCCGTGTCGCAGGCGATGAAGACAAGAGGCCGCGCGGAGGTTTCGTCGAGAACGAAGCGCCCCCGCGGGCCTTCGATTTCGAAACGGTCGGATTTTGCAAATCCGGCCAGCGCGCGAGCCGTCAGCTCGCCACCGGCGCCCGACCGGAAGTGGAATTCCAGATTGAGTCCGTCACAGGGACAGCTCGCGAGAGAGATATCACACGCCGGCAGACCGGCAAGTTTCAACCGGACGTGCTGACCGGCGAGGAAACGCAGCATCTTTCCGCGCATCAGGCGCAACCGGACCACCGTCGTGCCCTCGGCGACCCTATCCTGCTTGTACAGGCGCGCCCTTACGCTTTGCACCGGGATATCTGCGGGTCCCCGCGCCTCCGCGGCCTCGATAGTCACATCGTCATCGGCCGTGCAGCAACACAGCAACACCGTGCCTTCGCGCTTTTCCGCATCACGGATGACATAGTCGTGAAATCGGAATTGCCGGGTACTGCCTTTCTTGACCCGCGCCCTGCACTCGCCGCAGCTCCCGTTGGTGCAACCGAACTCCAGGGCGAGACCGCTTCTCAGCGCCGCCTCGAGCAGTGATTCATTGGACTCCACGGAAAACGTGTGACCACTGGGAACGATACGCACGACGGCGGACATCTCTTTCTTCGCGGGTGACACGCAGGCACCGGCCTTGCGATCACGCGTATATCCTCTTGGTAGTATTGTCTCCGGCGGTTAGCCGGCTCTAGACTGCCCCAATCACCACGAAAGCTCCATAATCCATTGGGAGGATGGCGTGGACCATCAGCTGTACCGTCGTACCATCGTCGAGATGGAGAACAAAAATGTAGACAGGGAATACGTACAGGGCTGGATCGGCGGCTTCATGGGAAATCCGAAGCGCGAAGAGCAGCGCGTTACGGAGGCTTATGAGAAGGGCTACGAGGATGGCCAAAATCAGAACACCTCCAACTACGAGCGCTGGATTACCGGCTGAGCCGGGCGGGGATTCATGAGCCTGCTCGATCGAGCCGTTGAAACCATTGAGAGCTGGGGCGCAGAGCAAAACCAAGACCGCGCTCGATGTGCAAAGCTTTTAGCCCAAGTGGTCGAACAGATGGATCGGGGCATTGCCATCTGGCAAGAATTTCTGGTCAACGCGCCGGAAAGCGGCGATCGCTTCACCGCCGTACTGTGGATTGGATCGGAACCGGCAAGGAAACTGCACTCGCTGTATCTGGAGAACAAGCAGACCGCCATTGCGCTCACGGAGCTCACCGGTGTTCGCTTCAAAGACAGCTTGAGCCTCTGTGAAGAGCTCGACATCGTGCAAGCCTACGAGCAGCTCAAATCCGGTGAGAGCGGTGGCGATCGGGCCAGGGAGGCCATTCGCCTCATGAGCGAACGCAGGGAAATGATCCAAGCTGCGCTTTCGAGGCTCGCCGAATAGAGGTCCGTGCGCACCCAATCGATTCGCGCCGGCAACATGCACGCGCAAGCGGTTGAAATCAGGAAGGCGGGCGGTCGACCTGGAGCTCGATAATCACCCGTTTTTCGTAACGACCACTGAGCTTCGAGAAAAGATCGCCGATTTTCATCTGTAGTCCGTACTTGTTTCTGAGCGAAGCATAGACGCGCTCGATTAGTTCGGCGTCCGGCACGATTCGTGCCCTGGCCTCCAGCCAGTCACTGCGTACCCTGCCTCTGAAGTCGCAGGCGGCCAGACGTGCGCGTGGATTGTTGCGAATGCGCTTGACCTTGCCCGCTTTGCCTTCGCTGAAGAGATAGTAACGTCCGTCGAGCTCGGCGACCCAGACGGGCGTGCGCACTTCAACGCCGTTGCGTTTAAAGGTCGCGAGACTGACATAGCGTTCACGCCCGAGGCTGATTGACGATTCGCTCCGAGGCTCTATTTCGAGCGCCTCGCCCGTCGGGCTGCTCACGTGCGATTTGACCTTCGAGAAGTCGTCAGTCGGGCGTGGATTCATCGGTAAAGCCGGCGGCTGCGAAGAGCGCTCGTGCTTTTTCAGGGTTCTTTTCCACACCGAGGCCCTGCTCGTACATGCCGGCGAGCGCCGCCATGGAGCCTTCGAGGCCCTGGTCGGCGGCACGATGCAGCCATACCGCCGCTTCACGTTCGTCCTTGTCCACGCACTCGCCGTAGAGGTACATGATCCCGAGTCCGTGCAGGGCGAGGCCATGATTCTGCTCGGCCGCCTCGCGCATCCAATGATATGCCTGAAGCGGATTGTGCACGACACCGAGGCCGGCCTGATACTGGACCGCCAATCGATATTGTGCTTCCGGCTCGCCGTTCTCGGCCAAAGGCTGGAGCAACTGCAGAGCGCGCCGAAACTCTTTGGCCTCGAAGGCGGCGATTCCGCTCGCGAGCACCATATCGGCATTATCCACGGCTGTCTCCGTTATTGTGTTCGCAGCAGGTGCTGAAAAAGATACGTCTGCCGGTCGCGCTCGTCCGGCATAGCGAGCAAGCGCAACTCCTGTGTTCTCGACAACCCGACATCGTGGCCGATGACAAAAGACAAATTCTCCGGAAAAGGCGCTGCCATTGCCTTGCGAGCTCCTGCGCGATAGAGCATTCGATTGTACAACTGAATCAGCGCAGCTTGAATTTCCGGGTCGACCGTCGGGTCGTTCTTTTGAAATGTCACCCGTCCTGCGGAATACAGCTTGCCTTCGACTTCTCGTTGAAAACTTCGCAGCCGGAAAACTCTGAGTCCACGCGTTGCGACATCGACGTTCCCGGAGCCGTCGGTACCCAGAATTCGATCGAGCTTCATCTCCGTGCCGACACTCGATGCACCCCCGGAAACGATGGTCACGATACCGAAACTCCTCCCCTGCTCGGCGCTTTCACTGATCAGCTGCTTGTAGCGGGGCTCGAAGATGTGTAGCAGCACGAGCTCACCGGGGAACGCCACCACACCGAGCGGAAACAGTGGCAGAAACTGCGTCGCCGGTTCATCATCGACCGATGACTCGGGGGGCGTTGCCGCGCGAGCCGCCCGGACGCCGAGGCCAATCCACGTGCAGCCGGCCGTCGCCGCGCACCCTGCAACCAGGCGTCGACGATTCATCGGGACCGGTCCGCGGGATTCATCATGCCGGCAGAATACAAGAAAATCACGTCGACGGCGGCGTGCGTGGCCGGCCCGATCTTGGCTATCATCGACGCCATGGCCCGCGAGCTTGTTGACGCGATCAAAGCCGACGACCTTCCGCCCGGCAAGATGACCTGTGTCGAGGTGGACGGACAGCGCATTCTCGTCGCCAATGTCGACGGCGTGTTCTATGCCACCGACGACACCTGCACCCACGAGGATGCATCCCTGTCGACGGGCTCGCTCGT
>JBFICP010000088.1:0-11596 GCA_041581935.1 Gammaproteobacteria bacterium | reverse complement strand
GATCGCCGTATTGCCCTCGAGGAAGTTCTGGCGAAGCGTTCCCCATTCGATGGTGCCGGTCGGCATCACGCCGTGCGTGTTACCGAGATCGCGCCAGTACGTCAACGCCTCGACGACCGCCGGCGAATCGTAGTACGTCTCGTTGCCGTCGCGGTTCATCAGTACCTGGTCGTTCTGCATGGTCAGCGCGCCGAACATCCAGTACGGATACCCGGTCGACGGGATCATGACACCCCAGCGCTGGACGTTTCCGCCCGAGTCCTTCTTGACGAGTTTCTGACCGATGGATGCGAGCTCGTCCCAGCTTGCCGGTGGCTTGGCGGGATCAACGCCCGCGTCCCGAAAGGCGTCCTTGTTGTAATACATGACGATGGTCGAGCGTTGAAACGGGATCCCCCATGTTTTTCCTTTGGTCATTCCGTTTTCCATCAAGCTCGGATAGAAGCCATTAAGCCACGCCTTCTCTTCCTCCGTTTCTACAATGTCGTCGAACGCGACGATGGCGTCCTGCTCGATCAGTTCGTAGATGTCGATCGAGAACATGACAGAGAGCTGTGCCGGCTGGCCGCTCTTCAATGCCGCGAGAGCCTTGATACGGGCGTCGTTGTAGTTGCCGGCGTAGATTGCATTGACCTTGATGTCGGGATGATCGGCCTCGAAATCCGCAATGAGACCGTCAACAATTTTTGTCAGCGGACCGCCGACGGCGACGGGGTAGTACATGGTGAGCTCTACGGCAGCGAGCGCCGTCGTTGCGCAGCCGAGCACAAGAGTCAGTGCGCCGAGCGAGCGCGCTGCGTATCGTTTAAGTGTATTTATCATTGACTTCATCCTCCTTCTCACTCTCGAGAACCGACATTCGATCCTCAGTTCGTTATCATGCGTTGTTCTCGTGTCCAACCACGTCACGCTCGGCGTCATGTCGCATTGAGTCTTGTGTTTCGACTCGCCGGCCGGTTTTCGCGTCGAAGACGTGGACAGCCTCTTTTGGCCATGTGAGATTCACACGTTCTCCATCGCGTACGCGCAAGCGCCCGGGCATGCGCACCACGATGGACTGGTTGCCGACGCGTGCGGTGACGATACTATCCGCGCCTAGATAATCGGCCGAACTCAGCTCGGCGGGTATGCCCGCCTCCGCGACACGAATGTCCTCCGGGCGAACTCCGATCACCTGTCCGGTGCCGCAACCCTGCCATGAGCCGTGCGTCTCCACTCCTTCGATGACACCGCCGTCGGGACCATCGTGCAACGTCAACAGGTTCATGGCCGGACTTCCGATAAACTGCGCCGTGAAAGTGGTCGCCGGGGTTGAGTAAAGCTCATCCGGCGTGCCTTCTTGCTCGATGTGACCGTCGCGCATGAGAATGACCTTGTCCGCCATGCTCATGGCTTCCGTCTGGTCGTGGGTGACGTAGACGACGGTCATTCCGAGACGTTTTTGCAGTTCCCGGATTTCGACGCGCATCTCGTGACGCAGCTTGGCGTCGAGATTCGATAACGGCTCGTCCATCAGGCAAATGTGATTCTCAGCGACGATTGCGCGGGCCAGGGCCACGCGCTGCCGCTGACCGCCGGAGAGCTGCGCGGGCTTACGGTCCATCAGTCCCGTCAGCCCGACGAGCTCCGTCACCCGCTCGAGCCTGGACCGCCGCTCGGCCGGCGGTACCTTTCTGACCTTCAAGCCGAAGGCGATGTTTTCGGCAACGCTGAGGTGCGGGAAGAGCGCATAGGACTGGAATACCATGGAGATGCGGCGCGCGGAAGGCGACTGCGTGGTGACGTCTTCCCCGGCAATGAGAATTCGCCCGGCGGTCACCGACTCCAGTCCGGCAATCAATCTGAGGGTCGTCGACTTGCCGCATCCCGAGGGCCCCAGCAGGACCAGAAACTCGCCCTCGGGCGCGATGAACGACACCTCGTCCAACGCGGAGGCGCCGCCCCAATTCTTCCTGACTGACTCCAATTCGATAGTGGACATGTCGTCTCCGCTACCAGCAGGCCGTCGCGAGTTGCCCGGTTCGCTCAGGCTCGCGCCCACGAGCCGGGCCATCGGCCAATGACATCGTGCTCACCAATCACTTGAAGCGTCTCTACGCCGAACCGCCCGTCTCGCCGGGGCAAGAGGACCCCTACCCAACTCGCAAGCTGTAACCATTGTCGGCCGCGCCGGGGCGTCTTTGAATTGCGGTTGCCGATTCCCCTCGCCCGCGCGTCCCTGGACACCCGGGCAACCTATCGTAATGAATCGAACCGAGCAACCGCGAGTTTCTGGTGCGTTACTCTGCCGGTCCCATCGTTGCGTGAATCCATCTCCGTTCGCGTCAGGCCACGACGCGGAACCCACAGTGATTCGTGGTGCTCTCCGGCGTGTTGGAGCTTCGCGCCCCGACGCGGTAGCGGTTGCAGTAAGAGCGATGGCAGAGAAACGATCCGCCGCGCATCGCCCGTCGTCCGGTGGGGATCACGTAGCGGGGATCCGCGCTGCGGGTGACCCGGTGATAGTTGGGTGAGAACCAATCCTCGCACCACTCCCACACGTTGCCGACGACATTGAAAAGGCCGTAGCCGTTCGGCTCGTACGCGTTTACGGGCGCCGTCCCGATGTATCCGTCGCCGCCCGAATCGTGAGTCGGAAACTCGCCCTGCCAGATGTTGCAACGGTGGCGCCCGCTCGCGAGCAGCGCGTCACCCCACGGATAGGTCGCACCCTCGAGCCCGCCGCGCGCCGCGAACTCCCACTCGGCCTCGGTCGGGAGACGCGTCCCGGACCAGCGGCAGTAGGCGGTGGCGTCGTGCCAGGAGACATGGGTCACCGGATGGTTGGCGCGATTGTCGATGCCGCTTCCCGGTCCCTCGGGCCGAGTCCAGCACGCGCCCTCTATCGCCACCCACCAGGGTGCTTCCGCAGAAATTCCTTTAATTCGATCCTCGAGCGTGTCGTGAACAAAGCCCTGGAAAACGTAAGACCATCCGCAGCGCTCGGCGTCCGTGGCATAACCGGTATCGGCGACGAACGCTTCGAACTCGGTATTGGTGACCGCGCAGGCGGCGATGGAAAACGCGTCGAGCGTCACCCGGCGCGGGGGTCCCTCGCCATCGCCACGATAGCTCTCGTCGGAATCGCTTCCCATCATGAACGTGCCCGCATCAAGCGCAATCAGCCCCGTTCGGATCGGAGCGCCGGCGACCGGCACCCGCTCGTGGCGCGGCTCCGTGCCCCCGGCGGGTGTTGCGCTCGGTGCACAGCATGCGGTTTCGCGTTTCATGGCTTTCCGCGACCGGCGTGTCCGGTCTACTCGTCCTCCCAGAATGCCTGGCTCGGCATGGCGCGCATCATCTCCAGAATCTTGTCTCGCGGAATCACGCCACAGCGCTCGGCCCACTCGTCGTATCGACGAGCGAGGTCTTCGACGACGGCCGGGTGCTCGGCGGCGATGTCGTTGGTCTCGGTGCGATCGATCCGCATGTCGTAGAGCTCCCAGTCTCCCGGGTACTCCTTGACGAGCTTCCAACGCCCGAGGCGCACCGCGGCGTTACCCTCGTGCTCCCAGAAGAGCGGTCGTTCAGGCAGGGCGTCGTGCTCGAGGACCGGCACCAGGCTGCAGCCTTCGAGGGGCAGGATCGCCTGACCGTCGTGGACTTTCGGATACTCGACACGGGCGAGATCGATGACCGTGGCCATCACGTCGGTAAGCTGGCAGGGCGTGTGCCGAAGCCCGCCCCGCTCGCTAATACCGTTCGGCCAATGAAAGATCACCGGCGTCGACACGCCGCCTTCGTGCGTCCAGTGCTTGTAGAGCCGAAACGGTGTGTTGGACATGTTCGCCCAGGCAATGCCGTAGCTCTGGTAGGTGCTCTCGGCCCCGGGCATCACGTCCGGTATGTTGCCGAACACGACCTCCTCGCCGTCACGCGTGTGCGAGCGCGCGAGCATCAGCTCGTTGACCATCTGTTCGACCGCGACATTCTCAGGAATGTCCTCCGCGCAGGCGCCGTTGTCGGAAAGGAATATGATGAGTGTGTCGTCGTAACGTCCGGTCTCTTCGAGCGCTTTTAGAATCCGGCCGATGCCCTGATCCATGCGATCGACTTGCGCCGCGTACACTTCCATGCAGCGCAGCAGCCATTCCTTGTGCTCGGCGTCCGACCACGGCGGCTGCGACGGATCGCGGCCGGTGAGCTTCCACTCGGCATCGATGATCCCCATGTCGACCAGACGCGCGAGACGCGCCTCGCGAAGCCGATCCCAGCCGGCGTCGAAGCGACCTTGGTACTTGGCAATGTCCTGATCGTGCGCGTGCAGCGGCCAGTGCGGCGCGGTATAGGCCACGTACTGGAAGAACGGCGCTTCAGGATAGTCGGATTGATGTGCGTGGATCTGGCGCACCGCCTCGTCGCTGATGGCGTCCGTGTAAAAAAACGTCTTGTCCTTCTCCGCCTCGTGATCGACGTTTTCGTTACCGCGCGTCAGCGTGTTCGGATAGTAGAAGCTGCCGGCGCCGATAATCGTGCCGTAGAACGCGTCGAATCCGCGCTGCATCGGCCACGCGTCCGTCGGCTCCTGGAGGCTGCTCGCGACGTGCCACTTGCCGCTCATGTAGCAACGGTAGCCACCGGGTTTGAGCGCTTCGGCGATGGTCACACAGCGCCGATTCAAGTTACCCGCGTAGCCTTCCGGACCGGTCGGGTAGGTGAGGATGCCGATTCCCGTCTGGTGAGGATGAAGGCCGGTCAGCAACGACGCACGCGAAGGGCTGCAGCGGGGCGAGTTGTAAAACTGCGAAAAGCGAAGCCCCGAGTAGGCAAGTCGGTCCAGATGCGGGGTTTCAATCTCACCGCCGTAGCAGCCGATATCGGAAAAACCCATGTCGTCATTCAGGATGAGCAGGATATTCGGTTTGTCTTGCATCGATGGCCTCGTCGGTTCGTATCAGTCCGCTTCCACCCGCAGGCCGGTATCGGCATCGAACAGGTGAAGTGATTCCGCATCGAAGGCGATTGGCACTGTCTCGCCGTCGACGATCGGCTCGGTCTGTGCAACACGCATTTTCACGAGCACGTCGCCGAGCTTGAGATTCAGCAATCGTGACTCGCCCAGGTTTTCCGAGAGATAAAGCTGAGTCGGGATCCCATCGGGGTCGATGCGAAGATGGCCGGGACGAATGCCCACTGTAATCGGACCCGGCGCGCGGTCGAAGGTCCTCGAGAGCGGGACGTTGTGGCCCTCGATTGTGAGCGCGCTG
The DNA here is from genome assembly GCA_041581935.1 of Gammaproteobacteria bacterium. Taxonomy (GTDB): domain Bacteria; phylum Pseudomonadota; class Gammaproteobacteria; order HK1; family HK1; genus JAABYT01. The sequence goes on along the minus strand of JBFICP010000088.1, from coordinate 6,350 downwards.
CCGTCCAGGTGTGCGGGCACGATGTTCATGGGCGGGCTGCCGATGAAGGCGGCGACCTCCACGCAGTTCGGGCGGTCGAAAACCTCCGACGGTGTGCCCACCTGCTTGATACCGCCTTCGAGGAAAACCGCCATCCGGTCGGCGAGCGTCATTGCCTCTTCCTGATCGTGCGTGACGTAGATGGCGGTGACGTTCAAATTGCGTTGCAGCTTCTTGAGTTCGACCCGCGTCTCGAGGCGCAGCTGCGCGTCGAGATTCGAAAGCGGCTCATCGAGCAGGAAGAGCTTGGGTTCTCGCACGATGGCACGCGCGAGCGCGCAGCGTTGCTGCTGCCCCCCGCTCAACTGTCCCGGTCGTCGGTGCAGCAGGTGATCGATGCGTACGCGGGCCGCGGCCTCGTGCACCAGCGCGTCGATGGATGACGAGTCGACCTTCGCCATCTTGAGGGGAAAGGCGATGTTGTCGCGCACGGTCATGTGCGGATACAGGGCGTAATTCTGGAACACCATCGCGACGTCGCGCTCGCCAGGCGGCGCGAAGGTGACGTCGACGCCGTCAACGCTCAGCGTTCCTTCGTCGGGTGTGTCGAGGCCCGCGATCAGGCGAAGGGTCGTCGTCTTGCCCGATCCCGACGGTCCGAGCAGCGCGAAAAACTCGACCGGCTCGATGTCGAGATCAATTCCGTCGAGCGCGACGAACTTACCGAACACTTTTCGAATACCGCGCAACGTCACGCGCCCCCGTTCGCTCATTGGCGCGCGCCTCCCTTGACCGCCCCGACGGTGAGCCCCTTGACGATCTGTTTCTGGGCCGCGATACCGATGACGACCACCGGCAGCATGGCGACGAGCGCAGCCGCCGAGAGCTTGGCCCACAGCGTCTGCTCGACCGAAACGAAGTTGTACATCGCAACCGTCACCGGCCGCACGGTGTTGCCACCGAGCTGCACCGCGAACAGAAACTCGTTCCAGGCGTTCAGGAAAATAAAAATCACGGTGACGGCGATGCCGCCGCGTACCTGGGGGATGATGATATGCCACAAGGTCTGCAGGCGGCTCGCCCTGTCGAGAAATGCGGCCTCTTCCATCTCCCAGGGAATGTCCTCCATGTAGGAGACCATCAGCCAAATCGCGAACGGCAGCGAGAACGTGAGGTACACGATGATCATGCCGTGGTAAGTGTCGAGCCAGCCGACCCGGTTCAGGATCAGGAAATATGGAATGACGAGCCCCACCGGCGGCACCATCTGTGTCGCGAGCGTGTAGAAGCCGAGGGATCGCTTCGCCGGCAATCGCAACCGTGCGAAGGCGTAGGCCGCCGGCACTGCCAGCACGATGGTCAGCACGGTCGTCGCGCTCGAGACGATGGCGCTCGTCATCAGGCTGTCGATAATGGAGAAGTCGCCGAAAAGCGCGTCGACGTAGTTCAGTGACGTGGGATCGAACACGACGCTCGGTGGGTAGGCGAGGACCTCTCGCTCGGACTTGAGCGACACGATGAACGCCCAGATGAGCGGCAGCACCCAGACTAATAGCAGCGCGCTCGCGACGACCATCAGCACCACGGTACGACCGAGCCGCGCGCGCCGGTGGACGTTCACGGCTGCCCGACCTTGTGACGGGCCGTACGCAGGTGGAACAGCACGCCCGAAACCACCATCGTAATTACCAGCAGCGATACGGCGAGCGCCGACCCGTAACCGAAATTGAGCTCTACAAACGACGTCTTGAAGGCATAGAGGTTCAGGATCTCGCTCGCGGTGCCGGGTCCGCCGCCGGTTGCGGCAAAAATGGCGGCGAATGCGGCAAGCGAGATCATCGCGCGGATAATCACGACGATGACGATCGCCGGTCGCAGCAGCGGCAGCGTGATATGCCAGAAGCGCTGGAACGCGTTGGCACGATCGATGCGCGCCGCCTCATATACATCCAAAGGAAGTGACGCGAGGCTCGCGAGCAGGACCAGGAAAGCGAACGGCGTCCACTGCCAGGTGTGAATGATAATCACCGAAATGAGCGCCGGCGTGGGCGCACCCAGCCAGTTCACCTGCTCGAACCCGAGCATCTGAACAAAGTAATCGACCAGGCCGAAATTCGGCGACAGCATCAGGGTGCGCCAGAAAAGACCCACGACGACGGGTGCGAGCACGATGGGCAGGATCGCCACGATGCGAAAAATCCACTGACCCGCGGGGATCTGCATGACCAGCAACGCGAGACCGAGTCCAATGAGGATCTGAAGCGTCACGCTGCTCACCGTATAGATGGCGGTCAGCTGGATGGCGTGCCAGAAGCGCGAGTCGCTCCACATCTGCACGTAGTTGTCCACGCCCGCGAAGCCGTCGAGGAACGGCATCGCCAGGTTGATGGTCTGGAACGAGCTCCAGACCAGATACATGAGCGGAAACGTCGTCGTCAGGATCAGAACGAGCAGCCCGGGCGTGGTGATGGCGAGCGCGAAGCGGCGCTCGCCCGCATGCATGCCGCCCGCCCTTCCCCCCGACGACGACACGGAGGTTTAGCCTTTGAGGATCTGGTCGATCTTCTTCTGTGCCTCCGCGAGCGCTTCCTTCGGATTGGCCTGACCGACCAGGGCCGACTGGATCGCCGTAGCCATGGTGTCACCGACCGCGGGCCACTGTGGCAGCCGCGGACGCCAGTCCGGATCGGTATCCTTGGCGAATGACTCGGTCGCCGCCTCGACGTAGTTGTGGCCGAACTTGGCCATCAGATCCAGGAACTTCGGATCCTCCCACAGCGACGCCCGGTTGGCGCCGGTGCGCTTGTAGGCACCCGCAAAAGCGTATGACGTCGCGATCTGCACCTCGCGGGATCCCGCCCATTGCGCGAACAGCCACGTCGCCTGCTTCTGCTTGGTGCTGAGCGCGCCGTTGATGGGAAAGCTCCAGTTCCAGATGGAGGTGACGCGCTTGCCGGACGGGCCCTTGGGCCAGCGGGCGAAGCCGATCTTACCGACCACCTTGGATTTTTCCGGATTGGCGACCACCGCCGCGCTTCCGTGGGCGTCGATGTACGAGCCGAGCGTGCCCTGACCAAAGGCGTCGGCGATGTCCGGCCAGTTCCAGTTCTCGACCCCGGACGGGGCATAGGCGTTCAACAGCTTGACGTAGTACTCGAGCGCACCGAGGGCCTCGGGGGAGTTCACCACGACCCGATCGCCGTCGAACCACTCGCCACCGTAGGCGCGGAAAATCGACGGGTAGATATACATGTTCTGTCCGGCGCCGCGGAATCCGCGCAGCGCGCAGCCCCACAGCCGGTTGTCGGGATCGTGAACGGTCTTGGCGTTGGCGGCGTACTCATCGAGCGTATCCGCGGGTCCGATGCCCTTCGCGTCGTAGACGTCCTTGCGGTAAATCTGAATGGTGGCCTCGCCATCGAACGGGATGGCGTACGGACGACCGTCGACCGAGGTCGCACCGCGATGTCCCGGCTGGATGTCCTCGAACTTGAACCACGTATTGTCGGTCAGCTTCGCATCGCCGAGGTAGTCGTCGATCGGATCGATCCAGCCGTTGGTGACATAGAGCATGTAGTACATGGGGTCGGCGGCGTGCGATGCCCACGTGCCGGTTTTGCTCGAGAGATCGAGCACCGCCTTCTGGCGAATCTGACCGGGCGGCGTCATCTCGAGGCGCGCATCGACGCCGGTGAGCGTCTTGAAATCCTCCAGCACCGCTTCGAGGTTCTTGAAGTAGCCCGCGGGGATCACGCCCACGGTGATTTTTTCGCCTTCGGCCATGCGCCAATCAATGTTCGCGGCCTTGAACGATTCGAGATTCATGTGCTTACCGGCGGCGTGCGCTTCACCGATGAGCAGGCCGGGGGCGGCCAGCACGGCTGCGCCCGCGATCGGCGCTTTGAGGATCGTGCGGCGGGAGAGGGTCCGCGAGCCCGATCGCGGCTTGTTGTCTTTATCTTTTTTCATGAGCGATCTCCGGTGGTGGTGACGGGGCCAAAGGAACTGGCGGAAACGGGTTTGGGCGGCCGAACCGAACGTTTCAATTCCACGCGATCAAACGTACTATATTTAGAACGTTTGCCGCAACCGGTGCCGGCGCGCTGCGCGCCGCTGCTGAAACGTCTCAATGCCGCATAGCGAGTCGCAGTCACGCCACCCTGTCCTCGGCGCGAGTCCGATCCCCCGCTACATTCAGCTCGCGGACATTTTCCGTCAACGCATCGCGCGCGGCGTCTGGCCGATGGGCGAGATGCTGCCCTCCATCGAGAAGCTGATGGAGGAGTTCTCGGTGGCGCGGGTCACCGTCCGTCAGGCCGTGAAGGTCTTGAGCGACGAAGGTCTCGTCTCCCCCCACCGCGGGCGCGGCACGTTGATCACCGAGACCCCCGCCCGCGAGCGCCGGCTGCGGGTGCACACGACCTTCGCCGGGCTCGTCGACATGTACCGCGACGACGAGCCGGTGCTCACCAATCTTGCCGAGTCCGACGCATCGCCCGCCCTGGAGGAAGGCGAAGGCATGCCCGCTCCGAGCTACTTTCATATGCGCCGCGTCCACGCCCGCGAGGGCATCAAGTACTGCGTCATCTCGCTGTACATCGACGAGCGCATTTTTCGCCAGGCCCCGTCGCGGTTTCGCAACGAGGTTGTGCTGCCCGTGCTCTACTCCCTGCCGGGCGCCGACATCGCCAATGCCCGCCAGACCATGCATATCACTCGCGCAGACGTCGAGGTCGCCGCGTTACTGGACATTCCCGTCGGCGAGCCGATGGCCGATGTGCGACGCGTTGTCACCGCCCGCGATGGAACCGTTATCTATTTAGCCGAGGTCAATTACCGGGGCGATTACATCCACCTGGACATGGATCTCAAGCCTTAGCCGTGCCGGCGACGTATCCGGTGCCGCGGCAATCGATGATCGCGGTAATCGTTTTGTTGCACGTCGCAACGATTCGCCGTCTATCCCCAAAGCTTCACCCGCCGCGCGACGATATGGAACAACGCCCGGTCTGGAGGCACGGCGCGGCCGCCCCAACGCTTTTCGATGCTCGTGCCGTACTTGTCCACGAATGATGCGCCGAGCGCGGCGCGCTCGGACGGCGCATCCAGGAACTCGACCGTCCCCTGCACGATGACGCATTGCAGGCCGGTGGCGGCACCGGCCTCGACCACGACGCTCACCCGCGGGTCGCGGTGCAGATTGCGCACCTTCTGAAGGCCGTCGATGCTCACCATGCCGATGCCGCTCGCATCGTGCACGTACCACATGGGTGTGGCGAGCGGACTGCCGTCCGGGTTGATGGTGGCGAGCACCGCCGTCACGCGGCCCTCGAGCGCCTGCTGGACATCCGGATCGGCGAAGCGCTTTTCCCGCATCGATTTCGCCACGCTTGGGGTTCGGGCATGCTACCTGTCGATCAGATCGCCGGCAACGCGATTAGCCGGCGGCGGCCGTTCCGGCATCCGGTTGCAGGCTCGATTTCCGGCGTCTCACGATGTGCTTGTGAGTTGCGATTGCCACCACCCGAGCTACGCTTTTGCATAGAAGACGTTTCAACCGCCGCCTCCGGCTCGATTCCCTCCGCTTCGACAACGCTCGACCGTCGCGCTGATCGGCCAACCGCGCCCCGGGAGACACCATGGCTGAATTCTGGATAAAGCGCGACGACAAGCGCCTCGGGCCATTCGACGAGGCCCGGGTGCTCAGCGATCTCGAGAAGGGACTGCTGCGTCCTGACGATGCATTATGGGTCGAGGGGCTCGAGCGTTGGATCCCGGTCAAGATGGTATTCGACGAGCTGCACGGCTCGCCGGGCAGCAGTGCATCCCTCGAGCTCGAGCCGATGGACAGCCCGAGCGCGCCCGAATCGGAAGACCTTGCGACATCGGCGTCTGTCCATGGGACCGAGGCCGAAGGCGCGCGCGGGCTTCGCTCGGCACCGGACGATTTCGGCGTTCAATATGCCGGCTTCTGGGTGCGGTTCGCCGCGGTGCTGATCGACGAGATCCCGATTATCCTGCTGTCGTTGGCACTGGGCTTCGGTCTTGCATTCGTGCTCGCGTCGTTCGGGCTCGAGCTACGCGCCAGCGATCAACGTTTCGACGCCGCCTCGCTCATCGTCTCCTGGCTCTACTATGCAACCCTGGAAGGCGGTCAGCACAGCGCGACATTCGGTAAACGCGCCTTCAACCTGCAGGTATTGCGTGCCGACGGTTTTCAGCCGTTCGGGTTCGGTCGCGGAACGGCGCGATTCGGCGCCAGCATTATTTCCGGGCTGGTGCTCATGATCGGCTACCTGATGCAACCGTTCACACCTCGCAAGCAGGCGTTACACGACATGATAACCGACACCGTTGTCATCGTTCGCGCG
>JBFICP010000087.1:0-11719 GCA_041581935.1 Gammaproteobacteria bacterium | reverse complement strand
GGGGCTGGCCCCTCTCCACCATCAGCGCATCGGCGACCACGTCGGAGAAGGCGACGCCGACGGTCGGCACCAGGAGCACCGCGATCAGCCAGCCGTAGGATCCCGGGCCCGGCGGATTGAAGTAGAGGTAGGCGAGCCCGAGGGCGGTGGCCGTGCTCATGATAAGCAGGTAGCTGCGCCGCCGGTAGCCGGCGATGGGAACGAAGTCGGTGAGCACCCCGTAGAGCGGCTTGAGCACCCAGGGCACCGAGAGCAGCGCAGTGAAGGTGGCGATCTCGGTGGCGGAATGCCCCCACGACGCGAGCAGTGAGCGGACCGGCTGGGCGATCAACCCCTCGGTCGGCTCTCCGATCCCCTGAATGAAATAGATGGCTCCGAACAGGACACCGAGCCCGAGCCGCTCGCGCCGTTCGGCGTCACCGATGGGAGCAATCCTGCTGGACATTCCACTCCTGTTCGCCAATCCGATCACGCAGCCGCAGATTCTGAAGCGTGGGCATTCGAAGTGGAAGTCCAGACAACGGCACGCGATTGACTTGCTGTCCGCCGACTTCGTCGCGGGTTATTCGCGCAACGCATGGACGCAATAGGCAAGCGGCATTTCAACTTCCAAGGCGCCGGCGTCACTCTTCTCCCGGGACGAAACACATACTCCCGAAAATTTCAGATGCAAGACAGGAGAATTCTGATGAAATCAAAACTGATTCTAGCGGGTGTGATCGCCGCCATTGCGGTGCCAAATTACATCGCCAACGCCCAGACCGAGCCGAAGCCCGCTCCGGTCCCCACGTTCAAGTCCGAAAAGTGCTACGGGATCGCCAAGGCCGGCAACAACGACTGCCAGACCATGAGCAGCTCCTGCGCCGGCACATCCAAGCGCGATCGCCAGGCGGATGCCTGGATCTACGTACCCGAAGGGATATGTGGCAAGGTCGCCGGCGGCGTCGTCAAGGCAAAGCGCGGCTGATTCGCATCTTTCAATCCCAGGAATCTCACGGCCCGAGTGGAGTCCGCCGATGCATCTCAAGCACATCATCCCTCCCCTGTCGAGCGGCATTGGCTATCGGGCACCGCATCGAGAAGCGATGCACGAGCTCCGCCCGGCCGTGGGATTCCTGGAGGTGCACGCCGAGAATTTCATGGGCGGAGGCCGGCGTCGAGCCGATTTGCTCGTGCTGCGCCACGACTGGCCCATCAGCGTTCACGGCGTGGGCCTTTCCCTCGGAAGCGCGGAACGGCCGGACGAGGATCACCTGAGTCGCCTCGCCTCCCTCGTTGCCGACCTCGATCCGATTCTGGTTTCCGAGCATTTGTCTTTTTCCCGCGTGGGAAACGAGCATTTCAACGACCTTTTGCCATTGCCCATGACGCCCCTGATGCTTCGGGTGATATGTCGAAACGTCGACATCGTGCAGCAACGCCTCGGTCGGCGGATCCTGATCGAGAACCCATCGCGGTACCTGAGCTACACATGCTCGACGCTTTCCGAGCCTGAGTTATTGAACGAGCTGGTGCAACGCACCGGCTGTGGCGTGCTCCTCGATCTGAACAACGTTTACGTGACCTGCGAAAACGTCGGCGGCGACGCCTTCGCCTGGTGCGACTCATTGAACATGAAAAGCGTCGGCGAAATTCATCTCGCCGGACACACTCGGGTGGATGCGGGCGGGGAAACTCTACTCATCGACGATCACGGCAGCACGGTCGCGGAGCCCGTATGGCAGCTCTTCGACCACGTGATCCGCGAACGCCCCATGGCGCCGGTGCTGGTGGAATGGGACAGCCGCATCCCGGAACTGCCAGCCCTTGTCGCCGAAGCAAGGAAGGCGGACAAACGCCGCGCCCGGATGCTCGCAGATCGGCCGCCCATCGCGGCCGGCGGAGGCCACCTTGCTTACGTTTCTTGAAATTCAACGCGAGATGCGCGAGGCGATCCTCGCTGCACCATCGCGCGAGTTTCTGGACGCGGTCGTGTCCGACCGGATTCCCGCGCGTCGGCGATTGAACGTCTACCGAAATCATTTTCGGGATTCACTCACGCAGGGCCTCGCAGAGGTGTTCCCGGCCACCCGGAAACTGGTGGGTGATCGTTATTTCGACGCCATGGCCGGCTTCTACGTAGCCGCTCACCCGCCGCGCGATGCGAGGATTTGCCGTTACGGGCACGATTTTCCGCGTTTCCTGAGCGCGCGCGAGGAGCTCGAAGACTCGCCGTATGCGTCGGAGGTAGCGCGGCTCGAGTGGGCGCTCGCCGAGCTCCGCGATGCCCCGGACGCGCCCGATATCGACTGGAACGAGTTTGAGCGCACGTCGCAAAGACTGGCTGGCGCGATCCGATTGCGCTTCGCGCCCTCGGTCGTGCTGTTCGACAGCGACTGGCCGGTGCACGAGATTCGCGCACGCACTCTGGCCGGCTCGGGCGCCGACGGCGTCGCGCCCCTGGTGGCGTCTGGGAATCCGACGCTGCTCCTGCTTCATCGTGACCCGGACGGCGACGCCTGCGAACTGGCAATGGACGAAGCGGGATTCGCCGCTCTGCGTCTGCTGCGCGCCGGCCGCTCGGTCAACCAGGCCTCCCGGGCCGCGCTCGCCAGGATCCCGGGATATCCGATTTCGGACCTGTTCCAATTTCTATTCCAGGCCGGGCTCGTGGCCGGTCTGTCACCCATCCCTGCGTCCCACCGGGACATTGCGAAGGAGATCTGACCGATGAACACGCTGAATCACACCATGACACACCGCACATCGTTGGCCGACACGATGATCGGTCTGACCGACCGACTCGGTCATTTTCCGCGATCGCTCATCGAGCTGGGACTGAGGGCCGGCGTCGGCGCCGTATTCTTCAAGTCCGGGTTGTCGAAAATCGCCAACTGGGAACTCACCGTGCAGCTGTTTGCAGACGAGTACGCGGTGCCCGTGCTGCCGCCGGAACTGGCCGCCTATCTGGCCACGACCGCGGAGCTCGTCTGCCCGGTACTGTTGGTACTGGGTCTCGCCGCGCGTTTCGGCGCGTTGGCGCTGTTGGGCATGACGGCCGTCATCCAGATATTCGTCTATCCGGAAAGCTGGGCCGAGCATCTACTGTGGGCATCGGTATTCGTCTACGTGCTCACACAGGGCGCGGGAAAGTTGTCCGTGGACCATGTCATCAAACGCGCCTTCGGCAGCTCGAATCGCTGAAAGGGAAGGACGCCACCATGCATGCATCGCAACAACCCACAGGCAAAGCCCGCGTCGTCATCGTCGGCGCGGGCTTCGGCGGCATCGCCGCCGCCACGACGCTCGCCAGAGCGAATGCCGACATCACGGTCATCGACCGGCGCAACTACCATCTTTTTCAGCCCCTGCTCTACCAGGTGGCGACCGCGGCACTGTCGCCCGCGGACATCGCCTGGCCGATTCGGGGAATACTCGGCAGGCAGGCAAACGCACGCGTAGAGCTCAGTCGCGTCGTCGGCGTCGATCGCGAGAAGCGTGAGGTGAAGCTTGCCGGCGGCAATCGCGTTCCTTTCGATTACCTGATTCTTGCCACCGGCGCGCGCCACGCCTATTTCGGGCACGACGACTGGGCGGCGGTCGCACCGGGACTGAAAAAAATCGACGACGCGACATTAATCCGTCAGCGCGTGCTGCTCGCCTTCGAGCGCGCGGAGGTCGAAACCAGCCGGCGCACGCAGCGTGCCCTGCTCACCTTCGTCGTCATCGGCGCCGGACCCACGGGCGTCGAGATGGCGGGTGCCATTGCCGAGCTCGCCCGCAACGCGCTGGCCTGCGACTTTCGGCGCATCGACCCGTCGGCGGCGCGCGTCGTGCTCGTCGAAGCCGGCCCACGGATACTGCCGTCTTTCTCGGAATCGCTTTCCAGGCGGGCGCACAAGGCACTGGAGGCACTGGGTGTGCGCGTACTGCTGGGCGTGCCGGTCACGCAGTGCGACGACGCCGGCGTTATCGTGGACGGCCTGCGGATATCGGCACGCACCATCGTCTGGGCTGCCGGCGTGGCAGCATCGCCGGCGGCGAGATGGCTCGGCGCCGAAGCCGATCGCAATGGACGGGTGATGGTTTCGAGAGATCTGTCGCTGAATGACGATCCGAATATTTTTGTCATTGGTGATACCGCCATCGCGCTGGACGCTAGTGGCAAACCGATTCCCGGTGTCGCACCGGCGGCCAAGCAAATGGGCGTTTACGTCGGCAAGCTGATTGCGGGGCGCATCAAAGGAAAGCGACTTACAGCGCCCGGCTTCCGCTATCGCGACTATGGCAGCCTCGCGACCATCGGGCGAAAGGCCGCGGTGGCGCAGTTCGGCCGCTACAGACTGTGGGGGTTCCCGGCGTGGCTGCTATGGGCAATGGCCCACGTGTACTTTCTCATCGGTGCGCGCAACCGAATTGTCGTCAGCCTCAACTGGCTCTGGAACTACGTGACACTCGAACGCGGCGCGCGGCTCATCATCGGCGCCACCGAGGAAGGGCCCGAGATGGAGGCCCTCGAGATGCATGCGGCCGTGCCGGACACGGAACGCCCGCGCGCGGCCTGACCCGTCTCGGGCGGCGCTGGCGCGCAAGCGCGGGGGCCCGATGCAAGCCAGCCCCCGCGCGGCATCGGCCGGAGGGCGATCGCTTTCCCGCTAGGCGGTCTGCGCGAGCGGCATCTCCTGCGAACTCGGGTCGCCACGCAGCTTCTCGGCCCATGGATAGCGCCTGCACTCCGACACGAACGCGCCGACCGCTGGAGAGTGCGGCCGGCCGCGCACGGTGACGACGTTGATGGTGCGCACCACTTCCGGTTCGATGAGCGGGCGAATCACCAGACCGGGCATGCTGACCGCGAACTCCGGAATCATGGTGTACCCGACACCGGCGAGCGTCATCGCCTGAATCCAGTCGTCGCGCTCGCTGCGGTAGGACTGCTGAATGTCCACCCCCTGCCCGCTGGCAATTTCGCCGATGAAATCCGCGTACTCGCAGTTCGCCCGGCTCAGGTAACGGTGACCATGAAGGTTCTTGAAAGTGATTGCGTTGAGACGGGCCAGCGGGTGCGCGGGAGAAACGGCGATGACGAAGCGCTCCTCGTAAAGCCGCACGTAATGCAGCGTATCGGTCGCCTGCTCCGGCCGGCAGTAGATGGCCACGTCGATATCGCCCTTGGTGAGCGCGCTCTCCAGCATGCCGGCCGCACCGTCCTTCAGATACAGCTCGACGCCTTTGTGCCGTTTATCGAAGCCGATGAAGAGATCGACGAGCTTGGCGGGGCCGATGGTACACATGAGACCGACCGAGAGGGACAGGTGATCCAGGCGCACGTAGGCGCGCGCCTTCTTCTTGGCCTCGTCGGCCTGCGCCACCACCTGCTCGAAATACGGTCGCACCATGCGCCCGAGCTCGGTCAGGTGGGTATTGCCGCGCTCGCGATGCACCAGCGCGCCGCCCAGCTGGCCTTCCAGAGTCTGGATGGCTCGGCTGAACGCGGGCTGGGTGACGAAGCAGCGCTCGGCAGCGCGGGTGAAATTGAGCGTCTCGCACAAGGCGAGGAAGTAGCGAAGCTCCCTTACATTCATCTCAGGCACTCCTTGTCGACTGTCGACACGGGCAGTGCCTGTGAGAGAAAGCATGCACCGCCCGGGAACAGGATAACGGGCAGGCGCCGCTGATCACGATGCGAATTGGTTATCGGTTTCGTGTCGAGCCGGCATTTCCGCCCGAACCCGAAAAGCCCCATCTTTGCTTCGACCAACGCACACGGGCCGTCTGACCGCCAGTGAACCTTGGACCGGGCAAAGTGGCTGCACACACGTTGCATTCCCGGGCCCGGCCGCTCTACGAACGGTACCGGCAGCCCGGGAGGCCCGAATAGCGTACCAGCGTATATATGGAGACAAGCATCATGAATGCAATAGCAAGTGAGGTTCTCACGACGAGCAAATCCGGCCCGCGGTCCACCGCCGTCCGGGCGCTCGCCGGCAAGAGCGCCATCGTCACGGGCTCCACCAGCGGCATCGGGCTGGGTATCGCCCGGGCGTTGGCCGAAAGCGGCGCCAACGTGGTGCTGAACGGCTTCGGCCAGAGCGACGAGATCGACCGTACCCGGGACGAGCTTGCCCGTAGCTACGAGGTGGACATCCGCTTCAACGGCGCCGACATCTCCCGGGCCGAGCAGGTCGTCGACCTGGTGCGCTCCACCGAGAGCGCCCTGGGCGCGGTGGACATCCTGGTCAACAATGCAGGCATTCAGCACGTCGCGCCCATCGACGAGTTTCCACCGGAGAAGTGGGATGCGGTGCTCGCCATCAACCTGTCGGGCGCCTTTCATGCCATCCGCGCGGCCGTGCCCGGCATGAAGAAGCGCGGCTTCGGGCGAATCATCAACGTTGCTTCGGCCCACGGCCTGGTGGCCTCGCCCTTCAAGGCGGCTTACGTGGCCGCCAAGCACGGCATCGTCGGTCTGACCAAGGTCGTAGCGCTGGAGCTTGCCGAGCAGGGCGTTACCTGCAACGCCGTGTGCCCGGGCTACGTATGGACACCGCTGGTCGAAAAGCAAATCGACGACCAGGCCAAGGCGCATCGGATCTCCCGCGAGCAGGTGGTGCGCGACGTGCTCTTGAGCCGGCAGCCGAACAAGCGGTTCGCGACCGTCGAAGAGCTCGGGGCGATCACCACGTTCCTGAGCTCCGACGCGGCGATGTCCATCACCGGCACCACCATCTCCGTCGACGGCGGCTGGACAGCGCAGTAAACCCTGGAAGGACGACACAAATGAACGACTCGATTACACCCGACGTCGGCGTGCGCAAACGGCGTCCGTGCAGAAATGCCGCCTCGGTGACCCGAACACCGCGCACGGCGCGCAGAGGCCGAATCAAGGCTCCGGCCGTCGTCGAGGTAAAGTTCGTCAACCTCGCTCTGCAAGGTGGCGGCGCCCACGGCGCCTTCGCCTGGGGCGTGTTGGATCGTCTGCTGGAAGAAGGGGCCCTCGGTTTCGAGGGCATTTCGGCTACCAGCGCCGGCGCCATGAATGCCGCCGTGCTCACCTACGGTCTGCACCGAGGGGGGCCGGACGGTGCGCGAGCGGCGCTCGCCGACTTCTGGCAGCAAATTGCCCGGGCCGCAAGCTTCGGTCCGATGCAACCTTCGTTCATCGACCGACTGTTGCACAATCACGAGCTCACCTATACCCCTGCATTCATGACGCTGGACCTCATGACGCGGCTGTTCTCCCCGTACGAGCTCAATCCGGCGAACTACAATCCGTTGCGCGACATACTCGAAAGCAGCGTGGATTTCGATCGCCTGCGTGACTGCCGCGCGGTGAGACTGTTTTTGTCGGCCACAAACGTGCGCACGGGGAAGGTACGCGTATTCCGCAATCACGAAATCACTGCGGATGTGGTGCTGGCTTCGGCCTGCCTACCGTTCATGTTTCAGGCCGTCGAGATCGATGGAGAGGCCTACTGGGACGGCGGCTACATGGGCAATCCCGCCCTGTTTCCGTTGATCTACCACTGCGAGTCCCGCGACGTGGTCATCGTCCACATCAACCCCCTGTGCCGCGACGAGGTTCCGACCAGCGCCAGGGATATATTGAGCCGCATCAACGAAATCTCGTTCAACTCGTCGCTCATGCGCGAGATGCGCGCAATCCATTTCGTAACCAAGCTCATCGACGAAGGTAAGCTCGTCGAGAATGGCATGAAAAAGATGCTCATCCACTCCATCGCCGCCGATGACGTGATGCAAGGCTTGAATGCCACCTCGAAGCTCAATGCAGACTGGGAATTTCTGACGCATCTTCGCGACCTTGGACGCGAGCGCACGCACGAGTGGCTCGGCAACACCTTTGCGCGCCTAAATCGGGAGACCACCATCGACTTCGAAACCTATCTCTGAGCGTGCGCGCGTCGCGTGCCCAGTCCTTGACGCTGCTACTGCTCCTTCCTCCTCCTCCCCCCCTTTCCGGCCGGCCCAACGGCCGGTTTTTTTGGGTATCCACTTTCTTCAGGCTGGCCCGGCACGGGCATCGCGCGGGGCCGCCCGAATCGGGGGACGGGTTCCATTCGCGAACGGCATGAAGCCGACAAATAGACGGCATTTCAAAACCGATCACCGCGGCCACACACTTTCACCACTGCCGAAGCGCCTAGCCAGGCGCCACTGGTAGGGAAAACAAGTTTGGCAACGGTAATGTTTGGACAGGAGATTTTTCAGATGAACATCAAATTCTTCGATCAAGTGGTTCCGTGGTCCGCCCGCGCACTGCTGGTTTTGGGCGCCGTGGTCCTGTTTAGCGACAACGCGCTTGCGGGCGAGTGCCCCGCCGACAAGGTTGCCGAGAACGCGGTTACATCCGGACCCAGCACACCCAACGGTGTCACCGACATGCTGATCGGGTCCATCGACCTGGAGCAGAAAGCCGTCGCCTTCAGGGGCGAGCAGTTCCGCATGCGCCAGCTCGTGGTCGAGCCTGGCGGCGTCGTGCCGTGGCACAGCCACAGCGAGCGGCCGGCGATTATTTACGTCGTCGAAGGTTCGATTTCCGAGTATCGCAGCTCCTGCTCCGTGCCGATCGAGCACAAAGCCGGGGAAGTGACGACCGAGTTTGGTGCAAGCCTGTCTCATTGGTGGAAAAACAACACCGACAAGCGGGCGGTGCTGCTCTCGGCGGACATTCTTCATGACACATCGAGCGAAAAGCAGAGCATGTGAGGCGGCGCTCTCCGGTCGGTCACCGCCGACCAGTAGATAACCGCAGGACGAAAACGTGGCGTCCGGCCCAGTCATGAGCCGGGCGCCACAGACCAGCAATTCGAAATCGGAGCACAATCTGACATGAACACCACAACGGCGACCACCGTTCCTCCAATGCATGCCGAGCACCAGTCCGTCGCCGCGTTGTGGCGCACGATTGTCATCGGCCTCATCGGCTTTTTCACTCTCGTAGACCTGTTCGCCGCCCAGGCCATCGTGCCGAGTCTCGTCGAGGCCTACGGCGTCAGCCCCGCGGCGATGGGATTCGCAGTCAACGCGAGCACCATGGGCATGGCGGTCTCGGGACTCGTCGTCGCACTCATCGGCCGTCGCCTGAATCAGAAGGCAGGCATCTGGATGAGCCTCGTGCTGCTGGCGATCCCCACGACACTGCTGGCATCTGCCCCGGATCTCGTGACCTTCACCTGGCTGCGCATTTTCCAGGGCATATTCATGGCCGCCGCCTTCACGCTCACCATGGCCTATCTCGCCGAGCAATGCAGCGCGAAAGACACGGCGAGCGCGCTCGCCGCCTATATCACCGGTGGCGTCGCCAGCAATCTCGTCGGACGCATCATTTCCGGTTCTATCGCCGACTATTTCGGTCTGGCCACAAACTTCTACGCATTCGCGGCGCTCAACGTCGCGGGCGCGATTCTGGTGCTCGCGAGCCTCCAACGGGCCACACCCATGACGGCCGTCGGGCCCGTCGCCCGCTCGGCGTTCTCGAGCTGGGCTAGGCATCTGCGCGACCCGCGTCTGTGTGCCGCGTTCGCCATCGGTTTCTGCATTCTTTTCGCTTTTGTCGGCACCTTCACTTACGTCAATTTCGTGCTCGCACGCGAACCCATTTCGCTCTCGACCATGAGTCTCGGTCTGGTTTATCTCGTGTTCCTGCCATCCATGTTCACGACTCCGGTTGCCGGGGCCGTGGCGCTCAAGCTGGGCGCGCGAAAAACCTTCTGGGGCTCAATCGGCATCGCCGCCATCGGATTGCCGATGCTCCTGATACCGAATTTGTACGGGGTGCTTACGGGCATGGCGTTGATCGGCGTCGGCACCTTCTTCGCCCAGGCCACCGCCACCGGCTTCGTCGGTCGTGCGGCATCGTTAGACCGCGCCGCAGCGAGCGGACTGTATCTCGCCAGCTACTACTTCGGCGGCATCACCGGCGCCGCGCTGCTCGGTCAGGTTTTCGATCGCTTCGGATGGCACGCGTGCGTTGCAGGTATCGGCCTCGTGCTGATGATTGCCGCATTCCTGGCCCGTCGATTGGATTTAACGGCGGCGAACCCCTGGATCGCCGCGCGCGCACAAGCGTAATCCGTCGCTCACTGAAAGGAGACCGTCATGAACGATCGATACGAGCGAGGCCTGGAGAAACTCAAAGAAATCGACGCCGAACAGGGAGAACGGGTGGTCGCGAGTCTCGCGGACATCGCACCCGACTTTGCCCGCTACGTGGTGGAATTCCCCTTCGGGGATATCTATACCCGCCCGGGATTGGACCTCAAGACCCGTGAGCTCGCCAGCGTCGCCGCGCTGACAGCCATGGGCACGGCACCGAATCAGCTCAGAATTCATATCCACGGCGCGCTCAATGTCGGATGCAGCCGTTCAGAAATTCTCGAGGTCATCATGCAGATGGTGGTGTTCGCCGGATTTCCGGCTGCGTTAAACGGACTCGCCGCCGCCCGCGACGTATTCGCATCACGCGTCGATGAACCGCAAGCCGTGGTGCAACAATGATCGCTCTTGTGAGTGCACGCATGCAGTTGCGCCTGGCGGACTGCGGCTACTGGCTCAAGGAGTTCGTGATCGGCCGCAGACCGCCCATGGAGCTTCCGGCAAGGGTCAGGAAAGCCATTGCGGCCGATCAGCGAGCCAGTGAAATTCTCGTTTGCTTCGTGCAGTTCGGTGCGATTGCGACGTTCGCACTCCTGTACGCGTTGACGCCGAAGGCATTTCCAGACGACGTGCCGTTCGAGCCCATCCCCTGGACGCTCGGTGCGTACACGGTGTTCACCGCCGGGCGGCTGGCGCTCGCGATTCGCGATCGACTCACTCCGCTACTTCTGTCGCTCTCGGTCGTCGTCGACATCGCGGTGCTCATGGTGACCATCTGGAGCTTCCACCTTCAGTACGACGCTCCGGCCGCAATTTATCTCAAGGCGCCGACTCTGATGTACGCGTTCATTCTTATCGTGCTTCGTTGCATGCGCTTTGAGGTGCGTTACGTTGTGCTCGCGGGACTTAGCGCGGGCATCGGCTGGCTGATTCTGGTCCTTTACGCGGTGCTGGAAACCGACGGCATGCACATCACCCACAGCTATGCCGAGTACGTGACCTCCTACGCCATCCTGATCGGCGCCGAGCTCGACAAGGCCATCGCCTTCGGCATGGTGACCTTCGTGCTCGCCATCGCGATTACGCGCGCCCGGCGTCTCATGATCACGGCGGCGGCGGAGAGCCATGCCGCCGGGGAGCTGGCGCGGTTCTTCGCCCCGGACGTTGCCGGAGAAATTCGGCGCACCGATGCTGGACTGAAGCCCGGCGAAGGCATCGTGCGACAAGCCGCCGTGCTCATGACCGATCTGCGCGGCTTCACGCACCTCGCTGCGAAGCTTTCCGCCAACGAAACGATTCGATTGCTCGGTAACTACCAGGCGCGCCTGGTGCCCGCCATTCAGCGAAACGGCGGCTCCATCGACAAATACCTCGGTGACGGCATCATGGCCACCTTCGGCGCGACCCGCGAAAGCGACACCTACGCTGCCGATGCGCTGCGCGCGCTCGAGGACGTGCTGGCGGAGGGCGACAAACTGTCCGCGGACCTCCAATCCCGCGGCCTGCCGCCGGTTCGCATCGGCGCGGCGGTGGCTGTCGGGCCGCTGCTCTACGGGGTCGTGGGACACGAGTCACGGCTCGAGTTCACGGTCATCGGAGACGTCGTCAATCTGACGGCGAAACT
>JBFICP010000086.1:0-11842 GCA_041581935.1 Gammaproteobacteria bacterium | reverse complement strand
GGGTAGCTCTCCGCGATGGCGAGCAGCCGCCGCATACCGAGCCCGACCTCGTCCTGTGCGCGCCCGAGCGCCTCGAGCTCCGCCTCCTCGCTGGGCGGCTTGCCGGCGAGCGCTTGCAACTGCTCGGCCGAGAGTTTCTGCGCCTCGACGAGCTCCTCGACGGCTTTATCGAGTGGCGCAACGGCGGCGCTGCGCTCGCTGGTTACGTTGGTGAGCGTCTCCGCCTCGTGGCGCAGATAACGCGCGACCGTCTCGACCAGGGCGGGGATGAGATCGCTGCGGCGCTGATAGTTGCTCTCGACCTGTGCCCAGGCCGAGTATGTCGACTCCTCCTTGGTCACCAGATCGTTATGCAGCCACGCCCACGTCAACAAAGGGACGAGCAACAACAGAGCGACGGCCAATACCATCGAGAAAGATTTATACATGCCACTGGCTCCTGGTTGATTGATGCCTTGCGAGACGTCCTCGATGACGTCCGTGCCGTCTCCTGCACCCAGCGTCCACAAGAGCGCAACAACGACGATCAGGCCGAGCGACACCGCCGCCGCCACCGCGAAGGAGCGTTTGCGCGGCGGGACGGTCACCGGACCCTGCGCTTCGAGACTTTCGCGCAATCGGGCTGCCTGGCTCGCCGACAGAATTCCGGCCTGCTCCATGCGCTCGATACGTGCACTAGGCTCCACCGTTCAGCTCCTTGATCATGCGCGTCGCTTCCTCGGGGTCCATGTCGCCACGCTCGACCGCCGCCAGCATCGCATCGGACCGTTGCCGGTCCTCGTCGCGCAGGCGCCCGAGCTCCGCGATCAGACTGTCCACGCGCTTTCGCAGGGTGGGATAGCTGAGCGATTGGCGCTTGGCGAGCTCCTTGAGGTTGCCGCCGACCAGCACCAGCTCCTCGGCCAGCCGCAGATGGTCCGGGGACAGGCGGGCGAGCCGACACTGCATGAACCGGCCCGACACCTCGATGGCGCAGGCGGTGCAGCGCAAACCGCTCACCTCGAGCACCGACCGACAGCTGGGACACTGATGCATATCACTCTCGATATTTCATTTTATGAAAGAAATTTTATAGTTTTTTTATAATAAATCAATATGGACAGCGCAAATTGTGCTCCAGGACACGGTTCCGGCTGCCCGCGGGCACCGGGCGGGGCCGCCTGCAGGCACCGGGCGAGCCGTCTGTGGGGGCGGCCCGCCGGAATCCCGGGCATGCGACCGGCGCCGTGTGCGGGTCGTGGCGAAACCCCGCTGCGCGCGGATCGGCAAGCCGAAGCGTCCACGCCTCGACGCGCGCGACGTGCGCGTCGCGGTCGAAGGTCACCCGAATGGCTTTCGGTTCGAGGACCCCCGCGGGTGCCGACGAGCGAATCCCGCTACCCGCGGGTCGCAGCGCCGCGCGGCACGACCAATCCCCCGATCTGAGCACCAGGTCCGATTCTCGGCGCGACCTGCGTCCGACTGTAATCAAGCCGGATGGCGAATTCCCCACCGCTCGCGTGGGTCGGCTCTATGGATAATCACGGCGACCGCGATGACTGACTTTACCTGGACACAGCTGTTCCGCTACCGCTTCGACAACTTCATGTCACGGGGCGGCAGCTCGATTTTCTTCAGCCTCGTTGTGGTCTTCGTCGCCCTGCTCGCGGTCATCTTCCTGGTGCGGCTCGCGCTCGACGTCGTATTCCCGGAAGCCGCGTCGCAGCCGGGCGCCGGGTTCTTCAGCCATCTCTACGTCACATTTCTGGCCATGACCGATCCCGGCAACATGGCACAGGACATGAAATCGTCGCCCTGGTTCAAGGTCACCGCGGTCATGTCGGGGATCGCAGGCATCGTGCTGCTCTCGGCTCTGATCGCATTCATCACGACCGCACTCGACCAGAAGCTGAGCGAGCTCAAGAAAGGCCACTCCAAGGTCATCGAGTCCGGCCACACCTTGATTCTCGGCTGGAGCGATCGCCGAATTCTCGAAATTCTGAGAGAGCTGGTCGAGGCGAACGAGAGCGAGGTCGACCCGAGCGTGGTGATCCTCGCAAACAAGGACAAGGAGTTCATGGACGACTATCTGAAGCTCTACATGCCGGATACCAGGAATACCAAGGTGATCACCCGATCGGGCGAGGAATCTTCGCTCGTCAACCTCGACATCGTGTCGGTCTCGCATGCGAAGTCGTGCATCGTGCTCGCCGACTGCCAGGATTCGGCCAGCGCCGAGCGAAAGGTGCAAAGCGACGCCAAGGTCATCAAGACGATGCTTGCCGTACAGTCGTCACTGTCCAACGGCGACGACTTCAATATCGTCGGGGAGATTTTCAACGAGCGGTATCGCAACGTTGCCGAAGGACTGTCGCACGGTAATGTGACCGTCATCCGGTCGCTCGAGATTCTCTCCAAAATTCTCGTGCAGACGTCACGCTCGGTCGGCTTGTCGGTCGTATACAACGAGCTTTTGTCGTTCGAAGGTTGCGAGATGTACTTTTACGAAGCGGACTGGGATCGCATCGAGTTCGGCAAGGCCGCTTTCCATTTCCCGGACGGCATCCCCATCGGTATTCGCCACCCGGACGGACGGCTGGTTATCAATCCTCCGTCGAGCACGCTGCTCGAGACCGGAGACAAGATACTGATCGTCGCAGACGATAACGACACCATCGAGTTCAAGCAGGCACCCGTGGCAATCACGAACGGCTGGACTTCGATCCCGAACCGCCGTTACGAGCAAGCCATCGAGCACGAGCTGATCATCGGCTGGTCTCCGAAAATCAAAACCATTCTGGAGGAGTACTCGGACTACGTACTCGAGGGAAGCTCGATCGATTTGATTCCCCCGGTCGTCACTGAAACCGTCCGGAAAACCGTCGATATCCTTCAGAAGCGCATACCGAACGTCAAGCTCACGCTTCTCGACAAAAACGCCAACAAGGAACGGGATCTCCTCTCAATCGAGCCTTCCAAGTACGACAATATCATCATCCTGAGCCCCAATGTGGAGGAAGGCGAAGAGGAGCGCGCGGATGCCGAGACCATTCTCCAGCTCCTGCTATTCAGAAACGTATTCGGCGATAACCATGGAAACGGCCTGAAGACCAAGCTGATCACGGAAATCCTGGATTCGCAGAATATGGAGCTCGTATCGATGGCAGGGGTGCACGACTTCATAATCTCCAACCGGTTCATAAGCATGCTCATGGCTCAGGTGAGCGAGCACAAGGGAATCAAGAGAGTGTACGACGATTTGTTCTCCGAGGAAGGATCCGAGATCTATCTCAAGCCGGCGAAGCTCTACTTTGACGAGTTTCCGGTCAAGCTCTCCTTTGCGGACATGATATCGGTGGCACAACTGCGCGACGAGATCTGTATCGGCGTCAAGCTCAAAGAGCAAGAAAGATGCATCGACGAAAATTTCGGCGTGAAGCTCAACCCTCGCAAGGACAGCGAATACTTGCTTAGAGAGGACGACGCGTTCGTGGTGGTCGCGGAGGACGAAACCTGACTATCGGTCGAAAGGGGCATTTGACGCAGCATGGGACGTGAGAAACTGCGTTGCTTTTTGGGAATGTAAGTCGTGCGCATCACAAAAGCCCGACACCCCCGATGTGCCGTTTGCCTATCGTTAACCGGGTCTCACTACCGATGGGCCGTGCTTGCGCCGTCACCCGCCGCCACCTAGCCTGAAATGACGCAGACTGAGTCGGCAGGCCGACCCCGCTCAAACAGCCCGAGCCACGGCCGGATCCGTCCGACACCCCTTGGAGACGTGAAATGAGCACTTCCGCCGGCCGATTTCGGCCTTTCCGAGCATTGGCCATCGCGGCACTGCTGGTCACGGCCGCGGTCCTGGTGAGCCCCGTATCCGCAGCCATCTACAAGTGGGTCGACGAGCAGGGCAACACGCACTTTTCCCAGTCGCCGCCGCCGGCCAAGCAGAATAAAAAGGCGTCGAAAATGAAGCTCCATGGGATCAAGGACGACGCGGACAAGTTTCAGCTGCCGCCCGATGTGCTCGCCGACTACTGCGCCGACATCAGAGAACTGGCCACCAAGGTCGCCGGTAAGATGCGCAGCGGCGCCTCTGCCGGCTCGGCGCTCACTCACTCCCATTCCGACGAAGGCGAGTTGCTCGCCAAGCAAATCATCGGCTACGTGTACGGATTCAAGAACTCCGACGCCACCGCGCATCAAGTCGCCGGTCTCGTCTACAAGCAGTGCATGAACGGTGCTTACACGGCCCACGTGGAGAGCTTCCTGGAGCGCAGGTACCCCGACGGCATCCCGGATTCGATCCGAAAGCCCTCCAAAGGTACCGAAACCGCCGGAAAGTCCGGAACCGCCTGGCCTGTCTCCCGCGGATTCGTCATCACCAACAACCACGTGGTCTCTGGAAGTGAGACGCTCACACTGATTCGCTCCGACGGCACACGCATAAGTGCTCGGGTTGCCGGTCGCGACAAGGAAAACGACCTGGCGCTGCTCACGGTGGACGATCCCGGGAGCCTGCCGCCTCCCCTTCCGTTACGTACGTCCGCGGCGGACCTCGGATCCGAGGTATTCACCATCGGCTTTCCGCATCTGGATCTCATGGGGCGTTCACCGAAGGTGACCGAAGGGATCGTCAGCTCGCAGACCGGCCTGCATGACGACGACCGTTACTATCAGATTTCGGTACCGGTGCAAGCGGGTAACAGCGGTGGTCCGCTCATCGACATGGATGGGCAGGTCATCGGAGTGGTCACCGGGAAGCTCAATGCGCTTGCGATATTCGAGCGAAGCGGGAACCTGCCCGAGAACGTCAACTACGCCATCAAGAGCAAGCTCATCACCGATCTGCTCGGCAACACCACCGGTTCCGACAGACCACGCGGCAGCATGCAGCCAACCGGCACGACGCTCGCGGAGCTGACCGCGGAGATCAAGAGCTCGGTGATGATTGTGCTCGCGGAATAAATCATTCGGTCATCGTCCTCCCTCAATCCGAGCGGTAAGGTCGTCACACACGAGCGCGAGATCCGCGTAGCGTGCGGACGAACGAGAGCAGTTCGCGCCAGCGATCATGCCGCGATTTCGCAATCGGTCCGCATCGTTTCACCCCGGCACGACGTCGAAAGCGATGGTCACCCGCACCTCGTTCGAATCGAACGGTAGTGTCCCCTGGTACATGTAGGAGGGAAATAGAACCACCTACACTTCCTCCGGCTGCACGACATTTCCGATTTCCTCGCGGCCGCCCAGATCGAGGTTGGTCTCGCCGAACTTGATTCTGCCTTCGTGGGTCGCGCTCTCGCGGACGGCATCGGGGAGCGACACGTAATAGCTCGAGCTGATCCAACCGTCCGGATGCACGTGATTCGTGTGAAACCCCTATGTCCCCAGTCGGCAGGACCAGGACCCCGAAAAGCGGAAGCGCTCCATCTTGCGGCCCAATAATGGGTTACCCGGGTCGTCATCCATTGACTTTATATAACGGCGAACGCAGTGCTGAAGGCTCGCGCGCGCTTCGATCGCCTGCGCTTCGCGGCAGCAGCGTTCGGCCCGGGCGAGATCCCCGGCGGCTCCGGTAGACGCGGCCTGCTTCAGCAGGCTTCCTATGTCGGGTAGATGGCTCACCCCGGAAATGAGCTTGCACTGTCGATACCCGAGAGGCAACACTGTGTGGCGCCCTTTGCGAGCGGGTGCTCTGTGGATTGGTCGCTCGACGTTGTTCGTCGATGACCGCTTTCACCGGATTTTCAGGCTCTCGCACCAGCCAGAGATTGCCATCATGACGACCATTTCTACCCAGGTTCTTTTCAGACGCGAGCCCCGGGGACTCCCCACAATGGCGGATTTCGAAATCGTCGAGACCGAATTGCCCGAACTCGCCCCGAATCAGTTTCTCGTCAGAGGCCTGTATCTGTCTCTCGACCCGTACATGCGTATGCTCATGGGCGGCGGCTGGGAATTTCGCGGACATTCCATGACGCCGGGCGAAGTCATGGTCGGCCGCGTGCTTGGTGAGGTGCTCGAGAGCAACAACTCCGATTTCGCGCCCGGCGAGCACCTCGTCGGCAGCTTCGGCTGGCAGACATACGCCGTCAGCGACGGATCGAACGTGGAGTTCAAGGTGGTGCCGAAGGAGGCCATCCCGCCGACGGCCTATCTGGGGGCGTGCGGCTCGAACGGCCTGACCGCGTGGGCGGGGCTTAAGATGATCGGAGAGCCCAAACCCGGAGAAACCGTCCTCGTCTCGGCTGCGGCGGGGTCCGTTGGCAGCGCGGTCGGTCAGATCGCCAAAGCCATGAATTGCCGGGCGATCGGCATCGCTGGCGGCGCGGAAAAGTGTGGCATCGTCACCGAAGAGTTCGGCTTCGATGCTTGCTGCGACTACAAGGGCGGAAATCTGGCAACGCAAATCGCAGCCGCGGCAAACGACGGTGTTGATGTTTATTTCGACAACGTCGGCGCCGAGATGCTGGACACCGTGTTACCGTTGCTGAACAAATTCGCCCGCGTGCCGGTCTGTGGCGTGCTCTCTCAATACAATGCCGAAGGCGAGCGATACGGTGTGAAGAACACGCGATTGATATTCGATAAGAGCCTGCGCCTGCAAGGCTTCCTCGTCAGTCAATACCGGGAGCTCTGGGACCGGGCGCGCGCGGAGCTCGAAGATTTGGTCGCCTCCGGGGCGTTGCGTTATCGCGAGACCATTGCCGACGGAATCGGAAACGCCCCTGAAGCGTTCATCGGCATGCTGAACGGACGCAACCTCGGCAAGCAGCTGGTCAGGCTCGTGTGACCCGATCCATGCCTGCGGCGTTGACGCTGCCGGCGTTCTTGCGCAGCGCCACTCGAGCCTCGCGTTGCCCGGGTGGGTGAATCGGACTATATCGCTTTCAACCGTCGGCCGTAGAGAGCGAAAAGGCGCTCCCAGTGGCGCTCCGCCGCCGCCTTGTCATAACACCAGCGCTGCGGGAATGCGAAGCCGTGGTGCACCTGGGGGTAGACTTCCAGCTCCCCGGAGGTCCCCGACTGCTCGAACAGATCTTTCAATTCCTCGACCATCGCCGGCGGGGCGAGGTCGTCGTGCTCGGCGCACGCGATGTAGATCTCGCCCTTCATCTCAGGGAACGAGAGATGGGGGCTTTCCTCGGCATCGCTGACGAGCCAGGTGCCGTAGAACGAAGCGGCGGCCGCGATTCGATCGGGATAGCGCGCGGCCGCTGCCAGCGCGTAGGGCCCGCTCATGCAGTAGCCGTGACAGCCGACGGGACCGTGCCTCACATCCGCCTGCCGGTCGATGTAGGCAAGCATGTCGGCAACGTCCTCCATGACCGGTGGAATGGCCATTTTCGTTCGCACGGCACGCATGCGCCGGTGCTCGGCACTGCCCTCTTCGAGCACGTCCGGGCCATAGATCGTGTCGCGTCCCGCACGATAGTAAAGGTTCGGCAAAAGCACATAGTAGCCTACCGTTGCGAGCCGCCTCGCCATGTCGCGCAGCTCCTCGCGAACGCCGGGGGCGTCCATGAGAAACAGGACGGCAGGAAACGGCCCATTACGCTCGGGTCGGCACGCAAACGTCTGCATGGCACCCGCGGACGTTTCCAGGTCGAATGTATCTTCAATCATCGTGACGATTTCCGAGTACCGAACGCGCCAAAGAACTTCGACTCTCGTCGCGCCGACTCGTGCGGCCAGAGGCACCATTGCCCATTCGCGGCGCTCACCCCGCGACCGGGCTCGCCACTGTCTGGTCTTTCAGCGCTCGGCCCCGGCGGTGAATCAGTGCGTGCACCACCGGTGCCGGCAACAGCGTAATCAGCGTCGACGGCGAGCACCGGCACGACCGAAATCCAGCGTTTCATGGCATTGATTCTAGCGGACCTTTCTGAGGCGTTTCCGAACGGAAGCATCACGGCCCGCGTTCTATCCCGGCCCGCTGGCGGATGCGCGCCATCAGTCGTATATTTCTCCGATTCGACCCGATCTCCACCGAGGCCGGTGAGCGGTCAACGCCTGCCACGGCGAGCGGCCACTGGACGAGATGGACTCGAATTCATGCGCCCGGCGGAGGAGCCCTCGATGAACAAGAGCGATATCGACCCGCGAATTCTCGACCTTTACGACGACTATTGCCACGGCCGGATCGACCGACGTGAATTTTTCGCGCGCGCCGGCGCGATCGCCGTTGCCGGGGCATCCGCGATCGCCATGGCCAAGAGCCTGCTGCCTCGCTACGCGCAGGCACAAACCATTTCCTTCACCGACGAGCGCATCAAGGCACGCTACGTGAGTTACCCGTCGCCGGGCGGAACTTCCGGCGAGATGCGTGGCTACCTCGTTCAACCATCGGGCGATGGCCCGTTTCCGGCGGTGCTCGTCATTCACGAGAATCGCGGGCTGAATCCTTATATCGAGGACGTCGCGCGACGGGCGGCCGTGGCCGGCTTTCTCGCCCTGGCGCCCGACGGGCTGTCGCCGATCGGCGGCTATCCGGGCAACGACGACGACGGCCGGGCGATGCAGAAGAGTCTGGATCAGGGGAAGCTCCACCAGGATATGGTCAACAGCGCCCGCTTTTTGAAGTCCCATGCGCTGTCGAGCGGCAAGCTCGGGGCAACCGGCTTCTGCTGGGGTGGCGCCGCAACCAATCACCTGGCCGTGGTGCTCGGCGGAGACTTGAGCGCCGGCGTTCCGTTCTACGGTCGCGCGCCCGACACCGCCGACGTCCCGAAGATCCGCGCGCCGATGCTGCTGCAGTTCGCCGAAGACGACCCGCGCGTGAACGCGACCTGGCCCGACTACGAGGAGGCTCTCAAGGCCAACGGCTTGAGCTACGAGGCGCACACGTATCCCGGCACGCGGCACGGGTTCCACAACAACTCGACGCCACGCTACGATGAGGCGGCGGCCGAGCTTGCCTGGGATCGGACCATCGCATTCTTTCGCCGGCACCTTACCTGATTGGCCGCGCGTATCGTCGCACAAGAGCGTGTGCGGTTGAGACATTGCCGAATCGAGATGCGCGAGAGTCGTATTTCGCCCGCCATGATTAGCCCTGCTTTTGCAATGCAAATTCCGGACTGTGCTCGTTCCACCAGTCGGCGATGTCGAGGCGGCGCGCGAACCACACGCCGCCTTTGTTTCGCGCGTAGTCCAGAAAATCGGCCAGCGCGCTTGCACGGGACGCTTGACCGACGAGCCGTGGATGGAGCCCGATGCTCATCATACGTGGATGCGATGCTCCTTCTTCCCAAAGATAATCGAAACCACGCTTGATGTTGTCCAGAAAGTCGCCGGGCCCTCCGTATCCCTGTGAATTTACGAATCGCGCGTCGTTGTAAGTAAACGAATACGGCACAATCAAATGACGGCGACCGAGCACCTCAACATAGTAGGGAAGATCGTCGTTGTAGGCATCGGCGTCGTAGGTAAATCCGCCCTCCTCGACCAGAAGCTCGCGCGTATGTACCGAGGGGCCGTATCGGCAGTACCATCCGAGCGGCCGACGACCGCAGGTCGCCTCGAACGAGGTGACGGCAGCATCGATATGCGCGCGCTCGTCCTCTCGAGTTAGTCTCCACACTTCCTCCCAGCGCCACCCGTGACTGCAAATTTCATGATTGGATTCACGCAGCCAGCGAGCGACCTCCGGATTGCGCTCGACCGCGACCGCCGCAGCGAAGACGGTCGCCGGAATTCGACGCGAATCGAGCATCCGTTGTAATCGCCAGATCCCGGCGCGCGAGCCGTATTCGTAAACCGACTCGAGCGCGAGATCTCGGTACTGGCTTTCCAGTCCGAGCGACATCTCCCCGAGGATCGATTCATTGCGCCCGTCCACGGACATCTGCACCTCGGAACCCTCTTCGTAGTTGATGACCAGGTTGACCGCCACGCGCGCATCATCGGGCCACGATACCTTGGGAACGTCCCGGCCATACCCCACCAAATCCCGTCGTGGGCCGGGAATGTCGGCGTCGTTCATCTTCATATCGGATCCTCCGCTTCGAGCACCTGCCGCTCGCCAGCCCTCCATCGGGAGGGCCGTTCTTGACGCTACCACTCGCGCGTTACGGACTGCCAGCCCCGATCGGCCCGTATGCCCGTGTAGAGCGGCTGGTGAGAGAACTGAAAGCCGGACGATCGGCGCTTCCGTCGTTGCCTGTTCCAGAAATAGAGCCTCGTCGCGATTCCGACACGGAATCCGAGGGGGTTTACAGAGGGTTGCGGGCGGGCCGCCTAGAACTTAATCGCTGTCGGGATCGGAGACGGGCCGCCATTTTGCATCAAGGCTGGTCGTCGTCCAACGAATCTTCGGTAACTTCGCCGAGATTATAATTCACGCCCCTGTGTTCGCCTTTCCGCACCATATCGGCACGCCACTTGGCGAGCTCCGCCTCGGTGTCGGCGGCGTCGGTCGACGACGACGACGACGGATTGGGTTCGTCGTTACCTTCCTCGTTCTCGGTTTCATCGAGGAGAAACAGATCCACGTACTTGAATTCGTCAATATCCAGGTACACGTGCTCGTCAACGTCCTCCACGGCGGGACGTGTTCCCGTCCAGACGGTTTCCTCCCACTTATCATCATCGGCACGTTTGTAGGCACTGGCGTTGAACAGCCGTTCATCCGGGAAAAGCGCACGTCCCAGACGCGCAGCCTCGGTCCAGCGATCGTCGGATTCGTCGTCAACCAGCTCGAGAAGCGCTTCGGCGTGCCTTTTGAACTTTCTCTTCTCTCGGATTGCGTGTAGAACGCGCAGCATTACGAGCCGGCTCTCCGCATCCGCCGGATTTTCTCGGATGAACTCGACCAATACGTCTTTCGCCTTTTCGTGGTAGCCGTATGCGAAATATGCGTTCGCTTCCATAAGCGGATCGCCTTTGACCTCGATTTCATCGACCTCGGTATAGTCTATCCGCGGCTCATCATTGCCCGACGTCTCGACCTGGGGCTCTGCATCGGCGGATCGTGTTTCCGGTTCATCGTCGACGACGGCGGAAGGCAGCGGGGTCGGGCTGCTCGCGGGCGCCGGCAACTCCAGTTCCATATTCGCCATCTCTGCGCCCGGCCACTGACGTCGCCGTGCATCGTTCCACCGCAAGAGCGTCACAGCAAGCAGTCCGACCATCGCGGCCAAGAGCAGTGCCTCGAGAAGGAGGCGCTGCAGCCAATTGGGCTCAGGGCGCGTCATTGCGACGCTTTGCTGATTAATGAATTCACGAAGGTCGGCAAGCCTGTTCTCGAGGCCCTTGATTTCCGAATCCTTTCTCGCGACCACCTCGACAAGCGTCGCTATCTGCCGCTCGGTCTGGATAAGCTGCTCGCGCGCCAGCGCTATTTCCTCGTGGCTCTCCTCGATCTGAAGGTTGGTCTGTGCCATCAGTTGCTGAATGCGTACGCTATGAGCGGTCGTCATCGGCACTCCAACGCTTCCGTCTGCCCGAACATCACCGACGTCTTCCGGTGACAGCAGTCGAAATACCGGGTCCGGCGGTTCGACCGCCGCGTCCGCCACCGGCGCGGGCGTCGTTGCGGGCGAGACCTCATCGCGTGGCGCGGGCGCAGTGTTCGGCTCGTCGGCCGGTGCCACGGCGACGACCGGAGTGGACAAGCGCGCGGGAATCGGCTCGAGATTGGACGCCCCGGCGCGCGACGTATGCGACGCGTTGCCCTTGATGAGAGCCATCGCCTCGCGGTGTGACCACTGCGAAGCGGTCGTCGCGGCGGGAATATTCAGATAGACATCGGACTTGAGCTTGTTGATGTCGCCGTCGATGAACGCGTGCGGATTGGCCCGATAGAGAGCCCACGTCATCTGAGCCCACGTCAAAGCGCGGTCTTTTTGCAGCCGCATGG
>JBFICP010000085.1:0-11937 GCA_041581935.1 Gammaproteobacteria bacterium | reverse complement strand
TCGGCGACGGTAAACGCATCATCGTGCTCGCCGAGGGCCGACTGGTGAATCTCGGCTGTGCCACTGGGCATCCGAGCTTCGTCATGTCGAATTCGTTTACCAATCAGGTGCTGGCTCAGATCGAGCTGTGGAACAACCCGCGCAATTATGCCAACCAGGTCTATGTGCTGCCGAAACACCTGGACGAGAAAGTCGCGCGGCTGCACCTGAAAAAGCTCGGTGTCACGCTCACCGAACTGAGTCCCGAGCAGTCGGACTATCTCGGCGTGCCCGTCGAAGGCCCGTACAAGCCGGAGCAGTACCGCTACTGAGCCGACGCCCCGTGCCCGGTTGCCACGGGTAAGCCCTCGAGCCGCGGGTTGGGCCACGCCGCGCGCGGGCCCACCCACGCCACTCCCAAAAGGCGGGTGCGCCGGGGGACCGGCGCCTAATTGGCTCGTGCACCGCTGGCGGGCGCCCACTATATTAGTAAGGTTATCAAAGGCATCCACAGGCTCCCTTTCCCATGGCCAAGGCCACGGCGCAGCCCGATCGCAAAGCCGCGCGAACCGGACTCATACTCATCGACGACGATCCGCTGATCGGCGAGTCGCTGGCGTTCGTGCTGCGCGACGATTTCGACGTGCATCTCGTCGCGAGCCGTGCGGAAGCCAAGCGGCTGCTCATCAAGATGGACAGCATGCCGGCGCTCGCGCTGGTGGACCTCGGCCTACCCCCGGAGCCGCACCGGCCCGATGAGGGCTTCGCCCTCATCAAGGAGCTGCTCACCGTCAACCCGATGATGAAAATCCTGGTGCTCTCGGGCCAGAGCGACCGGCACAATGTGCAGCATGCGCTGTCGCTGGGGGCGGCCGACTTCATCGCCAAGCCCTGCGATCCCCAGCTGCTCAAGGCGCGCCTCGAGCACCATCTGATGATCCTCGAGGCCGAGAAACCCGGGCCCGAGGCACCCGAGAGCCGCGTCGAGCTGCTCGGCGAGAGCCCCGCCATGGACACGCTTCGCAGCGAGATCGCGCGATTCGCGGACACGCCCTTCCCGGTGCTGATCGAGGGCGAATCAGGCACCGGCAAGGAGCTGGTGGCGCAGATGCTGCATGAGCAAAGCGAACGCGCCGCTGAGCCGTTCGTGAGCGTCAACTGCGCGGCATTTACGCCTGAGCTCCTGGAGGCGCAGCTGTTTGGGCATGCCAAGGGCGCCTTCACCGGTGCGACGAATGCCAAAGCCGGATTCTTCGAAGACGCCGGCGCCGGCACGTTGCTGCTCGACGAAGTCGGCGAGTTTCCGCTGGGCTTACAACCGAAGCTGCTGCGCGTGCTCGAAAACGGCGAGTACTACCGCGTCGGCGAGACGCGACCGCGGGTCGCCAAGGCGCGGATCGTGGCCGCGACCAATCGCGACCTGCTCGAAGAGATCCGCGCGGGCGCTTTTCGTCACGACCTCTACCATCGCCTGAGCGTGCTGACCATCGACGTGCCGCCGCTGCGCGAGCGGGGTGGCGACAGCCTCATGCTGATGGAACACTTCCGGGCCCTGTACGCCGAGAAGGTGCCGCCGTTCGTTCTCGACGAGGCGGGTACCGAGCGCTGGTCCCGGTACACGTTCCCGGGTAATGTGCGTGAGCTGAGGAATATCGTCATTCGTCTCGGCGCCAAGTTTCCGGGTGCGCGCATCGGCCTGACGGAGCTCGAGGCCGAGTTCGACGGCCAGTCCCAGGTGGACGGAGATTCCATCAAGCAGCTCACGGCCGGTGGATTTCGCCTCGACGATATACTCAGCAGCTGGGAGCAACGCTACATCGAGGCGGCGCTCGAGCTCGCCGACGGCAATCTCAGCGAGGCGGCGCGCCTCCTGGGCGTCAACCGTACGACGCTCTACAGCAAAATTCAGCGCCTCAAGGGCGGAACAGACAGCGATGTATAACGAACACTTCGGTCTCAAGCGCGCGCCGTTTCGGATAACCCCCGACACCAAGATGTTTTATCCCGGAGGCAGCCGCGGCGAGATTCTGGAGGCTTTGATTTACGCGATCTCGAGCGGTGAGGGCATCGTCAAAGTGGTCGGCGAGGTGGGCAGCGGCAAGACCATGCTCTGTCGCATGCTCGAAGAACGTCTCGCCGACAAGGTCGACATCGTCTACCTCGCCAATCCGAGCCTGTCGCCCGAAGACACGCTGCACGCCATCGCGCTGGAGATGAAGCTACCGGTGGAGCCCGATGCCAACCGTCTGCAGGTCATGCACGTCCTCCAGGGGCGCCTGCTCGAGAAGCACGCCAACAACCGCCAGGTGGTGGTCTTCGTCGAAGAAGCCCAAAGCATGCCGATTGCGACCCTGGAGGAGATACGGCTGTTGAGCAACCTCGAGACCAACCGCGACAAGCTGCTGCAGATCGTGCTCTTCGGCCAGCCCGAGCTCGATCGAAATCTCGAGGAGCCGGAGATCCGGCAGTTGAAGGAGCGCATCACTCACAGCTTCTATCTGCAGCCGTTCACCCCCGAGCAGATGCGCGAGTACGTGAACTTCCGGATGCGCGCCGTTGGCTATCGCGGTCCGGATATTTTCCGTGGCGGCGCCTACCGGCGCCTCGCGAAGGCGTCCGAGGGTCTCACGCGTCGCATCAACATTCTGGCCGACAAGGCTCTGCTGGCGGCTTTCGCCGAGGACACCTTCGACGTCGGCAAACGCCACGTGAAAATCGCCATCAACGACAGCCAGTTCATGCGCCGGCGCGGCTGGCGCCTGGCCGAGATATCGCTGGTGGTCGGGGTCATCCTGATTGCTGCTGCCGTAGCCTGGACCGTGGCCCAGCGTTCCGAGACCGTCCGCGCGCAGCTCCGGCAATGGCTGCCCGGCGGCCTGTCCCAGGCGATTGCGGGACGCAGCGTCGATGAGGCGCCGCGGGAGCTGCAACCACGGCCGGCGGCGGCGACACCCGAAACGCCGCGTCCGGATCCGATGGCGGTTGCCGCGGGCAGCGGCGCCGGGTCGGCGGGTGGCGGCGGTGATGCGGCGCCGATCGCATCGCCGCCGTCGGCTTCTGATGCGAAGGCCGTCGGTGACGCCGGCATCGAAGTGGCCTCCGACGCGATGGGTGCGGGCGCCGATGCGGCGCCGACCGATGCCGGGGCGCAGCCTGTTGCGAGCGCCAAGCGGCCCGTGGTGCCGGTGGCGCGCGGTGGCAGCCAGCTGGTGCTCTCGGAGGCGCTGAACGCGCGCCCGGCCGGTAACGTGCCGTTGCCGGCCTCGACCGGGACCAGCGTGTCGACCGAGACGACCGGAACAACCGAAACGGCCGAGGCGACTGAAACGGCCGGGACGTCCGGGACGACCGAGACGGCCGAGGCGACCGGAACGACCGGG
This sequence comes from Gammaproteobacteria bacterium, assembly GCA_041581935.1. Lineage (GTDB taxonomy): Bacteria > Pseudomonadota > Gammaproteobacteria > HK1 > HK1 > JAABYT01. Next base: position 8,578 of record JBFICP010000085.1, on the reverse strand, counting down.
GCGACCGAGACGGCCGCGGCGCTCGGCGGGGTGGCGCCGACGCCTGTCTCGGCGCCGTCACCCGCCATGGACGATGGGCAAGCCGGTGCCGTGGCCGTAGGCGAGGGCGCGCGAGAGGTCGCAAAGGCGGCTGTCGCGCAGGCCCCCCCGCTGCTGCCGAGCGCCGCGCAACAAGTGCCCACGGACAAGGTCGTCGGCCCGCTCACCGAGGCGCGCCTGGCCGCGACCCGTGCGTGGCTGGCGAGCGCCGACGACCGGCATTTCAGCATTCAGCTGCTGCTCACCGACTTCGCCCGCCGGGACAATCTGGAGCGCTTTCTGCGCGAGCGCGAAGCCGCCGGCGAGGTCGACGATTACTATGTGTTCGAGACCCGCATCCGCAGCAATATCTGGTACGGAGTCCTGTATAAGGAGTACGCGACATTCTCGGCGGCCAAGGCGGCGCTCGAGGGGCTGCCCGAGGAATTTCGTTACCACCAGCCCTTCATTCGAAACGTGCGCGACATCGCCACCCTGGGCTAGACTGGAGCCGCGCCGGTTTGCTGGACACCGTCCTTTCCCGTTGCGACAAGGTGTGCCGAGGCACCGGGAGAGCGGTCGCCGGCGGGGTCGCGGGAAGGCCGAAATTGAGACTTTCAACCCTTGGCCTGGCCCTGCCAAGTATGCCATCCTCGAAGATCTCAGGCAGCAACCGAGCTAAGATTTATAACTACATGTATCTGCTCTAATCTCCGCCGAAGATACGTACCGCCTGGAGGCGGCCGGTAATAATAGGTTGGTTCGCGCCCCACGGCCGCGCAGAACCACCAGTCGAGCGAGGTCAACCAATTGCGGAACTGGGTCTCAGTTCTTTGCAGAGGCACTATCTATATTCCTATGGTTCTCAAACACCATGAGGCTGGGGAAGTGCAGGGATCCGTCCTGGACACGCCGATCCGGCGCCTGCGAGCAGGCGCCGCGATTACACTCGTTTGCATGTTTGCCGGGTGCCAGGGAATCGCGCCCGAGCCGCGACCGGTTTCCTCGGCACACCTGAGTGAAAGACCGCCGGCCGCGCCTGCTGCCGCCAGCAGCATCCCGGCGCCGGTTCGCAGGACCCCGTTCGTGCCGAAGCCGGTCGCCCAGGCACCCGTCGAGACCTATACCGTGGTGGTCAACGACGTGCCGGTGAAGGAGCTGTTGTTCGCGCTCGCCCGGGACGCCTCCATCAATGTCGACATTCATCCGGACGTCACGGGGCTGGCGACGCTCAATGCCGTCGACCAGTCGCTGCCGCAGATTCTCGACCGGCTCGCGCGCCAGCTCGGCCTGCGCTACGAGATCAGGGACGACAACATCAGCATTCAGCCGGATACGCCGTTCGTGCGCATCTATCGCGTCGACTACGTGAACCTGACCCGCGAGGCCAACACCTCGAGCAGCGTATCGACCCAGATCGCGTCCACGTCGTCCGGCGCCGGCGAGGGCGGCGGCGGCGGCAACAATTCCACGACCACGGTGACCAGCAGCTCGGCGTATCCCTTCTGGGAGACGCTGACCGAGACGATTGGCAGGCTGGTCAGCGGAAGCGGCTCCGCCGAGGGACTCGGAGACGAAGAGAGGGTGATCGCCAATCCCTCCAACGGCGTCATCATGGTGCGGGCCACGGGCGTGCAGCACGCGGAGGTTCAACGCTATCTCGACGAGGTGAGGGCGTCGTCGCGCCGCCAGGTGATGATCGAGGCGACCATCGTCGAGGTCGAGCTAAACGACGCCTATCAGGCGGGAATCGACTGGTCGAATATTCCTGCCGCCGCGGCCCTTACCGTCCAGCAGGCATTGACCGGAGCAGCTGCCGTCACGAATCTCGCAAACCCACCGTTCTTCAGTTTGGATTACCAAAGCGGGGACATTGACGCATCGATCAGCCTGCTCAAGGAGTTCGGCGACACCAAGGTGCTGTCGAGCCCCAAGATCATGGCGCTCAACAATCAGACGGCGCTTCTCAAGGTGGTGGAGAACGTCGTTTACTTCGAGGTGAGCTCCAATACGTCCCAGTCTCAGACGACCTCCGTCATCACCTTCAACACCACCGCCCAATCGGTGTCGGTCGGTGTGGTCATGTCGGTGACGCCCCAGATCAGCGACACCGACGAGGTCACGCTGACGGTGCGTCCCACCATCAGCCGGGTGACCGGCTTCGTGAACGATCCCAACCCGGATCTGGTGATCGAGAACCGGGTTCCGGAGATCGCCGTGCGCGAGATGGAGTCAGTGCTGCGCGTCGGCAGCGGCCAGCTGGCGGTGCTCGGCGGGTTGATGCAGGACGACATTCGCAGAGACTCCGATGCGGTCCCGTGGCTCTCGGACTCGGAGACCTTCGGCGATCTGTTTACCTCACGAAACAACCAGTACACGAAAAGCGAGCTGGTGATCTTCTTGCGGCCGTGGGTCATAGAGACGCCGGACGTGCAGGCGGATCTCAATTCCTTCCAGCCGTTCCTGCCGGAGAATCTGACCCCGTCGAACAAACCTGCGACATCGCGTTTCTCGAAAGATCTGCCGTGAGTTCGATGCTGCCATGAGCCTATTGATGGATGCGCTGAAGCGGGCCGAGAAGGCCCGGCAGGCGGAAGCCTCCAGCGATGGGGCGGAGCTGGACCTGGCCGCCACCCAGGGCTTCAGTCTGGACCCCATCGAGGAGTCCGCATCCGGAGAGCGGCCCTTGCCCCGAGAGCCCACCCTCGACCAGTCCGTATCGCCTTCGGATACGGATACCAGCGGGGGTGGCGGACTGTCCCTGGAGGACACGCGCGCCATGCAGGGGCGTCTCGGCGTCGAGGGTGACGACGAGGGCGCGCGGTCTCTCGACGATTCCGGCGGGCGCTCGCTCGACGATTCCATCTCGATCGTCGACGACGAGGAGGCCGTCGACGTTCCCCACAGCATCCCCAGCGACACCTCGGCGACGCTGCCGTCACTCAAGCAGGCGCAGCGCTCGGTCGACAACTATTTCGACGGCACCGGCTCATCCTCGCTGACCCGCGACGACCTGCGCTCGGCCATGTCCGAGGAGACCGCGCCTCAGCAGCGGGTCGCCGGGGATACCGAAACCCAGCGCCGGGTGCGCGCGGTGTTCCACGCCAAGGAGGCGAGCCGCAGCCGGCGGGGCAGCAATTGGGTGGTCATCGGCCTGCTGCCGTTACTGCTGCTGATCGTCGTCGGCGGCGTCGTATATCTTTACTGGGACGGCATCCAGGAAATTATCTCCGGTAAGCCGACATTCGTGCAGAGCCAGCGCACCGCGCCCGCTGCGCCACAGCGAGCGCCCGCCGCGCCGGCAGGCGCCACCGCGGCCGCGCAACCCGCGCCGGCGGCATCGGCCGCCGCGCCTCGGCCCGCGGCCGGTGCCACGCCCGGCACCGCCGCCGCCGATGGCGGCACGGCGAGCAGCAGCGAGACGGCCGCTCCCACGGCGCCCGCCGCAGCCGAGTCCGCAACCGAGGATGCCGAGCCAGGCATGACAGCGCTGAGCGAGTCGGCGCCGAGGGCGTCCGATGTGATGGCCCAATCGGGCGGGTCCGGACGGCGCCTGTCGGCGGAAGAGTACGTCGAGGAGCAGATCCGGCGCGCCGGCCTGGCGCCGTCGTCGCCCACCGGCGGAACGGCTTTCAAGATCCGGCGCGAGACCAAGCCCGACCGGCTGCACCCGCGCCTGGCGCGAGCCTACGAGGCCTGGCGCTCGGGCAATCTGGCGGAGGCCAAGCGCGACTACGAGGGCGTGCTGAAGACCGATCCGCGCAATCGCGACGCGCTGCTCGGCCTCGGCGCCATCGCCGTGCGCACCGGGCAGTGGGACGAGGCCTCGACACACTACACCACGCTGCTGCGCCTCAATCCCAGGGACAGCATCGCCCAGACGGGACTCATCGCGGTGCACGAGAATGTCGATCCGCTGCGCGGCGAGAGTCAGATCAAGCTGCTGCTGCGCGAGGAGCCCGACGCCGCGCACCTGCACTTCACGCTCGGCAACATGTACGCCGATCAGGACCGCTGGGGCGAGGCGCAGTCGGCCTACTTCAATGCCTATCGCCTCGACAGCGACAATCCCGACTATGCCTACAACGTCGCCGTCAGCCTCGACCAGCTCGGCAAGGGCAAGGCAGCGGCCGACTATTATCGGCGCGCCCTCGAGCTCGCCGCGCTCAATGGTGCCGCGTTCAATCAGCCGAGCGTGCGTGAGCGGCTCCTGAGACTCGCTTTCGAGGGCTCTGCGCAGTGACCGCCGACTCGCCAACCATCAATATCGAGGCGCCGGTCAGAACGCGCCGCATCGGCGAGACGCTGGTCAGCAAGGGTATCGTCAGCGAGGACCAGGTTCGCATCGCACTCACCGAGCAGAAGTCGCGCAAGGAGCACCTGGGCAAGATCCTCGTGCGCCTCGGTTTCGCCACCGAGGCGGTTATCCGCGACGTGCTCGGCGGTGCCCTCGGCTACGACAGCGTCGACCTCACCAAGGTCGTGGTCGACAGCGACGTGGTCAAAATCATTCCCAAGGACGTCGCGCGCCGCTATCACGTGCTGGCGCTGACGTTCTCCGCCGAGCAGAACACCCTGACGGTGGCGATGGCCGACCCTTTCAACGTCATCGCGCTCGACCAGATCAAGGCGCTGCTCGACGACGAGGTCCAGATCAAGGCACTGCTCGCCGGTGAGGCGGAGCTCGACAAGGCCATCGACCAGTTCTACGGCTTCGAGCTCTCCGTGGACGGCATCCTCCAGGAGATCGAGACCGGCGAAATCGACTACCAGAGTCTCGAGGCCGAAAGCGACGAGTACAGTCAGCCGGTGGTGCGCCTGGTGAACGCGTTGCTCTCCGACGCCGTCAAGCGGGGCGCCTCGGACATTCACTTCGAGCCCGAGCACGAGTTTCTGCGCATTCGCTATCGCATCGACGGCGTGCTGCGCCAGATTCGCAGCCTGCACCGGAATTACTGGTCAGCTATCGCCGTGCGCGTCAAGGTGATGTCGGGCATGAATATCGCCGAGATGCGCACACCACAGGATGGCCGCATCTCGCTCTCGGTATCGGGCCGGCCGGTGGACTTCCGTGTCTCGACCCTGCCGACTAATCACGGCGAGAACATCGTGCTGCGCGTGCTCGACCGGCAAAAAGGCATCGTGCCGCTGGAAGGGCTCGGCCTCGACGACCACGCGCTGAATGTGCTGCGGCTGATGATGGCGCGGCCCGAGGGCATCATCCTGGTGACCGGGCCAACGGGCAGCGGCAAGACGACGACGCTCTACTCCATGCTGAGCCACCTGAACACCGAGCAGGTGAACATCATGACGCTGGAGGATCCGGTGGAATATCCCATCGAGATGATTCGTCAGACGTCGGTCAACGATGCCGTGCGCCTGGATTTCGCCAACGGCGTGCGCAGCCTCATGCGCCAGGACCCGGATGTCATTCTGGTCGGCGAGGTGCGCGACGAGGATACCGCCACCATGGCGTTTCGCGCCGCCATGACCGGCCACCAGGTGTTCACCACCCTGCACACGAACTCCGCCATCGGCTCCATCGCGCGTCTGCGCGACATCGGCATTCAGGCCGGGATCATGGCGGGCAATATCATCGGTGTCATCGCCCAACGGCTCGTACGCAAGCTCTGCGTGCAGTGCAAGCAGGTCTACGATCCTTCCAAGCTCGAGCGTCAACTGCTGCGGCTCGGCGTCGGCTCCGAAGCGCCGCCGGTATACAAATCGAAGGGTTGCTCGAAGTGTGAGCATACCGGCTACAAGGGCCGTCTCGCTCTGATGGAGCTGCTGCGCTTCGACCGTGAGCTCGACGACCTGGTTGCGCGCGACGCCACACCGCGCGAGTTCCACAAAGTCGCCGTGAGCAAGGGATTCAACACCCTCGCCGACGACGGCATCCGGCGCGTCCTCGAAGGCGTGACCAGCATGGACGAAGTCTCTCGAGTTCTGGATTTGACCGAAGGCATCGCCTGATCCCGCATGCCCGTGATGCAGTACAAGGCGATGGACGAGCGCGGCAAGGTCGCGTTCGGCCGCATGGAGGCCGTGAACGAGGCGGATCTGGAAGTGCGCCTGCGACGCATGGGCCTCGACCTCATCAACTTTACGGCCGCCAAGACCAAGAGTGGCGGCGGGCGCAAGATTCCTCGGCGCGAGGTCATCAGCTTCTGCCTGCAGCTCGAGCAGCTGGTGTCCTCGGGCGTGCCCCTGCTGGAGGGCCTTCAGGACATCCGCGACTCGGTGGAGGACAAGAAGCTCCGGGATATCGTCGCCGGCATGGTGGAGTCGATTCAGGGCGGGGCGACGCTCTCGACCGCCATGGAGAGCTATCCGCAGATCTTCGACAACGTGTTCGTCAATCTGGTACGCGCAGGTGAGTTCAGCGGCCAGATGGGAACGGTGCTCAAGACCCTTACCCAGAATCTGAAATGGCAGGACGAACAGGCCGCGCAGATGAAGAAGCTGCTCATGTATCCGCTGTTCGTGGGCGGCGTCGTTATGCTCGTGGTCATCTTTCTCATGACCTATCTGGTGCCTCAGCTGACATCGTTCATCGTCATGATGGGCCAGGAACTGCCGTTGCACACGCGGATTCTCATCGGCATTTCGGATTTCATGGTGGACTACTGGTACGCGGTGATCGGCGTGCCGATGATTCTGGTTATCATTTTCATGGCGATGCTGAACTCGAGCAGCGCACTTCAGTACGCCGTCGACGACTTGAAGCTGAAGGTTTGGATTATCGGCCCCATCTACAAGAAGATGCTTCTTGCGCGCTTCGCCAGTTACTTTGCGCTCATGTACCGCTCCGGCATCACGGTGCTCGAATGCATCCGGGTGTGCGAGGGACTCATGGGCAACAAGGCAATCGAAGACGCGGCGCACAGGGCCGGGCGCCAGATTGGTGACGGCGCGAGCATCAGCGCGGGATTCGAGTACACGGGACTGTTTCCGCCGCTGGTATTGCGCATGCTGCGGGTCGGTGAGAGCACCGGCGGATTGGACGAAGCGCTGCTCAATATCAGCTATTTCTACGATCGCGACGTTTCGGAATCCATCGAAAAGGTGCAGACCATGATCGGGCCTGCCATGACCGTCGTTCTGGGTGCAATCCTCGGATGGGTCATCGTTTCGGTGCTCGGGCCGATCTACGATTTGATAACGAAGATCGATATCTAGAACCATGTCGAGACGCGTCTTTTTTCTGGCAGGTGGCCGAATGGCCGTTTACCACTGGTCGGGCGGGGGACTGCTCGAGCCTCTGTGGTTCGGTGCCGACGAGGACGGGCTTACCGAGTTCTCCCTGTATCTCGATCACGCGCCGCGCGATCCCGTATACATGCTGGTCGACGTGGTCGAGGAAGAGTTTCGCGAGGAGACCATTCCCCACGTCATGGGCGGCGACCGACGATCGCTCATTCGCACGCGTCTGAATCGCCTGTTCCGCGATCCGACCTACAGCTACGCCGTGGTGCAAGGTCGCGAAGCCGAGGGACGTCGCGACGACAGGGTGCTGTTCACGGCGCTCATTCGCCCCGATCTGCTGAGCCCGTGGGTCGGCCAGATCGCAAAGCACAAGGTTCCGCTCGCGGGAATCTATTCTCTGCCGATTGTCAGCGAGGCGCTGATCAAGCGCATACCGGTGGAGTCCGATCATGCGCTTCTGGTCACCCTGCAGAGCAGCGGCGGACTTCGCCAGACATTCTTTCACAACAAGCGTGTCAAGCTGAGCCGCCTCGCCATCATGCCCCCCGGGGGCACACCGGGGCACGCCTCGTACGTGCTCGGCGAAATCGAGAAAATCCGCCGCTATCTGAACAGTCTGCGGCAGCTGCCCCACGACAGCCCGCTGGATGTCTATGTGGTCGGTGGCCGGCCACTGCTGGCCGACATTACCCGCCAGTCGCCGGACTCCCTGACCACCCGTCACCACCTCCTCGACGTGGAGGAGGTCGCGGAGATGGTGGGTATTAAGGGTGGCTACGGCTCCGAGTATTCGGACCGGATATTCGCGCACCTGCTCGCCAACAAGCGCCTTCCCAACCAGTATGCGCCCGCCAGCCAGACCCGCCACAACTCGATGTACCGGGCGCGGCTCGGTCTCATCGCGGCGAGCGTCATTCTCGTGGTCGCGGCTCTTTTCGTCAGCGGCTCTTACGTCGTCGACGCGATCAACGCCGGCAATGACACGAACTCGGCCCGATTGCGGACCGCCTTTTACAAAGAGCGGGTCGAAATCGCCAAGCAGCGCATGCCGAAAACGCCGGCCTCTCCCGAGGACCTCAAGGCGGCGGTGAAGATGGCCGATACGCTGCGGGCCTACCGCACGACACCGCGGGCCATGGCCGTCACCCTGAGCAAAGGGCTCGCGGGTTTCAACCGGCTCAAGCTCGACAAGGTCGACTGGGTGGCGAGCACCGATCCGGACAAGCCGGTCGGGGCACGCGCCGAGCGCGGCAGCGGTCGCGGCCGGGCCAACACCAGGGGCGATGGTGACGCCGGTAAGAAGCGACTCTTTCAGATTGCCAATATCGATGGCCGCGTCGAGCCGTTCGACGGC
>JBFICP010000084.1:0-12163 GCA_041581935.1 Gammaproteobacteria bacterium | reverse complement strand
GTGATACTCGCCGACGAGCAAGCCGAGTTCGGCGGCACCTTGCTCGGACGCACGGACAAGATCAACGACAAGCCGGCCATGGAGTGGGTCGGTGCAAGCGTGCGCGAGATTGAGTCCTGCGACGACGTTCACCTGCTCCCGCGCAGTACGGTTGCCGGGTACTACGACCACAACTATCTGACGATTGTCGAGCGCGTCACCGATCATCTGCGGCCGGGCACCACACCGGATCGCCCACGGCTGCGGCTGTGGAAGGTGCGCGCCGCCCAGGTCGTGCTCGCGACCGGCGCCCACGAACGTCCGCTCGTCTTTAACGATAACGATCGCCCGGGCATCATGCTCGCGTCCGCGGCCCAAGCCTACGTGAATCGTTACGCGGTGCGTCCCGGAACTCGAGCGGTCGTCGTTACCAACAATGACGGCGCCTACGACACGGCCTGCGATCTTTCCGATGCGGGAATCCATGTCACGATGGTGGATTTGCGCCGTGAGCCTTCGGAAGCGCGCCGCACCCTGCTCAGGAAGCGGGGCGTCGAGGTGCTGGTCGGCCACGGCGTGGTGGGGACATCCGGACGCGTGCGGGTCGCGGCCGTCGAGGTCGCGGCGCTCAACGCATCGGGCGAAGGATTCACCGGCACGGCGCGCAGCATACCGTGTGATCTCGTGTGCATGTCCGGTGGCTGGAATCCCGCCGTGCATCTGTTCTCCCAATCCCGCGGACGCCTCGCGTACGACGAGCAGAAGGCCTGCTTCGTGCCGGGCGAGTCGGTTCAGGCGGAACGCTCCGCCGGCTCGGCGAGCGGGGCCTTCGAGCTCGCCTACGTGCTTTCCGAGGGGCGGGAGGCCGGCAAGGTCGCGGCCTCCGAGGCGGGATTTCGCAAACGCGGCAGCGCGGTGTCTCCGCGCGTGGAGCTGGAAGAGGAAACGCCTATCGAGCCGACCTGGATACTGCCGCGACGGGCGCGCGGCGCGCCGTTCGCCAAGCATTTCATTGATTTTCAGAACGATGTGACGGCCGCCGACATCGGATTGGCGGTGCGCGAAGGATATCGTTCGGTCGAGCACTTGAAACGCTATACCACGACGGGCATGGGCACCGATCAGGGCAAGACCGCCAACGTGAACGCGCTGGCGATTCTCGCCAGGCAGCTCGGGGTCGATATGTCGGCGCTGGGTACGACCACGTTCAGACCTCCGTATACGCCCGTGACGATCGGCGCGCTGGCTGGCAGGGACCTCGGTGAGCTCGCAGATCCGGTTCGGAGAACACCGATGCACGCGTGGCACGCCGACAACGGGGCGAAGTTCGAGGACGTGGGTCAGTGGAAACGGCCGTGGTACTACCCGCGGAGCGGAGAGAGCATGCACGACGCCGTTAACCGCGAATGTCTGGCGACGCGCAATGCCATCGGAATTCTAGACGCGTCGACTCTCGGAAAGATCGATATACAGGGGCCTGATGCCGCGGAGCTTCTGGACCGAATCTATACCAACAACTGGAAATCCCTGGCCATCGGTCGTTGCCGCTACGGCCTGATGTGCGGTGAAGACGGCATGCTGTTCGATGACGGTGTGACGACCCGGCTGGATGAGCAACACTATTTGATGACCACCACCAGCGGTAACGCCGCGCGGGTGCTGGAGTGGCTCGAGGAATGGTTACAGACGGAATGGCCGGAGCTCCGAGTGTACTGCAATTCCGTCACCGAGCAGTGGTGCACCGTAGGAATCGCGGGACCGCTTTCAAGGAATCTTCTCGCCGAGCTGACCAACGATATCGATCTCTCGTCACAGGCATTTCCATTCATGTCATTTCGAGACGGAACCGTGGCAGGAATCCCGGCGCGCGTGGTTCGAGTATCGTTCACAGGCGAGCTGTCATACGAAATCAATGTCGCCGCTAACTACGGGATGTGGCTGTGGACGACGTTGATCAATACCGGACAGAAATACGGCATCACCCCGTTCGGCACCGAAACGATGCATGTGTTGCGCGCCGAAAAGGGATTCATCATCGCCGGACAGGACAGCGACGGCACGGTGACTCCGGCGGATCTGGGCATGACGTGGGCCGTCAGCAAGTCCAAAGACTTCCTGGGAAAGCGTTCCATGTCGCGCCCGGACAGCGTGCGCACAGACCGCAAGCAGCTGGTCGGCCTGTTGACCGAAAATGGCCAAGACGTGTTGCCGGAGGGTGGTCAAATCGTCGACACGGTGCTCTCAGCACCGCCAATGAAAATGATCGGTCACGTGACTTCCAGTTACTACAGCGCGAATCTCGGACACTCGATTGCACTCGCGCTCATCAAGGGCGGGCATCAGCGGCATGGCGAGCGCGTCCACGTGCCGCTGGCGGAGCGCACCATCACGGCGACCATCACCGCGCCACGATTTTTCGACCCGCAAGGGGAGCGAATGAATGCCTGAGCGTTTTCAGTGGCAGAGCGCTTTGGCAAGCCTCGGTATCGAGGCTCGCGCGCGCGCGCCTGTCGAAGATGCCGGCGTGACTATCCAGGAGCGTCGTATCGGCATGCAGCTTGTGATCCGTGGCGATGCTTCCAATAGTGATCTAAGCGATGCGATCACCGAGGTCTTTGGCCTCGACCTGCCGATTCAGCCGAAAACGGCACGGCGAAACAAAGACGCGACACTCCTGTGGCTCGGGCCGGACGAGTGGCTCGCGGTCATGGCCGGGGACGACGACCGCAGCGTGAGTGCACGACTCGGTGAGGCGTTGAGCGATATGCATCACGCAATCGTCGATGTCAGCGACAGTCGCGCCGTCATCGGGCTGCAGGGAGGTAACGCCAGAGACGTGCTCATGAAAGGCACCAACGTTGACCTGCATCCCCGTGTATTCGGATCGGACAACTGCATCCAGGCGCGTCTCGGTCGATGTCACATGCTGCTTCATCAGCTGGACGACGAGCCTGCCTATGATATCTACATTCACCGCAGCTTTGCGATCTATGCATGGACATGGCTTTGCGATGCCGCCAGGGAGTACGGCGTCGCGGTTCGAGGTTCGACCGATGAAAAAATGTAGGAGCGGGCTTGCTCGCGAGGGCTCGCAGGCAAGGCCGCTCCTACCAAGGCTCACGCCCGCGTGGAGTCGGAGTTCTCGATAGCGATGATGACGGCGCGGTCGAAGACCATGGCGTCGATGTCAGCGGCAGATGCACGTGCCCGGGTTTCGCCGTATGCGATTGCGAGAATACGGTTCGGTGCGATGCCCTGGTCCTCGAGAATTCGGCGAATCTCGCCAATGCGGCGCTGACTCAGCGTCAGGTTGTAATCTGCATTCCCGCGTCGGTCGCTGTAACCTTCGAGTCGGACTTTCAGATCCGGAAATGCGTTCAGGTAAGCGCCGAGTTGCTCGAGGTACGGAAGCAACGACTGGTCGATGTCGGCGGAGTCGGTACGAAAGTATACCGGCAGGCTGAGGGGCGCATGCGGGGAGCGCTCGAGAATCTGGGCGTTGCCCGTCAAGGCCACCTGGGTTTGCTCGAAGTCACTCTTGAGTCCCGCGAGTTCCGACTTCCGCTCATTCAGTTTCACTTCCAGGTCGTCGATGGTCCTGTCTTTTGCCGCATCCTGCTCTGCGAAAAACGCCCCTCCGGCTGCACCGACGACCGCGCCGATCGGTCCACCGACCAGTCCGCCCACGAGTGCTCCAATGCCTAACCCCGCGGCACCGGCGACGGTACCTTCCGCGGGTTCACTCTCCGCCGCCATCGGCATGCGTACTCCCAGCATCAGAAGAACGCACGGCACAATCATGAATCTACTCATTTCAATTCTCCATTACGATTACTATCATCCCCGGCGCCGCCACTGCGAACGCCCTGTGGTGTAATTGAAACGTCGTGTCGAGTCGAAGGGGGGTACGGGTGCTGCGGAAAGCGGGTATGAAATGTGGCAAAAAAAAGCAACGAGTGATGGAGCTTCCCGCAATACTGCGAATCAGCGGGCCGCTGGCGGCCGCTTACCTCGCCGAGATTGCCATGGGCATCACCGACATGCTGTTTGTCGGTCGACTCGGTTCTGTGGAGCTGGCCGGGGTCGGACTCGCCTCCAGTGTCATGTTCGAAATACTCATCGTCGGAGTGGGCTTGCTGTCCATCGTCGCCGTTCTCGCCGCCGAGGCGCGCGGAGCGAATGATCCCGAGGGTGTACGTCATGCGGTGCGTCAGGGCTTTCTGGTTGCGCTGGTGATCGGAGTTCCAGGAACGGTAGTCGCCTTTTATCTCGCGCCGCTGCTCGCCATGACCGGTCAGGAGCCACGGGTGATCGATTTCGCCGAGCGGTATCTGCATGCCGCGGCTTGGTCGATTATCCCGTACCTGCTGTTCGTCGTGTTGCGCAGCTTTGTGTGCGCTCTTTCGCGCGCCGGATCGGTCATGGTGGTGACCGTAACGGCAATCGCTGTCAACGCGGTGTTCACGTTCGGGCTGGTGTTCGGGAAGCTGGGCATGCCTGCGCTCGGGGTTGCCGGTGCCGGATGGGCAACGGCCATTACCGTGTGGATGATGGTCGCCGCGCTCGTGATTCACACGCTAACGTCGCGGCACTTCCGACATTTTTATCTGTATACCGGCGGTCTGCGCGTCGATCCGTCAATTCTCAAAGAGATATTTCGGCTGGGTGCGCCGATTGCGGGCATTTCTCTTCTCGAAAGCGGTATGTTCGTCGCCGTATCTATTTTCATGGGCGTGCTCGGCGCTTCATGGCTTGCCGCCAATCAGATAATGTTCAATGTGATCGCCGTGGGATTCATGATCGCATTGGCCGTCGGCGAGGCAACCGGAGTTCGAGTCGCCCACGGTGTCGGAGCCAGTTCACCGCACGGCGTACGCGCAGCTGCATTGACGGGAATCGGCGTCGGTACTGCGGTCATGGTGATGTCCGCAAGCCTGCTATGGCTCTTTCCGCGGCAAATCGTCTCGGTGTTTCTCGACGTGAATGACCCCGGAAATGTCGAAGTGGTGGAACACGCCGTCGTCCTCGCGGGCATCGCTGCCGTGTTCCAGCTCTTCGACGGCCTGCAGGCGGTCGCCTCCCGTGCTCTGCGGGGTCTCAAGGATACGCTGGTACCCATGTGGATCGCGTCGATCGGATACTGGGTGCTCGGCATGCTCAGTGGTCTGGTGCTGTGCTTTGCGATGGGTTACGGAGCGCGCGGTCTGTGGTGGGGCCTGGCGCTGGGCCTCACCGTTACGGCGCTCGCGCTCGTTTGGCGGCTCGTGGCGCGGACCCGGATTGACTATCCACATGCGCGTGGAGAGCGCTCCGGTTAGCTTGCGGTGTGGCGGTGCCCGTTCAGCGCGTCGTCGCGTCGGGGTCGGCTGTCGGCTGGGGTCGCTCGATGACGACTCATCCCGCGAATTCGCTGACCCTCGAACGCGTCTCCCCCGACAACACGTCCAAGGTGATCTGGATTGGCAGGAAGTAATTGCCGCTCACCGACACCCTTACGCCTTCACCCGCGTGACGCTCGGTCATATGAGGCATGCTCGCCGGAAATATCACCAGCCGCCCGACCACCGGGGTGACACCGTGGAAGATGCGATCCTCGTTGAGCTGGCATATGAACACCAGATCGCCGGATCGTTCGGGGACGTTCGCGTAATAGACCCACGAGAGTCCGAGCCCCGGGTAGTTTCCCACACTGTGCGTGTGGAACATGGTCGATTCACCGGGCTTGAGGATGTGCGCCCAGAATGGCGATGGTGCGAGGCGTGGATCGATTGCACGCATAATAGCCGCAACCTGGTCGACAAGCGCTCTGACTTCCGGCGTATCGGGCAGGGGCGAGTCCTCGTAGGTCGTCTGCCTGGGGTCGTCGACGAGGCGCTTGTCCTGCTCTCGGAGAACCTGCTCGACAACGGCGTTGTTATCGATCCCCGTCAACTGATGTACGGCATAGCGTGCCGTCGCGATGGTCGAATAGTTCACAAGGTGCTCGATCGAAATGAAACCATGGGTTTATGTTCCCCCGCCGCCGAGCACTTTGTCGAGAATTTTGTCCGCGTCGGTCCAGCCCGTCGCATCCTGGACGTCACGGCAGCGATCGAGAATGTCGCCGAACTGCGGTCCGGGCTCGAAACCGCGGGCCTGCAGGTGGCGACCCTGAACGACGTCGCGTGGGGCCGCGTGCCTCACCGAGGCCTTGTCGGCCTCGGCAAGGAAGGCATCGGCTGCCGGGAATATTCGCTTGCGGGCTTCTTCCGTGGTGCGTCCCCAGTGGTCGGCTCGGGCGACCCGGATCAGAAGCTCGATATCGACACCGGCACGATCGAGATTGCGCGCCAGCCGTCGATATCCTCTGGCGGTCGTGCCTTGAGCAACGTACAGCGACGGTGCGAGGTGATATCGAACCAGTGCCTCGACCTGGCGGCACAGCGTGCCCGGCGCGCGCAGTCGTTCGAGAAATTCGCGTGCCATGCTTGCGCCGATGGCCTCGTGCTTCGGTGAACGAATGCAGCCCGCGTCCTCGATGGTCGCGGCTGGCTTTCCGAAATCGTGGCACAAAGCGCCATACATCAGCGCCAGATCGCCTGGCGCACCGCTGCGAAGCGCCGCGGCCTCGTCGATGACCATCATCGTATGGGTCCAGACATCGCCTTCCGGATGCCAGACCGGATCCTGGGGCACATCCTGGAGTCCTTCCAGCTCGGGGAAAAAGCGCAGAAGCCGTGCGCGGCGCAGGAACTCGAATCCGATCGACGGGCGTCGCGCCTTGATAAGCAGCTTGCGCAGCTCTTCGTAGATGCGTTCCGCCGGAAGCTCGGCGAGGTCCAGTTGACTGCACAGGCGCGTAAGCGCGTCGTCGGGCGTCATCTCCAGGCGTGCGGCGAACTGCGCGGTGCGAAGACCCCGGAGCGGATCCTCGGCGAAATGCGCGGGGTCGGTGGCGCGCAGCACTCCGAGCTCGAGATCGTTGCGCCCGCCGTGGGGATCCAGGATCTCGCCACTCAATGGATCCAGAGCGATGCTGTTGACGGTGAGATCGCGGCGACGCGACGCCTCGGCGAAATCGAGATTCGGATCGAAGACGATGTCGAAGCCGCGATGACCGCTGCCACTCTTGCTGTCGCGCCTCGGCAGTGAGAAGTCGGCGTCGATACCCTTGACACGCAGAACACCGAAGGCACGACCGACCTCCATGAGCTCGCCGAAGTCTGCCAGGAGATCGCTTACCGTATCCGGTGCGAGGCCGTAGATTTCGACATCGTAGTCCTTAGAGTCGATACCGAGCAGTCGGTCGCGCACGAAGCCGCCAACCAGCACGGCACGCCCTCCGGCCGCTGCCACCGCGCGGGCAACATCGGTGATGCGTGTGTCGATATTCTCGATCATCGTAATCCCGGTTGCACGGGTCCGTCACTCAGAAGAGCATCCCGCGCAACACCCGCCATGTACATCGACCCGGCGATGCACAGCATGTCGTCGTGCGCAAGCCGGCCGCGGCTGATCAGAACTGCCTTGTAGGGATCGGCGATCGCCTGCACCCGCGCCGTGTCGAAGCCCTGCGCCACCAAGCCTGCCGCCAGTTGCTCGCTGTCCAGGGAGCGCACGGGATCGGCGCGCGTCGTCACTACCCGGTGGGCGCGCTCGAGCAGCGGAGAAAGCAGCCGGGCAGCATCTCTGCTCGAGCTCAGCGACACGAGCAGATGCAGATTATCAGCGGGAAACGTCGACAGCATGTCCGCCAGCGCCCGAATCGAGTCCTGCGTATGCGCACCATCGATGATCACCCAGGGGCGTTCGCCGGCGATTTCCATGCGTCCCGGCGGACGGGTATCGATCAGCGCCTCGCCAATCGCCCGCTGCAGTCGCGCCTCGTCGTTTCCGGCAACGCGGTGGGCACAGGCGATTGCGAGCGCCGCGTTATGCGCGTTGCAGGCGGCCGCACCGCGGGCAAGTGTCGCACGGTAGATACGGCCCGCGACGCGCACTTCGATTGAGCGCTCGCTCGCGCTTGAGGGGCGAACCATGAGTTCGATATCTTGCCCGAGCGCGCTCACCGGCGCGTCCAGGCGCGCGGCGCGATCTCGGATCACGCGAGCCGCTTGCGCCGGCAAGGTGCCGATTACCGCCGGCACGCCGCGCTTGATGATGCCGGCCTTTTCCGCGGCGATGGCCTCGATGGTATCGCCGAGCTTGTCCGTATGCTCCAGCTCCACCGAGGTGATGCAGCTGACGATGGGTTGAACGACGTTGGTTGCATCCAGCCTTCCGCCGATGCCGGTCTCGATGATCGCGCAATCGACACCTTCCTCTGCAAACAGCGAAAACGCCGCCGCGGTGAGCACGTCGAAGAAGCCGGGAGCGAGCGCCGCATTCTCGCGTTGAAGATGCGTCACGTGAGGCCGCAGCCTTTCGAACAGGGCGGCGAAAGCCGATGGTGTCGACTCCCGGCCATCGACCCGATAGCGCTCGGTCCAGCGCTGCAGGTGGGGCGAGGTGAACGTGCCGGTGCGTAGGCCCGCCGCGTTCAGGATCGCCTCGAGGTAGAGCGCCGTCGAACCCTTGCCCTTGGAGCCGGCGAGATGCACCACCGGCAGGCCGATGTGAGGGTCGCCAAGACGCGCGAGCAGAGCCCGAATTGGGTGCCCGGCACCGCCGGCGCGCGCCTGGTACGGCCTCGGATCGTCGCGCACCAGGCTCATGAGATACGCGATCGCCTGACGCGCGCCGTTGATTGGCTCGTGCCTCACCGGGCTATCGGCTTCCGGGCAGCTCAATCATCGGGTTCCGGCAACGGCACGCCGTTCTGACGGCAGGCCGCCGTCAGCGTATTGAGCAACAGGCAGGCGATGGTCATGGGGCCGACGCCGCCGGGCACCGGTGTGATGGCGGCAGCCCGCGTTCGGGCGGTCTCGAAGTCCACATCGCCCACCAGCCTGGTCTTGCCTCCACCGTCGTCGATGCGGTTGATGCCGACATCGATGACCGTCGCCCCGGGCTTCACCCAGTCTCCCTTGACCATCTGCGCGCGGCCCACGGCCGCCACCAGAATATCGGCGCGTCGGCACTCCTCGGGCAAGTCGCGGGTGCGCGAATGAGCGATGGTCACGGTGCAGTTCTCGGCGAGGAGTAGATGCGCCATGGGCTTGCCGACGATATTGGATCGCCCAAGAACCAGGGCTCTCTGGCCGGAAAGATCGGTGCCGAGAACATCCTTGATGAGCATCATGCAGCCGAGCGGCGTACAGGGCACCATGCCCTCGCCGCCGACCGCCAGCAGCCCGGCATTGATGGTATGAAATCCATCCACGTCCTTGGCCGGATCGATGCTGCCGATCACGGCGTGGGAGCTTATCTGTGAGGGGAGCGGCAGCTGAACAAGAATGCCGTTCACTTGCGGGTCCCGATTGAGCTTCTCGACCAGGGCGACCAGCTCCACCTCGCTGATGGAATCCGGCGGACGGTGCTCGAACGAGTTCATGCCTGCCTCGAGGGTCTGCTTGTTCTTGTTGCGCACATAGACCTGAGAGGCCGGATTCTCGCCGACCAGAACCACGGCGAGTCCCGGGATGATGCCGTGCTGACGACGCACGGCGGCGACCTGACCGGCTATCCTGGCGCGCAGCCGCGCAGCGAACGCTTTTCCATCGATGATCTTGCCGTCATTCTGCGCTTGCTGATTCATGCTCTCTCCGACTGCTGGCTGTATCCCAGCGGCGGTAGTTTACCCTTTAAGAAGCGGGTACACAGTTGCCCGATTCGAGTGTCGCTTTTCGACAAGCTCATGTCGCGGGCACGCCAGCAGGTCGGCAGGGCGGTGCCTAGTCTTACGCCGGATATGCGCCTGAAAAGGTGCGGATGTTTGTCGCCCCGACTGGAGCATCGCTGTGAATGACGAAGCGGAAATCGAAGACGGAGACGAAGAGGAACTCGACCTCTCGACGCTCGACGACGACGAGCTCGTCAAGCAGATGCACGACGATCTCTACGATGGACTCCGCGAGGAAATAGAAGAAGGCACCAACATACTGCTGTCGCGCGGCTGGGAGGCCAAGAAGCTGCTCGACGAAGCTCTGGTGGAGGGCATGCGCATCGTCGGCATCGACTTCCGCGACGGGATTCTGTTTGTGCCGGAAGTGCTGCTGGCGGCCAATGCCATGAAAGGCGGCATGGCTATTCTGAGACCGCTGCTCGCCGAGACCGGTGCACCGCCCATCGGCAAGATGGTCATCGGCACGGTCAAGGGCGATATCCACGACATCGGCAAGAACCTGGTAGCCATGATGATGGAGGGCGCCGGCTTCGAGGTCATCAACCTGGGCATCAACAACGCGGTCGACAGTTACCTCGCGGCCCTGGAGGAGCACAAGCCGGACATTCTCGGCATGTCGGCGCTTCTGACCACCACCATGCCTTACATGAAGGTCGTCATCGACACCATGGTGGAGAAGGGTATCCGCGACGACTACGTCGTTCTGGTGGGCGGCGCGCCGCTCAACGAGGCTTTCGCGAAGGCCATAGGTGCCGATGCGTATTGTCGTGACGCGGCGGTGGCCGTCGAGACTGCCAAGGAAATGATGGCCCGTCGTCACAACGTCAGGGGCGCCGCCAGCGGCTGAGCTTGCGCGCCGGCACCGCTGCGCACGCATTCGGCGGGCCCCCTCTTACCGAACCGCTCTGGCAGTCCGAACGCGAGCACGTGCTCGTGGTTCGCGAGGAGGTATTCGATGGCCAAATTGATCACGGTCTACTGGCGAGACATCCCATCGCAGGTGATCGCACGGCGCGGCCGGGAAACGGCCAAGGTTCAGCTGCCGATGCGTTTCCAGGAAGCCATCGACCGGGCCGCCATGCGCGCCGGCAAGGGCAGCAGCGATAAGTATCTCGAGGACTGGCGCCGCGTCTCACGAGCCTGCGGAAGCGCTCTCGAGGACGAGGCCAGAGCCGAGGCCGAGCGGCTCGAATCGGCCTTCGACGGCGAGCTGCTGGAGAAGATGGTCAAGCGTGGCGGTCAGGCCGTCACGGATCAATGAGAATCGAGAATGGAGGTCAACCATTGAGCAACGTCGGCGCGTTCGAGGAACTACTGGCGAGTGGACAGTTCACCGTTACCGCCTCGTTGTCACCGCCGGACTCGGCGGATCCGGAGGAGGTGTATTCCCGCGCCCGGGTCTTTGATGGCTACGTCGATGCCATCTGCGCCGGCAATGTCGCGGACCGTGACTCCCACATGTCGGCGCTCGCCGTATGCGCACTCCTCGCGCAGCGTGGCTATGCCACCATCATGCCGATTTCGTGCCGAAATCAAAACCGGCTCGCCGTACAGAGCGACGTTCTCGGTGCCGCGGCCTTGGGCGTTTCCAACGTTTTGTGTTTGAGCAGCGATGACGTTCAGCGCCCGGATGATGACGCCGCCGAGCCGGTCTTCGATCGGGACTGCGCGTCGCTGGTCTCGATTGTGCGCGCCATGCGTGACGAATCGCGCTATCTCAACGGACGCGCAATTACCACCCCGCCACGGATATTTCTCGGCGCAGCGTCAAACCCGTACGTTGAGTCGTCCAACGACGGCGCCGATCGGCTGGCCGAGAAAATTGCCGCGGGCGCAGCATTCGTTCAGACACAGTATTGCTTCGACGTGGTACAGCTGCAGGAGTACATGCAGGAGGTTCGCGATCGCGGCCTTCACGAGAGGTGCGCTATCCTGGTCGGCGTGGCACCACTGGACTCAGCGCGGGCGGCGCGCCGGATGCGAGAGAACATGCCCGGCGTGACTATTCCCGACCATGTCGTTGCGAGGTTGGAAGGCGCCGATCGCCCGCGGCTCGAGGGGCGGCGTATGTGTATGGAGCTGATTCAACAGATCCGGGACATCGAAGGCGTCGCCGGTGTGCATGTCATGGCACATCGACAGGAAGAGGCCGTCGCCGAAATCATCGATGCGTCGGGCGTGCTCGCGGGCCGCATGCCGTGGAATCCCGCAAATCGACCCAACCTTTCGCTGCAAAGGGTCTCGCTATGACCGACACGGTAATCAGCTCGGCGAGCAGGGAAGTCGTCATCGGATTCGAGCGACCGTTTGTCATCATTGGCGAGCGCATCAATCCCACCGGTCGCAAGGTGCTGGCGGCGGAAATGGCGGAGGGTAATTACAGCCGCGTGGAGTGGGATGCCATCGCACAGGTGGAAGCGG
>JBFICP010000083.1:0-12279 GCA_041581935.1 Gammaproteobacteria bacterium | reverse complement strand
GCGCGGCGACGACGCGCAGTCGACGGCCCGCCAGGCGGGTAGCCAGGGTAGAAATCAGCCCGCCGCCGGCCAGGTCAGCAATCAGCCCGCCAGCCAGGGTGGTAATCGGACCGGGTCACGGCGCAGTCGACGCGGCGGCCGGGGGCGCGGGCGTGGCGGATCCGCCGACAAGCGCCACGAGAGCAAGTCGGCGCAGCCGGACCAAGGTCATGAAGCGAAACCGGCGGGCAGCGACGACGGCGATCGGGCCACCCCCGCGCCGTCGAGGGATGTGGCGTCGGCGTCAACACCGCCCCAGAACGCGTTGTCCGCTGTGCAACCGCAATCCGAGCCCGACAACCCCTGCGGCGCCGATCGATCCCGAGCGGCTGCCTCCATGGCCAAGCGCGACGAATCAACACCGCCGCCAGCCACGGCCGGCGCGGGACCCACGGCGACGCCCAATCCGAGCGTTGCGGACGACGCCTCACGCACGGCTGCGCATCGGACGGACGAACCTGCCCCGGCGCGCGAAGGCGCCGTGCCGCGCAGCACCGGGAACGAGCCGCAAGACGAACGCAACTGAAGCCGACCGCTGGCGGCTTATGGTCGCTGGCAAACCAGGGTGACGAAGGCCGCCGCGTATTCGCCCTCGTCGCTTATGCTGAGAAAGCTTTCGGTGATGCCATGCTCGTCGAAAAGTTCGCGCACGCGGCCGTGGCACGAGAGAAAGGGCTTGCCGAGAGGGTCGGCGTGCACCCGCATGTCTGCCCACTGGATCCCCATGCGCAAACCCGTGCCCAGGGCCTTGAGGAGCGCTTCTTTGGCGGCAAAGTGCTTGCCGAGAAATGCGGCTTTTCGGCGCGTATCGGCATAGCGCTCGAGCTCCTCTGCGCCGAGAATCCGTTCCGCAAAGCGATGCCCGTGACGGTCGATGGCCGCCTCGATACGTGAAATTCTGACCAGATCGATTCCGATGCCGAAAATCACCGAGTCGCTCTCAATTTCGATCGCGCATCAACGGCTACTTTGCGCCTGACTTCCGGTGCGAAACAGGGTGCGCGTCGCCAGCGGCTTGTCGCCGAGGTAACGGCGCAGGACGGCTCGCATCAATCGCTTGGCCTCGTCGAGAACTCGGTCGTCGTCGAGACGCTCGCGGGCAAGCGACAGCAGAGTTTCGCCCACGACCTGCACGCCCTCGTTGCCGCTTGCGCGGTCATCGTCGAGCACCGAGCTCGGTCCCCGGTCCGCCTGATAACGATACGCGCATTCGACGTGTATGGGCTCGCCCGAATCGATATCGCGATCGAGGACCAATCCGTATCCGATAGATTCGAGCAGCTGTTTCTCGAAAATCCGCAGCACGCTCTCGGTTCGCTTCCCGCTACCCAGGGCTTCGACTGCGGCGTAATAGTGATCAAACAGCTCCGGGTGCGGGTCGAATCGGTGCAGCAGACGCATGAGCAGCTCGTTCATATAGAACCCACTGAAAAGCGCATTGCCTCTGAGCCTGGGCACGTATCTGTCGGGCTCGGCACCGGTGAGCAAACCGAGCTCGCCGCGACCGGACCAGGACAACAGCAACGGACGAAACGATTGAAGCAGTCCTCGCAACTCCGATCTCGGTCGGCGCGCGCCCTTTGCAATCAATCCGAGACGCCCGGAATTACGGCCCATGATTTCGACGATAAGACTCGTTTCCCGGTATGCGCGATAGTGCAGCACGAAGGCCGGCTCGAATTCCACTCGTCTCATGTCGCCGATCCGCTCAATCCACGTAGCCGAGCCGTTGCAACGCCTGCTCGTCGTTCGACCAGCCTTCCTTGACCTTCACCCATAGCTCGAGGAAAACTTTGCGTTCGAACATCGTCTCCATGTCCTTGCGAGCGTCGCTTCCGACCGCCTTGAGCACCCTGCCCTGTCGGCCGATGACGATGCCTTTCTGGCTCTTGCGTTCCACCCAGATGACGACGCCGATCTTGAGCATGCCGTCCTCGGCTTGGAATGCTTCGGTTTCCACGCTGAGTCGATAAGGAAGCTCGTGTCCGAGACGATCGGTGAGCTTCTCACGCACCATCTCGGCGGCCAGGAATCGTTCGGTTCGATCGGTGAACTGATCCTCGTTGTAAAGGGGTGGCCTGTTCGGCAAGTTGTCTATGAGCACGGCTTCGAGGCGCTCGATGCTGGTTCCGTGAAGTGCGGAAATCGGTACCACTTCACGAAAGTCGGCGCGACTCGAAAGCGCGTCGAGATACGGCAACAGGGCCTGCTTGTCGGCAAGTTTGTCGATCTTGTTGACCCCGGCAATGATTGGCGCGTCGGCATCGTCCAGGCGTGCAAGAACGTGCTCGTCGTCGACCGTCCACTTTCCGGCCTCTACCAGGAACACGATGATGTCGACGCCCACCAGCGCGCCCGTGGCCGCTCGGTTCATGTACCGGTTCAAGGCCCGCCCGGCACGCATATGCAGTCCGGGCGTATCGACATAGATGATTTGCGCGCTATCGGTTGATTTGATGCCGAGCAGGCGGTGTCGCGTGGTTTGCGCCTTTCGCGAGGTGATGCTGAACTTCTGGCCGACGAGTCGATTGACCAGGGTCGACTTGCCGACGTTCGGCCGGCCGATGATGGTGACGTGACCGCAGCGGTGATCTGCGGATTCAGACTTGGCCTTGCTCATGGGCATAGCCTGCACCCATCAGCCATCGCCGTCCAATACCTCCAGAGCCCTGCTGGCGGCGGCCTGCTCGGCCCTGCGCCGACTCGACCCGCTGCCCCTGACCGGGCGCGCCATACCTTCGACCTGGCACTCGACGGTGAAGCTCTGGTCGTGCGCAGCCCCCTCGAGCTTGATTACCGTGTACTGTGGCAGCGCACGTCCCTGCCCCTGCAGTGCCTCCTGCAGCCGTGTCTTCGCGTCCTTCAGGCCGACCTCCCGCACCGCGCGCTCCAAACGGTTGTCATAAAGTTTCTTGAGCACGGTGCGGCACGACGCCAGGCCCGAATCCATATACATTGCCCCAATAAGGGCCTCGAAAGCATCGGCAAGAATGGAATCGCGCCTGCGGCCGCCGCTCTTGAGCTCGCCGGGGCCGAGGCGCACTGCCTCGCCAAGCTCCAGCTCGCGCGCAATGCTGGCGAGCGTTTCCCGGCGCACCAGGTGTGCACGCAATCGTGTCAGCCTTCCTTCATGGGCGCCGGGCTCGGCCTCAAAGAGCATCTCGGCGACCACGAAACTCAAGATAGCATCGCCGAGAAACTCGAGACGTTCGTTGTTGTGCGAACCGCGGCTTCGATGCGTAAGCGCCTGGCCAAGTAACTCCGGATCCCTGAACGCGTACCCGAGCCGCTCCTGCAGCTGCGCATCCGTATCGTTCACGTCCATTTGCTTGCAGGAGCGAACCTCTCGCGCTCAACGATGGCTCCCCCACTCCCTCGGTGGGAGGAGGGACACGGGGCACGTCAAAGCAAGGCGTGTACATTCGTGCCCCGATACGAGGGCGGAAAGCACGCCGCCCCCCTAAGAGCTGACGCTCTTGTCGAACTCGGCCACCAACGAAAGATTCCCAATGAGCGGTGTTTCCACGCGGTAGAAGATATTGATGGTGGTGTTGTTCTGCTTTTTGGTGATGGTCATGGATTCCTTGTGATTGTGATAGTTCACCGCCTCGACGGCATCGATGTCCAAACGCTTCAGCATCGCCTGCTCGACTTCCCTGCGCGACCATTGCTTGACATCGGGGTCATTTATCACCGCCTTCATAACGCCGTCGATTTTCCAGCTGTCCATGTAGATGGGGATTAGCTTGAGGCCAATGACCGCAGCGAATCCCAGAATGCCCACCAGGGCGATCAATCCGAGGAAGCTGAGGCCTCGCTGTCGTCTTACGAAACTCATTGCCAAAAATCTCCTGTTAGTGCGACTCCGCCCCCTCATTCAATACTCGTGCCAATTCGCGCCCAGTCGATACCGTTTCCGAGATCCCAGTTCATCCAGATGGTAAACGCCTTACCGATCAGGAGATCGTCGGGCACCGTTCCCCAGTAGCGGCTGTCGCGGCTGTTGTCCCGATTGTCGCCGAGCACGAAATAATGACCCTCAGGAACGACGGTCTTGCCGTCAATCGAGGGATATCCCGTCTGAACGAGAATCGGGTGTGTTATCGAACCCAATGTTTCCTGCCTCAGACTGGCGCCCGTCATGCTGGCGCCGGAGCCGTGCCCGGTATACGTGCCGATGGGCCGCTGGTCAGCCTGCTGGCCGTTGATATACAAAACCTTATTGTAGTAGGCGATTCGGTCTCCCGGCAGGCCGACCACGCGTTTGATAAACGGGGTCGAGGGGTCCTCGGGAAAGCGAAAAACCACGACGTCGCCCCTCTCGGGCTTCGAAACCTCGAATATTTTCTTGTCCGAGACAGGAAGCCGAATCCCGTAAACGAACTTGTTCACGAGGATGAAATCACCCACCAGCAGGGTGGGCATCATCGAGCCGGAGGGGATTCGAAACGGCTCTATCAGAAAAGAGCGCAGTAGCAGCACGATCAGAAAGACGGGGAAAAAGGACCGCGCGTATTCGACGATCTTCGGCGCAGGCGCCGGCGTCACGGCCTGCTCGCCATCGGCGTCCTCGCCGACCTCGGGTACCGAGCTGCGTCTGCGGCGGGCAAGCACCAGGACGTCGAAGGCCCATATCAGACCGCTGGCGACCACCAGAAGGACCATGATCGTAGGGAAATCGAACCTCATCGGCCCCTACCCACGTGAAGTACCGCGAGAAAGGCCTCCTGGGGGATTTCTACGCTGCCGAGCTGTTTCATGCGCTTTTTCCCCGCCTTCTGCTTCTCGAGCAGCTTTCTCTTTCGGGTCACGTCTCCCCCGTAACATTTTGCCGTGACGTTCTTGCGCAGCGCCTTTACCGTCTGCCTGGCAACAATCTGAGCGCCGATGGCCGCCTGGATCGCGATTTCGAACATCTGCCGCGGAATCAGCTCTTTGAGCTTCTCTGTGAGCTCACGGCCTCGGGTCCGCGCCTGACTCGCATGAATAATGACCGATAACGCGTCCACCCGCTCGCCGTTGATAAGTATATCGAGCTTTGCCAGCTCCGCCTTTTGGTAGCGTACGAAATGGTAGTCCAGCGATGCAAAGCCACGGCTCAAGGACTTGAGGCGATCGAAGAAATCCAGGACCACCTCACCCATGGGAATTTCGTAAGTGAGGCTGACCTGCCGGCCGGTGTAATGCAGCTTTGTCTGCACGCCACGTCGCTCGACGCACAGGCTGATGATATTGCCCAAATACTCGTCCGGCACAAAAATGTTCGCCTCCACGATCGGCTCGCGCGTTTCGGCGATCCGGTTAGCGGGCGGAAGCTTCGCCGGGTTGTCGACGTAGAGCGTCTCGCCGGCACTCGTGATGATTTCGAACACCACGGTTGGCGCGCTGGTGATGAGATCCAGACCGTATTCGCGCTCGAGCCGCTCCTGGACGATTTCCATGTGCAGCATGCCGAGAAAACCACAACGAAAACCGGACCCCAGCGCTCCCGATGATTCCGGCTCGTAGTGCAGCGAAGCGTCGTTCAAACGCAGCTTCGCGAGCGCATCGCGAAAAGCCTCGAAATCATTGGAGTCGGTGGGAAACATGCCGGCGTACACTTGCGGATGCACGTCCTTGAAGCCCGGCAGGGCGTGTTCGGCCGGGCGGCTCTCGAGCGTCAGGGTATCGCCTACTGGAGCACCCTCGATGTCCTTGATGCCGGCAACCACGAACCCGACCTCCCCGGTCTCGAGCACGGCTCTGTCGTGCGGCTTCGGCGTGAAGATTCCGAGCTTGTCGACCTGGTGCGTGCGCCCGGTAGACATGACCCTAATCTTGGCACCGCGTTCGAGGCGACCGCAGACCACGCGCACCAGGGACACGACACCCAGGTAATTGTCAAACCAGGAATCGATGATGAGCGCCTGCAGGGCCGCATGCGGATCGCCGCTGGGCGGTGGAATCCGCGCGACCAGGGCTTCTAGCAACTCGGCGACGCCCTCCCCGGTCTTGGCGCTCACGCGCAGCGCATCATGGGCGTCGAGACCGATGATGTCCTCTATCTCGTGCACGACGCGTTCTGGCTCGGCGCTCGGAAGATCGATTTTGTTCAAAACCGGAAGCACCTCGAGTCCCTGGTCGAGGGCGGTGTAACAGTTCGCGACACTTTGTGCCTCGACGCCCTGGGCGGCATCGACGACCAGCAGCGCCCCCTCACAGGCGGCGAGCGAGCGGGACACCTCATAGGCGAAGTCCACGTGCCCCGGCGTATCGATGAAGTTCAGCTGGTAGCGGCTTCCATTGCGCGCCCGATAGTCGAGGCTCACGCTCTGGGCCTTGATGGTGATTCCCCGTTCGCGCTCGAGATCCATCGAGTCCAGCACCTGCTCGGCCATTTCGCGCTTGCTCAATCCGCCGCACACCTGAATGAATCGGTCCGCAAGCGTGGACTTGCCGTGATCGATATGCGCGATGATTGAAAAATTTCGTATGTGATCCATCGACTGCGGGCGCAGGCTTCTCCGGAGTAGACTTGGCAATGACAGGCGGGCGCGGGCGCGCGCTTGCCGCCCTCACGCCACTGCCGGTGGGGTTTCGGCTCGTTGCGCGGCCGTCTACTCCTCGGCCTTGAGAGCCAGGAAAATGGGGTTGCCCTGCCGCTGCACGAGGATGGAAACGGCTTTTCCGGCGGGAAGCTCCGAAGCCAGACGTTTGAAATCCGCGCTGCTCTCGACCTTGACGCCATTCAGCATGAGCACTACGTCGCCTTTGCGAATGCCCGCGCTACGCGCCGGCCCTTCGCTGACTTCCGTGACCAGGACGCCGTGATCCTTCGATTGCAGCTGCTCGCGCTGCTCTTGGGTCAGATCCGTGACCGCCAGCCCGAGCTTGTTCGCCTCGGCGGTTTCCGGTTCCTTCGCGCTCGCCTCGGCCACCTGCTCCTGTTCCGGAAGCTCCGCGGTCACCACGTAGAGCGTCTTCGCCTTACCGTCGCGCAGAACTTCGACCGGCACCTTGGTGCCGACTCGGGTGCGGCCGACGATTGGCGGCAGATCCGAGGAGCGATTCACCCGCTGCTCATTGAATGACAACACCACATCGCCGACCTGGAATCCCGCGCCTTCGGCGGGGCTGTCGGGAAGCACTTTCGCAATCAGCGCGCCGCCCGGTTTTTCCATTCCGAACGACTCCGCGAGCTCGCGCGTGACGTCCTGTATGAGAACTCCCAGCCAGCCGCGTGATACCCGGCCCTTGTTCTGCAGCTGCTCGGCGACGTCCATGGCGACGTCGATAGGAATGGCGAACGACAAGCCCATGAAGCCGCCGGTGCGACTGAAGATCTGAGAGTTGACGCCGACCACCTCACCGTCGAGGTTGAACAGCGGACCGCCCGAGTTTCCGGGATTGATGGCGACGTCGGTCTGAATGAACGGCACATAATTCTCGCGCGGCAGGCTGCGCCCCTTGGCGCTCACGATTCCGGCGGTCACCGAGTGGTCGAAACCGAACGGTGAACCGATGGCGAGCACCCACTCGCCGACCTTCAGGTTGTAATCGATGCCGAGACGCACCGTGGGCAGATTCTCGGCGTTGATTTTCAGAAGCGCGATATCACTGCGCTCGTCTGATCCGATGACCTCGGCCTTGAATTCTCGCCGGTCACTGAGACGCACGATAACCTCATCGGCGTTCCTGACGACGTGGTTATTGGAAATGATGTATCCGTCGGAGGAAATGATGAATCCGGATCCGAGGGACTGGGCATCGAACTCCTCGATTTCGCCCTCGCCGAAGAATCGCCGAAAGAACTCGTTGAACGGACTGTCCTTTGGGAGATCGGGGATCTCGAACCCCTTTGGCAGCTGCGGTCGGACACCGGTCGTCTGCTTCTGGGTGGTGCTGATGTTGACCACCGACTTGCGGTGCTCGGCCACCAAATCGGTGAAGTCCGGAAGGTTGCGCGATTGTGCGGCGCTTGCGGCCGCCAGTGTGAGCAACACAACCACGGCGCCGGAGGCGCGCAGCGCGTTAGTCAGGGTCTTCATGAAACCTCCGCAGTAGGGCTTTGGGCCGGCTTTCTGAAGCGGTCGCTGATGCCCGCTTGCGCCGCGTCGGCCGTAATCGAAACATTATAACAGGCTCGCGGGTTCGGGCGGCCCAACACCGGACAAATGTTCAGCGCCTCGTGATCGACCTGGCGACCCGCTCGACGGTGGCGGCCGGCACCTCGCCGACCACGGTTACCTGAAACTCCTCGACCATACTGCCGAAGGCATTCACCGCACCCATGCTGGAGGGGCCTCTCAGCGGCTCGCTGGCGGTGTCGAGTCGCTCGATGAAAATCGACACCGAGGCCAGGCCGTCGGAGAACATCAGATGCTCCACCGGGTCGCGACTCGCGAGGATGGGATTGCGTGCATAATCGCGCATCTCGAAGCCGTCGGGCAGCCATTGCGGGTGCCATGTCGACTGGGTGCCGGCGACCGGTTCCGAAGCAACGGTCGGGTCGCGCTCGTCGTCGTTGTACCAGGTATAGCCCGCGCCGGAGATCGCCGGCTCGAGCAGCTCGTCGGAAATTTCCGCGGGCAACTCGATGTTTGTGTATACGAGCTGCTCGACGATTTCGCCACGCTCGCCGATGAGCTCCGATTTCAACAGCAAGCCTGTGTCCCGATCCATCCACAAGCGATACCCGTAACGAAACGAATCCTTGGGCTCGACGGCCACGAGCTCGGTATGCCGCCCGGCAATACGCTCGCCCTTGTGCACGCTCAACGCGTAGTAGCGCCCGAATTCGCCATCAGACTCGAAGAGCGTCGAGTGCGGAAAGGTTCGCGGACGACTCTTGGCAACGACCACCGACTGACTGTCTGGAAGAATGCATGTCACACGTTCCCGGTCCCGCAACACCTCGCGCGCGGCACCGCTCATCGCGACGAGGCGCTCGCGCTCGCCGTCGTTGTTGAAGCGGTGAATGATGCGCATGGATTGAATGGTGGCGCCGTTGCGGTAAATGAAAGTGCCGTCGTAGTTCAAGGTTTGTGCGGCCTTGGCCATGCGATCGAGACGCTGCTGGGGCCCCTCGCCGTATTCGCCGGCCAACGCGGCATGACCGTACATGGCGCACAGCAGACCGCTCAGGACCGACAGCCACGCCTTCGATGCCGCGCAAACGCGCACGCGCCTGCCGCCAATCAGCGCGGTAAGGTGCGCGCGCGGCAACGACTCAGCGCTGGCCGGTGGAGTCATAACCGACGATTCTGGCGTAGGGATGCATCCCCTTCATCGCACCGCCGAGGTATTCACTGTGATTGACGAGGTAGCCGTTGAGACGCGTCGCCACGGCGGGTTCGCTGGTTGTCCATTGAAGGCGTCTGAGGCTTCCCGCCGGCGCCTCCGCGCTTGCCAGTCGTGGGCCCGGTGTCGCGGCGGCGGGACTCGCTTGCGTGCCAGGTGAGCGCGCCACCGTCGCGACCCGCGGCGCGGGCACGGCGGCCGTGTCGTTCTCACCGGGCAGCGGCCCGGTGCCACGCACTGCCAGCACCGCCACCGTGGCCACCGATGCTGCGAGTGCGATGCCGGAAATCGGTTTCAACACGCCACGCCAGCGGTGTGAGGCGCGCGGTCGATCGGCGAAGTGCAGCGGTTCGTCCGCCAGGGAGCTGCGCACCCGTTCGCACACCTCGGTGCCGGCGTCTGGATAGGCCTTGTGTCTCAGCACGTCGCGCACCATGTGGTAGCGCGACCAATGAACCTTGAGCGTGTCGCTCGCGAGCAGCACATCGATGGTTTCGGACGCCGATTGGGTCTCGAGCTCACCATCCACCAGCGCCGACATCTCTTCTTTCAGTTTGTCGTTCATACTTTTTTCACGTCGAAAGCTCTGTCCTCACCCGTCAATCCAGAAGCGGGTCAAGGCGCTTGTTGATCGCTTCCCGAGCCCGAAATATCCGCGATCGAACCGTCCCGATGGGGCAGTCCATGACCTCCGCGATCTCCTCGTAGCTGAGTCCCTCCAGCTCTCTCAGTGTGATGGCGGTCTTCAGGTCCTGGGGTAAATCCTCGATGGCGCCAACAATCGTTTTCTCGATCTCGGCGCGCATCAGCAGCCGTTCCGGGGTCGCATATTCCTTTAGCTCTGATTCGCCGCCGAAGTTCTCCGCGTCCGAGGAATCCACGACGCTGTCGGGCAGCCGACGCGACTGAGACACCAAATGATTCTTGGCGGTATTGATGGCTATGCGGTACAACCATGTATAGAAGGCACTGTCTCCACGGAATTTCGGCATCGCCCGATAGGCTTTGAGGAACGACTCCTGCGCAACATCGAGCACCTCGGCATGGTCCCGCACGTATCGGGATATCAACTTGACCAGCTTGTGCTGATACTTCAGGACGAGCAGGTCAAAGGCCGCCTTGTCACCCCGCTGCACTCGTTCCACGAGCACGCGGTCAGGACCATTATCGGCCATTCGGGCCGTCCCCTTATCAGAGTCCGGCCTCCCTGCCTAATGTCGTAGACCAGGGCCTCCGGATATAGTTCGCGATGGTGCCGGTCGTCATGGCGATTTTTGTGGACTGGGTCAGATTCCGGTCCGCCCGGCAATACTAAGGAGCGCATTATCGCCACATCCCCGGGCCGTCGCCAGCGAATCCCGAAAGGTGCGAATTCATGACCGATCAGCATACCTGTGACGTTCTCGTTATCGGCAGCGGCATCGCCGGCCTCGGCCTCGCGTTGCGGCTTGCCGACGACATGGACGTGACCGTGATCAATAAAAGCCGCTTTCCCGAGAGCAACACGTACTATGCTCAAGGCGGCATGTCGGCGGTTCTGAGCGATGAAGACTCGTTCGAATCCCACGTGGCGGACACCATCGCGGCCGGTGCGGGCCTGTGCCATCCGTTGGTGGTGCGGTTCGTGGTCGAGCGCGGCCCGGCCTGCGTGGATTGGCTGAGCAGTCTCGGTGTCGAGTTCACGCGCGCCGACGAGGCGCGCGCCGGCTCGCCCTATCACCTCACCAAGGAGGGCGGCCACAGCCACCGGCGGGTGGTGCACGTCGCCGATGCCACCGGCCGGGCAATATCCGATACGCTCGTCGCGCGCGCGAAGGCGCATTCTCGCATCCGAATGCTGGAATCCCATGTTGCGGTCGATTTGATCACGGGACGCAAGCAGGGCCTCGATGACGACCGCTGCCGGGGTGCCTACGTGTTCGATGAAAAGCACCGACGGGTGCGGGTGTTTCGGGCGCGCGCCGTGGTGTTGGCCACCGGCGGAGCCGGTAAAGTCTACCTTTACACCAGCAATCCGGACATCGCCACCGGCGACGGGATTGCCATGGCCTGGCGCGCAGGATGCCGCGTCGCCAACATGGAATTCATACAGTTCCACCCCACGTGCCTTTATCACCCGCACGCCAAGTCCTTTCTCGTCACCGAGGCTCTGCGCGGCGAGGGGGCTCGGCTGCGCTTGCCCGACGGGACCGCGTTCATGGAGCGTTTCGACTCGCGTGGCGAGCTCGCGCCGAGAGACGTGGTTGCCCGCGCCATCGACCACGAGATGAAGCGCTTGGGTATCGATTGCGTGTATCTCGATATCTCTCACCAGTCGCAGGACTTCATCAAGGCACATTTCCCGACGGTTCACGCGCGCTGTCTCGAGCTCGGTTTCGATCTCGCGCGCGAGCCGATTCCGGTGGTGCCGGCAGCGCACTACGTTTGCGGCGGCGTCTATACCGATGAGCATGCATGCACCGACGTCGCCGGCCTTTATGCCGTCGGCGAGGTCGCCTTCACGGGTCTGCATGGCGCCAACCGGATGGCCAGCAATTCACTGCTCGAATGCATCGTGTTCGCGCAGGCTGCGAGCGAGCACCTGCGCGCCCACCTCGACGAGTGGCCGAAGCCGGCGCCGCTTGCCGAGTGGGATGAGAGCCGGGTGACCGATTCCGACGAGGAAGTGGTGGTGTCCCACAACTGGGACGAGCTGCGGCGCTTCATGTGGGACTACGTGGGAATCGTGCGCACCAGCAAACGCCTGGAACGCGCGCGTCGCCGCGCCGAGCTGCTGCTCGCCGAGATCGACGAGTACTACGGCAACTTCCGTGTTACCAGCGATCTCATCGAGCTGAGGAATCTGGCGGTGGTCGGAAATCTCATCATCGACTCGGCGCTCGCGAGGCGCGAGAGCCGGGGGCTGCACTACACGCTGGATTTTCCCGAGCCGGAAACTTCGGCGCCGCCGGCGGACACCGT
>JBFICP010000082.1:0-12435 GCA_041581935.1 Gammaproteobacteria bacterium | reverse complement strand
TGGATGCTGACCGGCTCAGCGCTCGCGCAATCGCCCTGGTCGCGGTGGCTTCCCCATGTCGTCGATACACTTCTGTTCCTCACCGGCGTCACAATGGCTGTCGGCTTGTCGATTTCGCCACACACACATCCGTGGCTCGCGGTGAAGCTCGTGGCAATCGTCGTCTACATCGTCATCGGGAGCATCGCACTCAAGCGCGGGCGCACCTACCAGCAACGCGTTGTCGCCTTCGTGTTGTCCCTGGCGGTTCTCGGCTTTGTCTTCGCCGTAGCCCTACGGCACGACACATGGAGGGGTTGAATTGACCCAAATCAACGACACCACGGTGCCACCGGCAACAATAGACAAGCACAACAGGATCCCGGCAGAGCGACAGCCTTGACTGCAGGTGCGGGAGCCTGCAACCCGACCATCCTTGAACTCCCGGGATTGGGTAAGGTCGCGGCCCCGACGCATCGATTTCCGGAGACACTCAGCATGATACCCTCATCCCATGTCATCGAGCCCGGCCTGCCGGACCGGGATACGCGTCTGAACCTGTTCGCGAGCGCGATCACCGAAACACGCAACGGCGTCGTCATTACATCACCCGATGGGTCCATTCTTTTCGTCAACCCGGCCTTCTCCGAAATCACGGGTTACACACGCGATCATGTCATCGGCAACAACATGCGAATTCTTCAGTCCGGCCGGCAGAGCAAAAGCTTCTACGAAGCCATGTGGCTGAGCCTTCGAACCCATGACAGCTGGTCCGGCGCCATTTGGAACCGGCGCAGGAATGGCGAGATCTATCAAGAGTGGCTCAGTATCAACGCGATTCGCGATGAAGAGCAGCATACCGTGGCATATGCCGGGATCTTCTCCGATATCAGCTCGATTCGATCACGGGAGCATCAGCTCGAGCGGCTCGCCTACATCGATCCGCTCACCGAGCTTCCCAACCAGCTGCTGTTTCACGACCGATTGGCCCAGTCGCTGGCTTATGCGCGCCAGCACAAACATGGTGTGACTTTGTTGGTCGTCGATCTGGATGGAATTGGTTCTATCAACGAGCAATACGGGTTCTTGTTCGGTGATCGAATCCTGCAGGCCGCCTCCCGACGTATGCAATCGAGAATCGGAGAATGCGATTGCGTGGGCCGGCTCGCGGGGAACGAGTTCAGCGTGGTACTTTACCGTTCAGGCACCAGCGATCAAACCATTCATACCGCCGAGGAGCTTAGAACGATTATCGCGAAACCCCACGAGGAATCGAAGCCCGCGGTGAAAGTCACCGCAAGCATCGGTCTTGCGCGCTTTCCGGAAGACGCTGAGCAGGCCGAGGCACTCGTCACGAATGCCCGGATTGCCATGTATGCAGCCAAGAGCGATGGCGGTAATCGAATTCGCCAATACGCAGATGTGCACACGCCCCGTGACGTTTGAGTACCGGTTACGCTCCAGAACCCGGACATCATGATGACCTCGCGGCATGACGTCGGCGAAGACCTGCACGATTCCCTGCCGCCGCTAGTCGCGGCGCTGCGAGACGGCGCCTGCTTCGACCATCCGACAAACACGATTGTTGTGCTCGAGACCCACATCTCATGGGTGCTGCTTACGGGCCCGTACGCATACAAGATCAAAAAGCCTGTTACGCTGCCTTTTCTCGACTTCAGCACATTGGATTTCCGCAAGCACTACTGTGAGGAGGAGCTGCGCCTCAATCGCCGAATGGCAGACGAGCTCTATCTGGGGGTGGTACCGATCACCGGTACGCCGAAATCCCCGAGGGTAAACGGCGATGGAAATGCAATCGAATACGCCGTCAAGATGGTTCAGTTCCCCGATGCCGATCGGCTCGATCGCGTTGCCGACAGGGGCGAGCTCCATGCAACGCACGTCAGCGCACTCGCCGAAAAGATCGCCCGGTTTCACGACCGTATTGCCATCGCGCCTGAAACGTCACCGTTCGCGGATTCGGAGCGCCTGCGACGCGAATCGATGGAGAACTTCGAAAGCCTGGCTGCACAAACGCTTTCCGAAGATGCGGCTTTGATGCTCGAGGAGATTCGCAGTTGGAGCGCGCATTCGCTGGTCGAGCTCGGTCGCCTATTCCGCGCTCGGAAGCACACTGGAAAAATACGCGAGTGCCATGGCGACATGCACCTTGCCAACATGGCGTTGTTCGAAGACAAGGTGACGATCTTCGATGCGTTGGAATTCAATGAGAATCTGCGCTGGATCGACGTGCAGAGCGAGCTCGCGTTCCTGGCCATGGATTTGGACTATCGCGGACTGACGGAGCTGGGCTGGCTTCTGCTGAGCAGATACCTGGAGTCGAGCGGTGACTACGCCGGTTTGAAAGTGTTTCGTCACTACAAGGTCTACCGTGCCGTGGTGCGCGCCAAGGTCGCTGGGCTTCGGGCACAACAGTGCGCCGATGGGACCGCCAAGCATGAAGAAGCGCTCGCCGAGGTTCTCGCACACGTGCGGCTCGCTCACGCGTTGCTGGAGTCGGGCAGCTCGACCCCCATCGTGGTCACGCATGGTCTTTCCGGCTCGGGAAAATCGTGGCTCTCAGAGCGGTTGCTGCGCGTCATCGGTGCGGTTTGTGTTCGCTCGGACGTCGAACGCCGGCGCCTCGCCGAGGCGGGAGACCTGGAGCGCGACAGGCTCTACTCGCCGAGCGCCGTTACACGTGTCTACGAGAGGCTCGCCGAGCATGCCCGCGCGATCGTAGAGAGCGGGTACCCCGTGATCGTCGATGCGACGTTTCTCAAACGCAAGCACCGGTTGTTGTTTCTGTCACTGGCAAGGGAGCTCGGCGTGCCATTCGTGATACTGTCAGTGCACGCGCCCGAGCGTATTCTGGAAGCGCGCGTGGAAGGGCGTCGAGCCGGCGGCGGCGATGTTTCGGAGGCCACCGTCGACGTCCTCCATGCGCAGCGCCGGGATCTAGAGGCGCTCGACGAGGAGGAACGCGAAATCACCATCGATGTCGATGGCGGGACGGAACCCGATTTGGTAGCGCTCGCCCGTCGCATCGCCAGAGATCGCGGCGCACCGCTCGTGCGCAGACTTGATACGGGCGTACGCGACGAGTATTGATCCCGGTCAATGCCGCACCCGCGGGATGCCCCAGACTGGAGCCAATCGCGATTGCAGAGGAATTCCCCATGCAGTATCAGGATTTAATCGTTCACATCGACGATGGCGAGGCGATGCCCGGCCGTCTGGCGGTGGCCCTGGAGCTTGCCGAGCGCTTCGGCGCGCATCTGACCGGCGTCTATGTGGATCCGGGGCTTGCGCTCCCGACTTTGATCGACGTGCCGGTGTCTCCGAATCTGATCGAGGAGCTCGAGAGCGAGCATCGCGCGCGCTGCGAGCGCGCCGAGAAATCGTTCAACGAGACGGTCAGCCGTTCCGAGGTGCGTAGCGAGTGGCGCTTAGCCCACGGCGAGCTAGCCGGCACCCTGGCGCGTCACGCCCGCTACGCCGATCTCGTGATCCTCGGCCAGGAGGGCGCCCAGGATCAGAAGATGGTCATCGGCGGCCTCCCGGACAACGTCGTACTCACCTGCGGACGCCCGGCGCTGGTGGTGCCGTACATCGGTGTGCAGACGTCCCCCGGCAGGCATGTCTTGGTCGCCTGGAACGGTAGCCGGGAAGCGGCGCGGGCCGTCAACGACGCCCTGCCTATTCTCATTGGTGCGGAAAAGGTCGAAGTCATGTGCGCAAACCCGCAGCGCGGCGAAGAGGACGATGCCGATGTTCCGGGCGCCGATCTGTGCCTGCACCTGGCGCGTCACGGCGTCAAAGCGGAGGCGCAAACCCTGGTGGCAAACGACGTGGAGGTCGGCGACTTGCTGTTGTCTCGGGCCGCGGATCACGGCACGGATTTGATTGTCATGGGTGCCTACGGACATGCCCGCTGGCGCGAGGTCGTCCTCGGCGGCGTGACCAAACAACTGCTAGAGGAGATGACCGTCCCGGTTTTCATGTCCCACTGAGTCGTTCCTTGACGCAACGCTCGCCCGCAATGACGCAGGTTTCACCCATGGCATGCGCAGTCAACCTGGATCGGGAGCTGGTGCGGCGCTATGACCGCCCCGGCCCCCGCTATACCTCTTATCCGCCGGCGACCGCATTTCACGAGGACTTCGACGAATCGGACTATCGTGCCCAGGTGGCCGAAAGCAACACGAGCCAACCGCCGCGTCCGCTGTCACTCTATTTTCATATTCCGTTCTGCAGCACGGTCTGCTACTACTGTGCCTGCAACAAAATCATCACGGCCAATCGATCCCGCGCGATCCCCTATCTGGATGCGCTTCAGGCGGAAATTGCCTTACAGGCCGCGTTGTTCGCCAATGACCGTCCGGTCGAGCAACTTCACTGGGGCGGCGGAACCCCCACGTATC
This sequence comes from Gammaproteobacteria bacterium, assembly GCA_041581935.1. Classification (GTDB taxonomy): domain Bacteria; phylum Pseudomonadota; class Gammaproteobacteria; order HK1; family HK1; genus JAABYT01. The sequence goes on along the minus strand of JBFICP010000082.1, from coordinate 8,032 downwards.
TGTCCGGTGAGCAGATGCGCCGACTCATGGATGAGACGCGGCGCTACTTTTGGCTCCGTGACGACGATAGCGGCGAGTACTCCATCGAGATCGACCCGCGCACGGTGAACGAAAACGATGTCGCGCTCCTTCGCGGACTCGGCTTCAATCGGATCAGCCTCGGCGTTCAAGATTTCGACCCGAAGGTACAAAAAGCGGTCAATCGCATTCAGTCGCGCGAGCAGACCCTCGCCGTCATCGCAGCCGCGCGGGAGCGCGGATTCCATTCCATCAGCATTGATCTCATCTACGGCCTGCCTTTTCAAACCGTTGACAGCTTCTCGGCGACGCTGGACAAAATCATCGAGGCGCTGCCCGATCGCCTCGCAGTATTCAACTACGCCCATTTACCAGAGCGATTCAAGACCCAGCGCCAGATCGATGCAGATGCACTGCCGACACCCGAGGAAAAGTTGCGAATTCTGGCCATGACCATCGAGCGCCTTCAAAACGCCGGGTACGTGTATATCGGCATGGATCATTTTGCGCGCCCCGAGGATGCCCTTGCGCGGGCGCTGGCCGATGGAACCCTGCAACGTAATTTTCAGGGGTTCTCGAGTCATGCGGAGTGTGAGCTTGTGGCGATGGGCATCACCGCCATCGGCCACGTGGGCAGCTGCTATGCTCAGAACGTGCGCGATACCGACACGTACTATGAGCGCCTTCGACAGGGTCGGCTGCCGATATACCGCGGCGTGGTGCTGGACGAAGACGATCACAGGCGACGTCGCGTCATCTCGGATTTGATCTGCCATGGCTATGTGGTCAAGCAGGAGGTGGCGCCGGATTTCGATGCGTACTTTGCACCCGAGCTCGACGCACTCGCACCGATGCAGTCGGATGGACTCGTCAGCGACACGGGCGACGGCCTTCGCGTGCTGGCACCGGGTCGCCTGCTGATACGCAACATTTGCATGGTTTTCGACCACTATCTTCGTCGCGAAACCCGGCCCGAACGGTTCTCGAAGGCCATTTGAGCTGCGCGCCCCGGGAATCGTTCCCGGGTCGCCCGGGCGGGTTGCAAGGCATTGAAAAACCAAGTACATAGACCCATATGCACCGAATGCGTGCAGGTGATCTGTCGCTCTCGCACAGACCCCCCGTAACAGGAACGACCTCAGATGCAGCCCACGCTTGAGAACATCGACCCCACGGCCAGCACGCCGGACATCAAGGTATCGGTACGCCAGACTTTCGGCATCGATAGCGACCTCGAGGTCCCGGCCTACAGCCAACCGACGGAGCACGTGCCGCCGGTGGACGATGCCTACCGATTCGATCACGACACGACGCTGGCGATTCTCGCAGGCTTCGCCTACAACCGCCGGGTGCTCGTCCAGGGCTATCACGGCACCGGCAAGTCGACCCACATCGAGCAGGTGGCATCGCGCCTCAACTGGCCGTGTATCCGCGTCAATCTGGACAGCCATATCAGCCGAATCGATCTGGTGGGCAAGGACGCCATCGTGCTCCGCGACGGCCAGCAGGTGACGGAATTTCGCGAGGGCATCCTTCCATGGGCCTACCAGCACGCGACCGCGCTGGTCTTCGACGAATACGATGCCGGTCGACCCGATGTGATGTTCGTCATTCAGCGGATACTGGAAGCCGAAGGCCGGCTGACGCTTCTGGATCAATCCCGGGTTCTGCATCCGCATCCGTCCTTCAGACTGTTCGCCACCACCAACACCGTCGGGCTCGGTGACACCACGGGGCTCTACCACGGCACGCAGCAGATCAACCAGGGACAAATGGACCGCTGGAACATTGTCGCGACGTTGAACTATCTCGGCCACGATGCGGAGGTCGAGATCGTGCTTGCAAAGGTTCCGGCCTACGACAGCGACGAAGGACGCCAGACTATCAGCGCCATGGTGGCGCTCGCCGATCTCACTCGATCGGGATTCATGAACGGCGACGTCTCCACGGTCATGAGCCCGCGTACCGTGATTACCTGGGCGGAGAATGCGCAACTGTTCGGAGGCATCGGCTTCGCGTTTCGGCTCACCTACTTGAACAAATGCGACGAAGTCGAGCGTCCCATCGTTGCCGAGTACTACCAGCGCTGCTTCGGCAGCGAGCTGGCCGAAAGCAGCGTCAAGGTGGGTAACGCCTAGGCGTTTCCGACTGCGTCCGCAGAGGCGAACGTGCTCGCGAATCGGGCCTCATTCGCGAGCATGCTCGCTTCTGCGGGAGAAATCGGAACCAGCACGTGAATCGATGAGCCAACGCAGTAAACCGCTGAACGATCCGAGCCGGGCGCCGGTGGAAATTTTTCGCCAGAAGACCGCCGCCACCACCCGTGCGATCGCGCACAAGCCCGATCTCAACGTCGAGTTCGTGCCGGAGGCCGCTCCCGCGGAGGGGTCCACTCTGCGTCTCGCACAGCCGCCCGCGCACCTGCCCTACGACGAGGTCGCGCGGGTGCGCGGTCAGGCGGACTCGGCGGCGCTGCGCCATCGGCATCACGATGCGAAGCTGCATCAGCAGCTCGCGCCGGCGTCGGCGGATTCGCGCGCCATATTCGACGCCCTCGAACAGACACGCTGTGAGTCGCTCGGCATTCGCAACATGGCGGGCGTCGCCATCAATCTGGAAGCCGCGGTCGAGGAGCATTGCCGCTCCAGGGGCTACGCGAACATCGGCGAGCGCGAGCAGGCCCCGCTCGACGAAGTGGTGCGCTTCTTGGCCCGCGAAGCGATCACCGGGACGCCACCGCCACACTCGGCGGCGCGCATGGTCTCTCTCTGGCGGCCCCAGCTCGAGTCCCAGATCGGCGCGGCGCTCAAGACCCTCGCCGGATGCGTGGAGGATCAGGCAGACTACGCGGAAGCGTTGCGGGCGCTGCTCGAGGCTCTCGGCTTTCCCGACGAGCCTCCAGATCAGGACCGCGACGAGACGCGCGACGATCAATCCGACGAAGGTGATGAGAGCAGCGCGCTCAACGAAGGCGAGGCGGGCGACGCCGAGCCGGGCACGCCGGAATCCATGGACGATCTGGAGATGCGCGAGGCCGACGGCGACGGCGCCGAGGCGAGCGACCAGGGCGACCAGAGCGAAGCCGGAGAGCTGGAGCTCGGCGACGACGGTTCGGAAACGCCGGGTGAGGCGGCCTATCCGCCGTACTACGGCCGCAACATGCCCGACCCGGAGCACTACGGTGCTTTCACCACCGAGTTCGATGAGATCATCGACGCCGACGAGCTCGCTGGCGCCGACGAGCTGCAGCGCCTGCGCCAGAGCCTCGATCAGCAGCTTGTGCACCTGCAGGGCGTCATCGGGCGGCTCGCCAATCGCCTGCAAAGGCGCCTGCTGGCGCGCCAGACCCGGGCCTGGGAGTTCGATCTCGAGGAGGGACTCTTGGATTCCGCGCGCCTCGCCCGCGTCGTGACCAACCCCTATCACTCGCTCTCGTTCAAGCGCGAGAAGCAGACCAACTTCAGGGACACCGTCGTCAGCCTGCTCATCGACAACTCGGGCTCCATGCGTGGACGCCCGATCGTCGTCGCGGCCATGAGCGCCGACATACTGGCACGTACCCTCGAGCGCTGCGGGGTGAAAGTCGAGATTCTCGGCTTCACGACGCGCGCGTGGAAGGGCGGCCAATCCCGCGAGCGCTGGCTATCGGGAGGCAAACGGCCCAACGCCGGGCGCCTCAACGATTTACGCCACATTGTTTACAAATCCGCCAACGTTCCCTGGCGTCGTGCGCGGCGCAATCTCGGCATCATGCTGCGCGAGGGTTTGCTAAAGGAAAATATCGACGGCGAGGCGTTGTTGTGGGCGCATCAGCGCCTGATCGCGCGTCCCGAGCAACGCCGCATTCTCATGGTGATCAGCGATGGCGCGCCCGTGGACGACTCGACCCTATCGGTGAATCCGAGCAACTATCTGGAACGGCATCTGCGCCAAGTGATCGACAGCATCGAGAATCAGAGTCCCGTGGAGCTCCTGGCAATCGGAATCGGCCACGACGTGACGCGTTACTACCGGCGTGCCGTAACTCTGGTCGATGCCGAGCAGCTCGGCGGCGCGGTCATGGAGAAGCTGGCCGAGCTCTTCGAGGCGGATTCACACGAGCCCTTCGCCCGACGTCGCCGCCGCTCACCGCGATAAGCACCCTTCGAGCCAGGACCGCATCAATCGATTTCCCGTTCGATCGTGCAGCAGTGCGGTGCGTCGGTCTCAGGACCGGGAGCGGTCACCACGGCACCGGTGACGGGGTTGGGCCTGAAAGCCGTCACACCCTTGAGCCCGAGAGCGTAAGCGTGCTCGTAGAGTGAGCGGAATTCCGCGAATTCGAGGTCCTTCGGGACGTTCACCGTCTTGGAGATGGCCTGATCCACAAAAGGCTGGAGACAGGCCTGCATGGCCAGATGGTCCCCGGGCGAAACGCCGGAAGCGTCGACGAACGCCGGTGAAATCCCGTTTTCTCCGTGCAAGTCGCGCCACTGTCGGCAGGCGTCGTCCTCGACCTGAAACTGTCGGGTGCCGCCGCTCGCATCGAGCACCGCACGCTGGTAGCGGGCGGCGAAAATCGGCTCGATACCGTTTGACACGGCGTTGGCGAGCAGACTGATGGTGCCCGTGGGCGCGATTGCCGTCAGATGGCTGTTACGTATACCGGAGTCACGAATCGCTTGCTGCAGATTCGCCGGCAGCAACCGGACGAAAGGGCTCTCCATATACCTGTCCGCGTCGAAAAATGGAAAGCTGCCCTTCTCGGCTGCAATCTCCACCGATGACCGGTAGGCGGCATGACAGATCGTTCGCATGGCCTCGGTGGCCAGCGAACGCGCGGGCTCGCTATCGTAACGAAGCCCCAGCATTACGAGCGCGTCGGCAAGCCCGGTGATGCCGAGTCCGATACGCCGCGATCCTCGTGCCTGTTCCTCCTGGGAAGGCAATGGAAAGCTCGACGCATCGATGACGTTGTCCAGCATGCGCACCGCTGTTGCCACGGCTTCCTCGAGCGCCACAGTGTCGAGACGCGCCGTCGGCTCGAACGCATCTCGCACGAAGCAGGTGAGATTCATGGCACCAAGGTTACAGGCCCCGTAGGGCGGTAACGGTATCTCGCCGCACGGATTGGTCGCGTGTATGCGTTCGCGCCAGGCGAGATTGTTACTGGCGTTGATGCGATCGATGAACAGTACGCCCGGCTCGGCACAATCGTAGGCCGCGCGCATGATTCGTTCCCAAAGATCACGCGCCTTGATGATGCGATGCACGCGACATGCCGCCGGCGTGTCCATGCCAGGCCAGTCGCGCGTCACGGTTTGACGGTCATCGAGCGTGTCGGCCGACTCCGGTGCCGTTATCGGAAAAACCAGCGGCCAGTCCGCGTCCTCTTCCACCGCCTTCATGAATGCGTCGCTTACCAGCACCGAGACGTTGAAGTGGCGCAGCTCGCTGCGCTCGCGCTTGGCATCGACGAAGGTCTCGATGTCGGGATGGTCGCAACGCAGCGTGCCCATCATTGCGCCGCGGCGCGCCCCCGTGGACAGAAGCGTCGCACAGGTGCTGTCCCAGATGCGCATGAAAGAAACCGGCCCGGAGGCGATGGTGCCGGTCCCCGGCGCTTCCGAGCCCTGTGGACGAAGGGTCGAGAAGTCGTACCCGACCCCGCCGCCCTGCTGCATGGTGAGCGCGCCTTCCTTGAGCCCGTCGAGGATGCCGGGCAGCGAATCCGGAATCGTCCCCATGACGAAGCAGTTAAACAGCGTCACCCGATGGGACGTGCCGGCACCGGCGAGAATACGTCCCCCCGGCAGAAACTTGAAACCCTTGAGCAGCGCGTGAAAACGCTCGCGCCAGTGGGCGCGGTGGCGCGGCTCGACGCTCGCGAGCGCCCCTGCCACCCGCCACCAGGTATCGTCGATGCCGGTCTCACGGGCGCCGGGCTGCTCGTATCGGTAGCGGGTTTCCCAGATATGCTGGGAAACCGGTGCTGTGAACCTTTGACTCATGGCGATATCCGCGTTAGAACCGTCAACTCATCCACCAGTGGTTTCGGCGGATCTCGATGATCTGGATCAATGGGAGCATAGCCGGAAGTGCGTATAAAGATGAATAGGGATCCGCTGGCCGGCGAGAAGATTAATGCCTGTAAAAACGCTCACCAAGTTTCTCGACGACAACAAGGTCAAGTACGTCACGATACGTCATTCCATCGCTTACACGGCCCAGCAGATCGCGCAATCGGCACACATACCCGGAGATCAGATTGCAAAAACGGTCATGATCAATCTCGACGGTCGCCCGGCCATGGCGGTTCTGCGCGGCACCGACAAGGTGGACATTGATCTGCTGCGCAGTGCGGCCGGCGCGAAGACAGCCGAGCTCGCCACGGAATCACAGTTCCAGGGACTGTTTCCGGGAGTGGAAGTTGGTGCGATGCCGCCTTTCGGAAATCTTTTCGACATGTCCGTCTACGTGGACAAGGGCTTGACGCGTGACAAACGCATTGCCTTCAACGCCGGAACCCACAGCGAGCTGATTCAGCTCGACTACGCCGACTATGAACGCCTCGTAAAACCCATCATAGCGAACTTCAGTCTCGATTAAGCCATGTCTGTATACAAGCATATTCTCATACCAACTGATTTCTCGGACGACAGCCGCCGTGCTGTCGACAAGGCTTTGGCGCTCGGCAAAGTTTTCGATGCCCAATTGACCGTTGTCCATGTGGTCGACTATCTGCCGCCGACTTTCATCTCTGCGCAGTCCGAAATGATGTCGGCCCCGCAGGTCATCGAGCGTGCGACCACCTACCTCGCGGAGTGGACCGAGCAGGTCGGCCTGCAACACGCCGAGCAGGTGGTTGCGAGCGGGCCCGCGGGCAGAGAGATCGTCAGCACGGCAAAGGCCAGGAAAGTCGACCTGATCGTCATAGGAACTTCCGGCGAGGGTGGGATGAAACGACTTCTGGGATCGACGACCCGATCGGTTATACACGATGCGCCCTGCGACGTGCTGTCGATTCAAGCCAGGTAGCGCGCTTGCTCAGACGTCGGGCCGATTGATCAGCCCTGGGTTTGCAGATTGGTCGCGGTTCCCCAGGTCGCTTCCCAGTCCCGGTCGAGCATGTCCTTGACCGAGCCATCTCGCTCGAAGAATTTGTTCGGCGCCTGGAACATGGCGAGCATGAGGCCGCCCTTGGGCGTATACGCGGCGTGTCGGGTTCCGGCCGGGCGCCAGACGAAATTTCCGGCGGTGCACACACCATCCGGATCGACCAGCTCGCCCTCGATGACATAGGTCTGCTCGATGAGCACGTGCTCGTGATCGGGTAGCCTCGCCCCGGGGTCCATCTTCAACAGCACGGTGAGCAGGCCACTGGAAGGATCCACCAGCAGCGTCTTGGCTTTGACGCCGGGAAACTTGGTGTCCTCCCAGGGCAGCTCGGGCACGTCCACGAACCGTGAGTCCTTCGTGTCCAGTTTCCGATGGTTACTGGCGTTGGGCGTTATTGCGCTCATTCGCATTCTCCCCGTCGATCTCCGAAGTGCCATATTAAATATGTGTACCGCATACCACCACATATAGGAAACGGTAACGGAACGACAGGATGGGCGAGATTGCCACGGCTCTAATCACCCTCGGTGGGCTCATGATGCTCGGCCTGGTAACCGATCTCTTGGGCCGCCATACGCCGCTGCCGCGGGTGACCTTGCTGCTCGCGCTCGGCTTTGCCATCGGTCCCTCCGGCATGGCCATGCTGCCGGAAATCGCTCCGGAGTATTTCCATCTGCTTTCGAGCATTGCTCTGGTGATGATCGGATTTTTGATCGGCGGCACGCTCACGTCGGCATCTCTTAAACGCCACGGCCGGCGCGTGCTCACCATATCTGCCGTAATGGTGATGGTGACGCTGATCGTCGTGGCGACCGGATTGACGCTGCTCGGTGTGCCCGTCGAGGTCGCCCTGCTGCTCGGCGGCATCGGCTGCGCCACGGCACCTGCGGCGACTGCGGATGTAGTGCATGAAGCG
>JBFICP010000081.1:0-12451 GCA_041581935.1 Gammaproteobacteria bacterium | reverse complement strand
CGCGCAATCGACCCCGCGCCCGACCGGGAATTCCGGCGGTGCACTGACGGGTAGGAGCCGCTATGCTTGCCGACTGGACTTCGCCGGCGGCGCCGGCGTGCGTTGCGGATCTCCCGGTCATGCGCTACCCACAAGATTTCGACGTCATCGTCATCGGCGGCGGCCACGCCGGCACCGAGGCCGCGCTCGCGTCCGCGCGGCTCGGCGCGCGCACTCTGCTCCTGACGCAGAGCATCGAGACCCTCGGGCAGATGAGCTGCAACCCCGCCATCGGCGGAATCGGTAAGGGACATTTGGTGCGGGAAATCGACGCGCTCGGCGGTGTCATGGCGGTCGCGGCGGACGCTTGCGGCATCCAGTTCCGGACCCTCAACGCCCGCAAGGGGCCGGCGGTTCGCGCGACCCGCGCGCAAATCGACCGGGGGCTGTACCGCGCGTTCATTCGCTCGCGCCTGGAATCTCAGCCGAATCTGACGCTCTTCCAGCAAGCGGTGGACGACTTGGTCGTTGAGGGCGGCCGCGCGGTCGGCGCGCGCACCCAGATGGGGCTCGAGTTTCGCGCCAGCAGCGTGGTGCTCACGGTCGGAACCTTCCTCGGTGGCCGCATTCATATCGGGCTTACGAACTACGAGGGTGGTCGTGCCGGCGATCCGCCCGCCAACGCTCTGGCCAGGCGGCTGCGTGAATATCCGTTCCGCGTCGACCGGCTGAAGACCGGCACGCCGCCGCGCATCGATGCGCGCACCATCGACTTCGATTTGCTCGAGGGTCAGCCGGGGGACTCGCCGGTGCCGGTCTTCTCGTATCTGGGCGATGCGCGACAGCATCCGCGACAGGTGCCTTGTCACATTACCCATACGAATGCCCGAAGCCATGCCATCATACGCGCGGCGCTCGATCGCTCGCCCATGTACAGCGGCGTCATCGAAGGCGTCGGGCCGCGCTACTGCCCGTCGGTGGAAGACAAGGTGGTGCGCTTTCCCGAGCGCACGTCGCACCAGATTTTTGTCGAGCCGGAAGGCCTCGATACGCGTGAGGTCTATCCAAACGGAATCTCGACCAGCCTGCCCTTCGACGTGCAGTTCGAGATGGTGCGTTCCATTCGGGGATTCGAGAAGGCGCACATCACGCGCCCCGGCTACGCCATCGAGTACGATTTCTTCGATCCCCGGGACCTCGATGCGAGCCTCGAGACCCGCTTCATCCCGGGTCTGTTCTTCGCCGGGCAGATCAACGGGACCACGGGCTACGAGGAGGCGGCCGCCCAGGGTTTGATCGCCGGGCTGAATGCCGCGCGCACCGCCCGGGGTCTCGTCACCTGGTGGCCGCGCCGCGATCAAGCCTATATCGGCGTGCTTATCGATGATCTCGTGACCCGCGGCACCAGCGAGCCCTACCGGATGTTCACCAGCCGGGCGGAATACCGCCTTCTGCTGCGCGAGGACAATGCGGATCTGCGGCTCACCGCGCACGGGCGAACGCTGGGGCTGGTGGACGACGATCGCTGGCGTGCCTTCGAAGCCAAGCGCGCTGCCATCGAGGGCGAGCAACACAGGCTCGGCCGGATTCTGGTTCGCCCCGGGTCGAGCGATGCGCAAGTGCTCGAGCGCGTTGTCGGCACGGCTCTCGATCGCGAGTGCCGGGCATCGGAGCTATTGCGCCGTCCCGAGGTGAGCTATCGTGCGCTCGTGACCCTGCCCGGCGTCGGCCCGGGGGTCGCCGACGAGGCGGTCGCCGGGCAAATCGAGATCCAGGCGCGCTATCACGGATATATCGAGCGGCAGCAGGCCGAGGTCGAGAGGAGTCTCAGCCACCAGCAGACGGCGTTGCCCGACGATCTCGACTATACGCAGGTTCGCGGACTGTCCGCGGAAGTCTGCGAGAAGCTCTCGTCGCGACGTCCCGCCACCATCGGCCAGGCCTCGCGAATCGACGGTGTGACGCCGGCGGCGGTTTCGCTGCTGCTCGTGCATTTGAAGAAGCGTCGTCTCGAGCAGCCATCGAGCGAGGTCCCCGGTGCGGGGGCGCGCCGACGCGCCTGATTGCGACGCGGCCGCGCTTGGCCGCTGCCTGGACGCGGGGCTCGCATCCATGGGTGTGGACCTCGACGGGCCCATCCGTGACCGGCTCGTTCGCTATCTGCGTCTGCTCGAACGCTGGAACCGCGCCTACAATCTGACCGCGGTGCGCGACCCTCTGGAAATGGTTCCACGACACCTGCTCGACAGCCTCGCGGCATTGCCCCACCTGCGCGGCCGGCGATGCCTCGACGTCGGCAGCGGGGCGGGATTGCCGGGGCTGGTGCTGGCGGCTGCCAATCCCGCGATCGCCTGGGTGCTTCTGGACAGCAGCGCGAAAAAATGTCGGTTCCTGATCCACGCACGAGTCGAGCTCGAACTCGACAACGTGCGCGTGGAGCGGATCCGGGTGGAGGATTTTCACCCGGGCACGCGCTTTTCCACTATCATAAGTCGCGCGCTCTCGAATCTTGCCGAGTTCGTCTCCGGAGCCGAGCATCTGCTCGCGCCGGGGGGCCGCATGATCGCCATGAAGGGGCGCTATCCTGAGCAAGAGCTGTCGGCCTTGGGCGGATACGCTGGGCGGACAAAGGTGGTGCCGGTGCGACTTCCCGGGCTCGATGACGGGCGGCGCCATCTGGTGATCGTGACCCGAGAACGGGGCTCGATGTCACCGCACGCGCGAGAATCTGGCGCGGAGCGCGGCGATAGCTGACGATTCGGAGCTGAGCGAGAGCCGATGGGCAAGATCATCGCGGTTGCCAATCAGAAGGGTGGCGTCGGCAAAACCACCACCAGCATCAATCTGGGGGCCTCGCTGGCCGCCGCCAAGCGGCGGGTTCTGCTCGTCGACCTCGATCCGCAGGGCAATGCCACCATGGGCAGTGGGGTGGACAAGCGCGGCCTCGAGCGCTCGAGCTACGAGGTGCTCATGGGCGAGGCGAGTGTCGCCCAGGTGACGGTGGCAGTGGAGCACAGCGGTTACGCGCTGCTGCCCGCAAACTCCGATCTGACCGGAGCGGAAGTGGCGTTGCTCGAGGAGATCGGTCGTGAGCTCCGTCTGCGTCAGGCGTTGAAGCCGGTCAGCGACAGCTACGACTATCTGATTATCGATTGCCCGCCATCGCTCAACATGCTGACCGTGAACGCGCTGGTGGCTGCCGACTCCGTGATGATCCCCATGCAGTGCGAGTACTATGCGCTGGAAGGATTGTCGGCGTTGCTGGAAACGGTCGAGAAAATTCGATCGCTTCTGAATCCGGCGCTTCGAGTCGAGGGGTTGCTGCGCACCATGTACGACCCGCGCAACAATTTGTCCACCCAGGTTTCACAGCAGCTCGTGAAGCACTTCGGCACCAAGGTGTACAGCACGGTTATTCCGCGTAACGTGAGGCTGGCCGAGGCGCCCAGCCATGGGTTGCCCGCGTTGCTCTACGATCGAAACTCGAGCGGCGCGCTGGCTTACCTCGCGTTGGCGGGTGAGATTCTGCGCCGCGACGGCGCGCATCTGCAGGCCGCCAAGGCGTAGCTCATATGACCTGGGCGGCGGCGACGCGCAGGAGGGAGAACGCACAATGATAATGAGTCCTGTCATCGGGGTGCTGCCCTGCTTGTGCGATGCCCGCACGAGCAAACCATGCGCAGTCGCATGGGAGCCGCGGCGTGTCTACTAAGCGTCGCGGGCTGGGTCGCGGGCTCGATGCGCTGCTCGGAGCGAGCGCCGGTACACACGTTGCGGCGGTGGTGGCGGACGGCCAGCTGCGCGAGCTGCCCCTCGACCTCATCGAACGCGGTCGGTTTCAACCGCGCATGCACATCGCTCCGGAGGCGCTCGAGGAGCTGACTCAATCGATACGCGCGCGGGGGGTGGTCCAGCCGATCGTGGTTCGACCCGCCGAGGATGGCCAGCATTTCGAGATCATTGCCGGCGAGCGGCGCTGGCGGGCTGCGCAGGCCGCTGGCCTGTCAGAGATCCCTGCGGTCGTTCGCGAAGTCACCGACGATGCGGCGCTCGCCATCGCGCTCATCGAGAATATCCAGCGCGAGGACCTCAATCCCATCGAGGAAGCCAGCGCCGTTGGCCGTCTGATCGAGGAGTTCAACCTCACCCACCAGGAGGCTGCCGATGCCATCGGCCGCTCGAGAGTCGGCGTCAGCAACCTGTTGCGGCTGCTGGATCTCGGTGACGATGCACGCGCGCTCGTGGAGCAGGGTGAGCTCGACATGGGCCATGCGCGTGCGCTGCTCGGCTTGAAGGGCGAGGCCCAGAGCCGGGCTGCCAGGGAAGTCGTTTCCAGAGAGCTCACGGCGCGTCAGACCGAGGACCTGGTGCGGCGCATGAAAACCCCGCCGAGCTCGAAGTCGGTGTCCGATGGAGGTGACGATCCGGACGTGCGCCGGCTCTCGGACGAGCTCGGCGAGCGACTGGGGGCACGCGTGCAGATCGTTCAAGGGGGCAGCGGCAAGGGGCGGTTGGTGGTTCATTACACGAGTCTCGAACAGCTCGACGGCATTCTCGAGCGCATCAAATAGTCGCCGCGGGTAAACCCGACCGGATTTGATCGGCGGCCCGCGCGGACCGTATACTCGCGGCTCTTTGCAGCGACCGCGGGCACTCGTAGCCCGCGTCGTCCGCCAAGGCGGGTCCGCGGCTCGAGCGTGCCGAAAAGCGCGGGATCGCAGACCAACGGGAGGCAGGCCTGGCGGCAGGGGTGGACAATACTGCGAACCAACTGATTCCCTTTGCCCGATTTGTCCGGGCCGAGGTTGTGGTCATGCTTGCCACTGCCTGCGTCGCGCTGGCACACGGGGTAGAGGCAAGCTACTCGGCGCTGCTCGGGGGGTTGATAGCGCTAATCCCGGATTACTATTTCGCCCGCCGCGTATTTCGCCGGTACAGGGGCAGGTCTCCGACAGAGGCTGCGGCGCTGATGTTGCGCGCGGAAGTCGTCAAGCTGACCCTGGTGGCGCTCCTGTTCGCAGCTGTCTTCGCCTTTATAATGGCGTTGAACGTTGTGGCACTCATGGCGGGTTTTGTGTTGGTGAAGGCGACCGGAGTGGTCGCTTCAGCAAGAGATCGCTAACGACGATTACAACGCCCTTCAGGTAGAGATAGAGCATGGCGTCGGAAAATCCCACTTCCACCGAATACATACAGCATCATCTGCAGAATCTGACGTTGGGTGTTCGTCCGGACGGATCAATCGGGATCGCTCATGGCGCCGATGAAGCGCGCGAAATGGGGTTCTGGGCCATTCACCTGGATACCATGTTCTGGTCGATAGGCCTTGGCGCCATGTTTCTGTTTTTCTTCTATCGCGCGGCCGCGAAAGCGACGAGCGGCGTTCCGGGAAAGTGGCAGAATTTCGTCGAGATGGTCATCGAATTCATCGACAACAACGTACGCGGAACCTTCTCTGCCAAGAACGATTTAGTGGCGCCCATCGCGCTCACGCTGTTCGTCTGGATCCTGCTCATGAATTTAATGGATCTGGTCCCTGTGGACTGGATTCCGTGGTTAGCAACTCAGATCGGAATTCCCTACATGAAGGTCGTGCCGACGACCGATCCCAACGCCACGTTCGGATTGGCGGTCGCGGTGTTCGTATTGATGATCTACTACAGCATCAAGGAAAAGGGCTTTGGCGGCTTTTTCGGCGAACTGGCCTTTCAGCCGTTCCCGAAATGGATGTTTCCCGTGAACCTGCTGCTCGAAGGCGTCAGTCTGATCTCGAAGCCCGTCTCACTGGCGCTGCGCTTGTTCGGCAACCTCTATGCGGGCGAGATGATATTCATACTCATTGCGTTGCTCTACAGCGGAGGCCTGATGTGGGCAGCTGTAGGTGGCGCACTGCAATGGGCGTGGGCGGTATTTCACATTCTTATCGTGCTGCTGCAGGCGTTCATATTCATGATCCTGACCGTCGTGTACCTTGATATGGCACATCAGGCACATTAAAGACAAATTAGAACCAAAGACTGAAGTCCGAACAGGAGACTCGTAATGACGGATTCAATCGCACTGTTGTACATCGCAGGCGGCATCATGCTCGGTGTCGGAGCCATGGGCGCAGCGATCGGCATCGGCGTCCTCGGCGCCCGCTTTCTCGAAGGCATTGCGCGCCAGCCCGAGATGCTGGGAATGCTGCGTACGCAGTTCTTCATCGTGATGGGCCTGGTGGATGCTCTGCCGATTATCTCAATCGCGATCGGCCTATACGTGCTGTTCGCCGTGGTCGGCGGTGGCTAGAGACCGGCGGCAAGGAGTACAGAGGGCGGACCCATGAATATCAACTTTACGCTGTTCGGCCAGACTGTGACGTTCATCATATTCGTATGGTTCTGTCTGAAATTCATCTGGCCGCACATCACGAAGGCGATGGAAGACCGCAAGACGCAAATCGCCGACGGGCTCGCGGCCGGCGAACGAGGCAGACACGAGCAGGAGCTTGCCGAGCAACGTGCGGTCGAGGTCATCCGCGAAGCCAAGGATCAGGCCAAGGAAATTCTTGCCCAGGCACACAGGCGCGGTGACGAGATCGTCGAAGAAGCGAAGGCGGACGGCCGCGCCGAAGGCGAGCGCATGGTGCGTGCGGCGGAATCGGAAATCGAGCAGCAAATCAATCAGGCTCGAGAACAACTTCGGGCCGATGTCGTCAAGCTCGCACTTCAGGGCGCCAGGCAGGTGCTGGGCAGTGAAGTCGATGAGAAAGCCCACACCGACCAGTTGAATCGTCTGGCGGCACAGCTCTAGGAGCGGGGTCGATGCAGGACGAAAGCGCACTTGCCCGCCCATACGGATTGGCTGCATTCAAGCAGGCCCAGGAAGAAGGCAAGATCGGCGAGTGGAGCGACATGCTTCGGCTCCTCGTTCTGATCATGCGGGACCCAACAATGACCGGCTTGATTGCTAATCCGAATGTCGACGATGAGCAGCTTGCCGCTCTGATCATCGATGTCGCGGGCGACGGACTGTCCAAGACAGGTCAAAATCTCGTGCGCGTTCTCGCCGAAAACGAGCGACTCGGGGAAATAGCGGGTATCGCGGCGGTTTTCGAATCTGAGCGCGACAGGGTAGAGGGACGCAGCCACGTGCAGGTGACGAGCGCCTTCGCGCTCACCGACGAGCAGCAGAAGCGCATCGGGGAATCGATGAGTAAACGGCTCGGAGCCGAGGTCGACGTTTCGGTGACAGTCGACGAGGCTCTTATCGGCGGTGTCATCATTCGCGCCGGCGATACCGTAATCGACGCGTCGCTTCGTGGCCGGCTGAACCAACTCGGTCAGTCGCTGACGTGATGAATATGTCAATCAGTGCATGTAGGAGCGGGCCTGCGCGCGCCACGTTTATTCAGGCGCCTCTTTCGCGGGCACGCTTGCTCCTACATGCATTAGACGAGCACCAATTCTCTAATTAAGGACTGAACGATGGCACTTACGGCGGCGGAAATCAGCGACCTTATAAAAGAGCGCATTGCGAATTTTGATGTTGGCGTAGAGGCGCGTACCGAAGGCACGGTGGTCACGCTCACCGACGGCATTGCCCGTATTCACGGATTGAGCGACGTGATGCAGGGGGAGATGATCGAATTTCCCGAGAGCACATTCGGATTGGCGCTGAATCTGGAGCGCGATTCGGTGGGTGCGGTCATCCTCGGCGACTACGAGCACATCTCCGAGGGCGATACGGTCAAATGCACCGGACGCATCCTCGAGGTACCGACTGGCCGAGGTCTGCTCGGCCGCGTGGTCAACTCACTCGGCGAGCCCATAGACGGCAAGGGTGCCATCGAGAGCGAGGGGACTTCTCCGATCGAGAAAGTGGCGCCCGGAGTCATCAGTCGACAATCGGTGAGCCAGCCGGTACAGACCGGTCTCAAGTCCATCGACGCCATGGTTCCCATCGGCCGTGGCCAGCGCGAGCTCATCATCGGCGACCGGCAAACCGGAAAAACGGCCCTCGCCATCGATGCCATCATCAACCAGAAAGGATCGGGAATCACGTGCATCTATGTCGCCATCGGGCAGAAGTCGTCTTCCGTCGCCGGTGTGGTGCGAAAGCTCGAGGAGCACGGTGCCATGGATCACACCATCGTGGTTGCCGCTAGCGCCTCAGAGTCTGCCGCCATGCAGTACATCGCGCCCTATGCAGGATGCACCATGGGCGAGTACTTTCGGGACAGAGGCGAAGATGCACTCATTATTTATGATGACCTGACGAAGCAGGCATGGGCATATCGGCAGGTCTCGCTGCTGTTGCGCAGGCCGCCGGGACGCGAAGCGTATCCGGGCGATGTTTTCTACCTTCATTCGAGGCTGCTCGAGCGTGCTGCACGCATCAACGTAGACGAGGTCGAGCGACTCACCGACGGCAAGGTGAAAGGCAAGACCGGCTCGTTGACGGCGCTACCGATCATCGAAACTCAGGCGGGCGACGTTTCAGCCTTCGTGCCAACCAACGTTATCTCCATCACCGATGGTCAGATATTCCTGGAAACGGATCTGTTCAACGCCAATATCCGCCCGGCCATCAACGCAGGCCTTTCGGTGTCACGGGTGGGCGGTGCCGCGCAGACCGAAATCATAAAAAAGCTCGGTGGTGGCGTGCGTCTGGCGCTCGCCCAGTACCGCGAGCTGGCGGCGTTCGCCCAGTTCGCTTCCGATCTGGACGAAGCCACGCGCAAGCAACTCGAGCGCGGCCAGCGCGTCATGGAGACCATGAAGCAGAAGCAGTATTCGCCCATGACTGTCGCACAGATGGCCGTGTCGCTGTTTGCCGTCGATCGTGGCTACATGGACGATGTCGCGCTCGAGAAGGTCGGCGATTTCGAAGTGGCGTTACAGTCATTTATGAGCTCGAGCCACGCTGATTTCATGAAAAGCGTCAACGACGATCCGGTTTTCAATGACGATGTGGAGTCCAAGCTCAAGGCAGCGCTGGACGATTTCAAGGCAAATCACACCTGGTAGCCTGGAGTACTGATTCGTGGCTGGCGAGAAAGAAATCCGGACTCAAATCCGCAGTATCGAGAATACGCAGAAGATCACGCGTGCCATGGAAATGGTCGCCGGCAGCAAGATGCGCAAGGCCCAGGATCGCATGCAGAGTGCCCGTCCCTATGCCGAGAAGATGCGCAACGTCATCTCCCATGTGGCGGCAGCGAACTCCGAGTACAAGCATCCATTTCTCATTTCCCGTGACGCGAAGCGGGCAGGCGTCATCGTCGTTTCGACGGATCGGGGACTGTGCGGCGGTCTCAACACCAACGAGTTCAGACGCGTCGTCCAATTGCTCGATGAATGGCGAGACAATGATATCGAAGCGGATTTCTGCGTCATCGGAAACAAGGCCGCGATGTTTTTCAAGCGCTTCGGCGTCAAGATTCTCGCCCAGGCAACTCATCTCGGCGACAGGCCGGCCATCGAAGATTTGATCGGCACCATCAAAGTGATGCTGGATGCTTACATGGAAGGCGAAATCGATCGTCTCTACCTGGTTTACAATCAATTCGTCAATTCGATGACTCAGCGTCCGGTTGTCGAGCAGCTGCTGCCGCGCGAGCCCTCCGATGAAAAGGAGGTCAAGCACTACTGGGATTACATCTACGAGCCTGACGCCAAAGACGTGCTTGATAATCTGCTGACGCGTTATATCGAATCACTGATCTATCAGGGTGTCGTCGAGAATGTCGCCTGCGAGCAGGCAGCGCGCATGGTGGCGATGAAGTCGGCGACCGACAATGCCGGCGAGCTCATCGACGAGCTGAAGCTTGCTTACAACAAGGCACGCCAGGCGTCCATCACCCAGGAGCTTTCGGAGATCGTCGCGGGCGCGGCGGCCGTTTGACGGGGCAGCGTCAGAACACCGTTTGAAAAATTGAGATAACGAGGGAAACAACATGAGTTCCGGAAAGATCGCCCAGATCATCGGCGCCGTGGTCGACGTGGAATTCCCCAGAGGCGCGGTGCCCAAGGTATTCCACGCGCTGAAAGTCGATAACGGCTTGACGCTCGAGGTGCAGCAGCAGATCGGTGATGGTGTCGTGCGCACCATCGCCATGGGCTCCACCGACGGCCTGACCCGCGGCGTCGGCGTCAGCGATACCGGCGAGCCCATTCTCGCGCCGGTCGGCGAGAAAACGCTCGGGCGCATCATGGACGTGCTGGGCGAACCCGTTGACGGTAAAGGTCCCATCGGCGCGGAGGAGTCATGGCCCATTCACCGCAAGGCACCGTCGCTCACCGATCAGTCCGCCGACGTGGAGGTCCTCGAGACCGGTATCAAGGTCATCGACCTCATCTGCCCATTCAATAAGGGCGGCAAGATCGGGCTGTTCGGGGGAGCCGGGGTCGGTAAGACCGTAACCCTGATGGAGCTGATTCGAAATATCGCGATCGAGCACAGCGGTTTCTCGGTATTCGCCGGGGTGGGCGAGCGCACACGTGAGGGAAACGACTTCTACCACGAGATGCGGGAATCGAACGTTCTCGACAAGGTCGCACTGGTGTACGGGCAGATGAACGAGCCGCCCGGCAACCGCCTACGTGTCGGTCTCACCGGTCTCACCATGGCCGAGTACTTCCGGGACGAAGGTCGCGACGTGCTCATGTTCATCGACAACATCTACCGCTACACGCTCGCTGGCGTCGAGTGCTCGGCGTTGCTGGGGCGTATGCCGTCGGCGGTGGGCTATCAGCCGACGCTGGCCGAGGAGATGGGCGAGCTGCAGGAGCGCATCACCTCCACAAAGACGGGCTCGATTACATCCATTCAGGCGGTATACGTGCCTGCCGACGATCTGACCGACCCGTCGCCGGCCACCACATTCGCTCACCTGGACGCGACGCTGGTGCTGTCCCGACAGATTGCCGAGCTCGGTATCTATCCGGCGGTGGATCCGCTGGACTCGACGAGCCGCCAGCTTGATCCGTTGGTTGTCGGTCAGGAGCATTACAATACCGCACGCAACGTGCAGGGAGTCCTGCAGCGCTACAAGGAGCTCAAGGACATCATCGCGATTCTCGGCATGGACGAGCTCTCGGACGACGACAAGCTGGCAGTTTCGCGGGCCCGCAAGATTCAGCGATTCCTTTCCCAGCCGTTCTTCGTCGCCGAGGTGTTCACCGGCAGTCCGGGCAAGTACGTGTCGCTGAAAGACACCATCGACGGATTCAAAGCCATCATCAGCGGTGAGATGGACGAGTATCCCGAGCAGGCGTTCTACATGGTCGGCGGCATCGAGGAAGTCGTCGAGAAGGCGAAGACCGTTTGATGGCGGAACGCGTCGGGCAAGCAACACGGGATCCAGCTCAATGGCAATGACCATTCACGTCGATATCGTGAGCGCCGAGGCGGAAATTTTCTCCGGCCTCGCCGAGATGGTGTTTGCGCCGGCGGTGATGGGAGAGGTGGGCGTTCTGCCCGGTCACGCGCCGCTCGTGACGACGCTGAAGCCCGGCGAGGTGCGCGTGCGCTTACCCGGCGGGGAAGAACAGTCCTTCTACGTCTCCAGCGGTATGCTCGAGATTCAGCCGCACATGATCACCGTGCTGTCGGATACGGCGCTGCGCGCCGCCGACCTGGACGAGGCTGCGGCGCTGGAGGCCCAGGAGCGCGCCGAGCGCATGCTCGCCGATCGCCAGGCGGACTTCGACGAGGCACAGGCGAGGGCCGAGCTGGCCCAGGCCGCTGCCCAGCTGCAGGCGATCCGACGCCTGCGCCAGCGCGTGGCCCGCTAGGACGACGGGGCGTCGGCGCCTTCCGCTCGCGTCAGCCGTCGCCGGGTGCCGATACCGACGCAAGTGCCCTCTTTCGAGGGTAGACACGCGCGAACCCTTCGATGCTGAGGACGCGGCCCTATTCGCGAGCACGCTCGCGGTCACTTGTTGAGCGTTCCCCGCTGCCCCCGACAGCGCATTTCAACTAAGCTTGCGATCCATGACCGATCTGCACATCGTCATCCTCGCCGCAGGCCAGGGGAAGCGCATGAAATCCCGCCTGCCCAAGGTCCTGCATCGCCTGGCGGGTCGAACCCTGCTCGAGCACGTGGTGGCGGCGGTCGGGCGTCTCGAACCGGAAGAAATCCACGTCGTCTACGGACACGGCGGCGAGCAGGTGCGCGAGGCACACGCCGCGCTCGCGGTTCGATGGGCCGAGCAGAGCGAGCAGCGCGGCACGGGTCACGCCGTCGAGCAGGCAATGTCTGCGATTCCCGACGACGCTACGGTGCTCGTTGTATACGCCGACGTGCCGTTGATCAACACCGGCACCTTGCGTGAGACGGTGGCCGCGTCGACCAACGGTTCGCTCGCGCTGATCACCGCTCGGGTCACGGATCCGCGCGGCTATGGACGCATTTTGCGCGATGAGCGTGGCCGTGTGCTCGGCATCGTCGAGGACGCGGATGCCAGCGAAAGCCAGCGCGGCATCGATG
>JBFICP010000080.1:0-12510 GCA_041581935.1 Gammaproteobacteria bacterium | reverse complement strand
GGCATGGCGTGGGGCTGACCATCGTGAAACGCCTTTCGGACCGGTTCGGGTGGCCCGTTCAGTTCCACAGCACCGTCGGTGTCGGAACGCGAGTCGTCGTGGAGTTTCCGGATTCATCCTGCAGCGAGACAGATTTGCCGCGAAATGCGGTAAATTCCGCACATTGACGATTCTTTCCCGCTTTCACGCAACTTTCACATAGCCTGAATCCCCGCTTCACCCCGGGCCGCGCATCATGCGTGGCGTATTTTTCGACCCCAGCAAGTTCGCGCCAGAAACCAAAGGACACCTATGAGCGGCACGCTACCCGTCGGCACACTGAGCAAAACGCCCAATCCCGGGTTCGGTTGGCGTTTCTGGTGGTGGCTCACGAACGATGCCCGTCACCAGGCGAATCTCAGCGAGAGCGGCAAGCAGGAACTCGACTGGGTGCGCGTCGTGCCTTTCGTCGGCCTTCACCTGGGGTGTCTGCTGGTCCTGCAGGTAGGTGCAAGCGTGGCCGCCGTAACGGTGGCCGTGACGCTGTATCTGCTGCGAATGTTCTTCGTCACGGCGTTCTACCACCGCTACTTCTCCCATAGGGCGTTCCGCGCCGGACGCATGACGCAATTCGTCATGGCATTGCTGGGATGCACGGCCGGCCAGAGGGGCCCGCTGTGGTGGGCCGCGCATCATCGGGAACACCATCTGACTGCCGATACCGCCAACGATCCCCACTCACCCGACCACCGAGGGGTTCTGTTCAGTCACACGCTGTGGTTCCTGACGCGCGGGAGTTTCCAAACACAGCATCATCGCGTCAAGGACTGGCTCAAATATCCCGAGCTGAAGATTCTGGAGAAGTGGGACTTCATTCCATTTCTTCTTCTCGGCGTGAGCTGTTACGCACTCGGCGTAGTGCTGGAATCGAACTATCCCGGGCTCGGTACCGACGGTGCACAGATGTTCGTCTGGGGGTTTCTGGTCTCGACAGTGGTGCTCTACCACGCGACGTATTCGATAAATTCGATTGCACATCGATTCGGCAGCAGGCGATTCCCGACGAGCGATCAAAGCCGGAATAATTTCTGGCTGGCGCTCATTACGCTGGGAGAAGGCTGGCACAACAATCACCACTACTATCCGGTGGCTGCTCGCCAGGGATTTCGGTGGTGGGAGATCGACATCAGCTATTACGCTCTGAAGGCGCTCTGCATGCTTGGCGTCATCGATGGCCTTCGCCCCGTGCCCAAGCACGTGCTCGCTGGCGGTCGAGGGGGCGCAGCGAAATGAAAATCGCAGTTGTGGGTACCGGTATCGCCGGAATGACGGCGGCACGAATACTCAGTCGCCGCAATGAAATAACCGTTTTCGAGTCGGCGAGCTATATCGGAGGCCACACCAACACGATTCGGATTAGCGAGAAGAACAAGACGTTCGCTGTCGATACCGGATTCATCGTTTTCAACGAAGTGAATTATCCGAATCTGTGCAAGCTGTTCCGGGAGCTCGGAGTTGAATCCCGTGAGTCGGACATGAGCTTCAGCGTTCACTGCGAGAAGACCGGCTTCGAATACAATGGCACGAACTTCGACTCATTGTTCGCGCAGCGACGTAATCTCATCCGGCCGACATTCTGGCGAATGCTCGCCGAGATCCTACGCTTCAATCGCGACGCGCCGGTTCATCTGGCGGCCGGACTGGACGACACGGTGAGCGTGGCGTCGTATGTCGAGCGTCACCGCTACAGCGCTACGTTCGTCGAGCATTACTTGGCACCGCTGGGCGCGTCCCTGTGGTCCTGCGATGCGCGGCGTTTTCGCCAGTTTCCCATGCGCTTCGTGGTCGAGTTTCTGAAAAATCATGGCATGCTTCGGGTCAATGGACGACCCACTTGGAGAACGGTAGCCGGAGGGTCGCAAGCGTACGTGGGTCCCTTGACCGCGCCGTTCAGACATCGCATTCATCTGAACACTCCCGTAGTCGCCGTGAGGCGCGTCCCGATTGGGGTCGAGGTCACCCTGGCGGATGGCCGACGGGAGCGCTTCGACGAGGTGGTGCTGGCCTGTCATGCGGATCAGAGCCTCGCGCTCGTTGCCGACGCCGACAGCGAGGAGCAAGAGCTCCTCCGCCACTTTCCCTACCAGATCAACGAAACGGTCCTGCACACCGATTCGAGTTTGCTGCCGGCCCGGCGTAAGGCATGGGCGAGCTGGAACTATCGAATTCCAGGCCGGGAGGAAAACGCGGTGACCGTCACTTACAACATGAACAAGCTGCAGGGGCTCAGAAGCCGCGAAACATACTGTGTGTCCCTCAATCAGTCCGGGAGCATCGAGCCGTCGCGCATCATACGCCGCATACGTTACCAGCATCCGCTTTTCACGCCCGGTCGTGATCAGGCCCAGGCCAATCACGCGTCGCTGCTGCGGCGCCGGGGGATATCCTACTGCGGTGCGTACTGGGGTTACGGCTTTCACGAGGACGGCGTGCGCAGTGCGCTGGCCGTGTGTGACGCGTTCGACGTGAGCCTGGCGGCATGAACAGCAGAATTTACGAGGGCTGGGTCAGGCACAGGCGCATGTCGCCAAAGCCTCACGATTTCCGTTACCGCCTGTTCCTCATGTATCTGGATCTGTCCGAGCTCGAGCGCGTGTTCGAGGGGCGATGGTTCTGGTCTGCGAGCAGGCCGGCGCCGGCCTGGTTCGATCGCCGGGATCACCTCGGGGATCGGGCCCGATCGCTTGATTCCGAAGTGCGAGCGTTGGTGGAGCAGAGAACGGGCCGACGGCCGGAAGGCCGCATCGCGTTGCTCACGCATCTGCGCTACTTCGGCTACTGCATGAACCCCGTGAGCTTCTACTACTGCTGGGATGCGAGCGGAGCGCGAGTCGAAGCGGTGGTCGCAGAAATCAACAATACGCCCTGGGGCGAAAGGCATTGCTATGTTCTCGACGCGCGGTCAAAGCCACGTGACGCCGCGCATCTTCGATTCGAATTGAAAAAGGATTTTCACGTGTCGCCCTTTATGCCAATGGAGCAGGACTACGCGTGGAAATTTTCCGTGCCGGGTGAGTCGCTCAACGTGCACATGGAGAGCTACGAGTCCGACCACAAAACGTTCGATGCCAGCATGCACCTCGACGCCGTGCCGATAACCGGCCGGTCACTGGCGCGCGTGCTCGCCTGGTATCCCTTCATGACGGGCCGGGTCATTCTGGCCATCTATTGGCAGGCGTTGCTGCTGTGGCGCAAACGCGTGCCTTTTTACACCCACCCCAAGCACGGCATACCGCGAGAGGCTCGCAGATGATTGGAAGAAGTCCCACGCTCGACGTTCGAGAGGCTCACGAAAAGCCGACACGGCGCACCGGACCTTCGTACTTGGCACGTCGATTGATTCGAAAGCGTCTGATGAGCCTCACCGGCGGGCTGTTGAGTGTCGAGGATCCCTGGGGCCGGTGGCAGGTGGGGGACGGTGGCGCCACGCGCATCGTGCTTCGCATTCTCGACCCCGGCGTCTATCTCGCGTTCACCACCGGTGGGAGTCTCGGCGCCGCACGCGCGTACATGGACGGCCGCTGGGAGTGCAGCGACCTGACGGGGCTGTTACGGCTGTTCGTGCGCAACATGTCGATCGTGGACGGCGTCGAATCGGGATTCGCAGGCATCGCCAACGCGTTCGCGCGCTTTCGGCACGCGCTGCGCGCCAATACGCGTGCCGGCAGCCGACGAAACATTCACGAGCACTATGATCTAGGCAACGCCTTCTTTTCGCTCTTTCTCGACGAGACAATGACCTATTCCGCCGGCATCTTCGACGACGCGTCAACCAGACTGCGCGAAGCGTCCGTAGCCAAGCTCGATCGAATCTGCCGAAAGCTGAACATCTCTCCCGGCGACCATCTCCTCGAGATTGGATCGGGATGGGGCAGCTTCGCGATGCATGCGGCGGAAAATTATGGGTGCCGGGTGACGACGACGACCATCTCTAAGGAGCAGTTCGAGTTTGCACGCGAGCGAATCGACCGTGCGGGTCTCGGCGATCGCATCGAGATTCTGCTGGAAGACTATCGAAATCTGTCGGGACGCTACGACAAGCTCGTTTCCATCGAGATGGTGGAAGCCGTCGGGAACGAATTCCTTGCCGGATACTTCCAGAAGTGCTCGGATTTGCTCACCGACGACGGCGCGATGCTCTTGCAAGCCATCACGATGCCTGACCAGCGTTACGAGCAGTACCTGCGCAGTAATGATTTCATTCGCCGGTACATATTTCCGGGTAGCTGCGTCCCCTCCATCGGTTCGTTGCTCGCTGCCATGGGCTCGAAGTCGGAATTGAAGGCGGTTCACATGGAGGATATCGGTCCTCACTACGCGACCACCCTGAGGCTATGGCGTGAACGCTTCAACGAGCGCCTGGACGCCGTGCGCGCGCTCGGGCTTTCGCAGCGCTTTATTCGAATGTGGGAATACTACCTTTGCTATTGCGAAGCAGGCTTCGAGGAGCGCTACCTCGGCGACGTCCAGATGCTGCTGCACAAGCCGGCATGCCGCGCGGCGCCCCTGTTGCCGCCACTACCGCCGGCCGTCGAACAGAGGGTATGCGCATGAATCGCACCTGGGTCAATTTGGTGGCCGTTCAAATCGGCTGGTTCGCCTCGGTTCTGGGGGCGGCTTACGGAATGCCTTACCTCGGGCCGATATTCGTGTCGGTATGGCTCGCGATGCACATCGCGGCGACGAGGTCGTCGGCGGGCGTCGAGCTCAAGGTGTTACTCGCCGCCGGCGGGCTCGGATACTTTCTCGACTCGATGCTGGTGCTCGGTGGCTTCATGAGCTTCCCGTCATACGCACAGCTGGGCGCGCCCAGCACGCTGTGGATGGTCGCCCTCTGGCTGGGGTTCGCCGCGACCTTGCGTCACTCCCTCGGCTGGCTGCGCGGACGCTTTCTGCTCGGCGCGCTGCTCGGCGCCATCGTCGGCCCGTTCGCTTACTGGAGCGGATCGAAGCTCGGCGCCGTCGTGCTGACCGACACCGTGCCGTCGCTCATCGCCGTCGGGGTGGAGTGGCTGATTGCCATGCCGGTGATACTGGCTGCGATTTATCGCCTCGAGCGCAACCACGCGCTGGCCGAGGGCGCCGACGCGGCCACGCCGCTGCGACAGGAGTGCGGATGATGCCGGACCTCCATATGTTACTGGTCGGTTGGCTGGTTCTCGCCGTCATCATGGCGTTGCTGTGGCTCGCCCAGGTCATTACCAAAAATGCGGGTATCGTGGATGTCGCCTGGGCTTTCGGCACCGGAGTGCTCGGTGTGTACTTCGCGCTCGGTGTTAGCACGGGCGACCCGCTGCGCGGAGTCGTCATTGCGAGTCTCGTCGGCATCTGGGGCGCGCGGCTCGGCGTTTATCTGGCCTCGAGGGTGTTGCGGGAGAGCGAGGATGGACGTTATCGAAGCCTGCGAGAGAGCCTCGGAGGGTGGACGCAGCCCGTCATGTTTGCGTTCTTTCAGATCCAGGCGCTGTGGGGCGTCATGTTCGCCCTGCCGATGTGGGCTGCCGCACAGTCGCCGGTTCCGGCCCTCGCGTGGAATGACTGGCTGGGTATCGCCATTTGGGTAACTGCCATTCTCGGCGAGGTTATCGCCGACAGACAGCTCAATCGATTTCGCCGCGACCCGCGCAATCGCGGCAAGGTTTGCAAGGACGGGCTGTGGCGTTACTCGCGTCATCCGAACTATTTCTTCGAGTGGCTGCACTGGTGGGCCTACGTATCCATCGGCCTCGGCTCGGACTGGTGGTGGGTAACGATTGCCGGTGTCGCCGTCATGTACGTGTTCCTCACGCGCATCACCGGCATTCCGTACACCGAGCGGCAGGCGATCAGGAGCCGCGGCGACGCCTACAGGCGCTACCAGGAAACGACCAACGAATTTTTCCCATTTCCACCCGCAAAGACGACAGAGGAGCAACCGACATGACCTCGGCAACCGCCCTGGCAATTGACTGGACCGAGAAAGGCTGGATTCCGGACGTGCTGATCCGCCAGGGTATACGCAGACTGCTCAGGCAGCGACTGAACGAGATCGCTGCGCACGACTGCGAGCGTATGGCGCGCAACACAGAAGAGTTCATCGCCGCGCTCGACAGGGCCAACATTGCGCCGGTTCCCCATAAGGCAAACGAGCAGCACTATGAAGTGCCTGCGGCGTTTTTTGCCGAAGTACTCGGACGTCATCGCAAGTACAGCAGCTGCTACTGGCCGAACGAGGTGAGCAGTCTCGACGACGCAGAGGAAGCGGCCCTGCGCATCACCTGCGAGCGAGCCGCGATCGAGGACGGAATGCAGATATTGGAGCTCGGCTGCGGGTGGGGGTCATTGACGCTCTGGATGGCAGAGCACTATCCGAATGCGAGCATAACCGCAGTCTCGAATTCTCGATCTCAGCGGGTGCACATATCGAGAGAGGCCCTGAGACGCGGCATCACCAATATCGAAGTCATAACGGCGGACATGAACGAATTCTCAACCGACCGTCGATTCCACCGGGTCGTCTCGGTGGAGATGTTCGAGCACATGCGCAACTACCGCGAGCTCTTCCGGCGCGTGCATGACTGGCTTTTGCCGAACGGACGATTCTTCATGCACATTTTCTGTCACCGCATCATGCCCTACGAGTTTGTCGACCAGGGCGAGGACGACTGGATGAGCCGCCACTTCTTCTCCGGCGGCATCATGCCCAGTGAAGATCTGCCTCTGCGATTCCAGGAGCACCTCAAGATAAGGAATTCGTGGCGCTGGAGCGGTGTGCACTATGAGAAGACCGCCAACGCCTGGCTGAGGAACATGGATCTCAGGCGCGAAAAAATCTGGCCGATTTTGTCGGAGACCTATGGTGCCGAAAACACCATGCAGTGGTGGATGCGGTGGCGCATTTTTTTCATGGCGTGCGCCGAGCTGTTCGGCTATCAGGGCGGTCAGCAGTGGTGGGTCGCTCACTATTGCTTCGAGCGCCCGGAATCGAGCGCCTGAGACGGAGTCGGGAGACGTCGTGAATCTGCGGTACGTCAGCATCATCGCCTGGATCGGGTTTGCGACGGTCTTCATCGCCGTCATGTACG
Source organism: Gammaproteobacteria bacterium (assembly GCA_041581935.1). GTDB lineage: Bacteria > Pseudomonadota > Gammaproteobacteria > HK1 > HK1 > JAABYT01. The sequence goes on along the minus strand of JBFICP010000080.1, from coordinate 5,407 downwards.
CGACCGTGGCCGGCCAGTTTTCCATCGATGGTCCAAGGCTTCTGCAGAATCCCTGGGGCGTCGCGACCCTGATCGACATCTATGTCGGGTTTGCGCTCTTTTCCTGCTGGGTTTTCTGGCGCGAGACGCGCCCCGAGAAGGCTGCGCTCTGGATTGTTCTGATACTGATCGCAGGCAACATTGCATCGACCGTATACGTCCTGATCGCTCTGCACGGCAGCCGAGGAAGCGTCGAGACATTCTGGCTCGGGCCGCGTGGAGCGAGCCGGAAAGTTCATAAGCGAGGCTAAGGTCTCTTACAATTGGAATGCACTGAAATGAGAAAATTTTCGATATCCACCGCGCTTCTCGCCGCCGCGTTCATGACCATCGCATTCGAAAACGTTCATGCCGAGGTCATGACCCGTGTCGGATATGCTTACGACAAGCAGACGGGAAAGCTCCTCTACTCCGAGACACATCGTGAAGTAAACGAGAACGGGCGTGTGGCCAAGTCGACGGTCACCTATAAAGATACCGCTGGTAGGGTGTTCGCGGAAAAGCACATCGATTATCGCAAAAGCCTGGTAATGCCCGATTTCCATCTCATCAACGAGGAAAACGGTCACGTGGAAGGCGCCAGCGGCACCGACGAACGACTCAAGATTCACTTTCGTCCGGTAATCAATGCGGAGGTGCAGGAGGCGTATGTTGAAAGCCCGCGCAATGGAATCATTGACGCCGGATTCGACCGCTTCATCGAGCAGAACTGGACGAGCCTGGTAAATGGAGAGGTTCTCGATCGCGAGTTTCTCATCCCGAGCCAGCTGGATTTTTATACATTCGAGATCTCCAAAGCGAAAGAGCAGCCGCCAGGCGAGTTCGTGTTCCAGCTGCGCGTTAAGTCCGTGCTCCTGCAGATGTTTGTTCCTCCGGTTCTTGTCCACTACGATGCGAGAACCAGGGCGCTGCTCCGTTACGAAGGTATATCGAACATTCGTGACGAGGATGGCGAAAACTTCGACGTGCGCATCGAGTTCCCGCGCTCCGGCCGTGCCCAGATCGGCGCTCGCCCCGAGGCCCCGATGAGCTGAGAGAGCGCCAGCCCGACTCTTCACCTGCCCTTCACGGATGCTTCACGGCCTCTTGACGCTCTTAGAGCTAACCTGCACACCTCGAAAAGTGGACGAAGTGGCCCGTATACCGGTTCCCCCGGGCATCGATCCTCTGATCAGCAACATGGAGTTCAATGATGACGATGGTGAAAAAGAGTAACTTTGTGGCCTTGGTCGTGCTGAGCACGGTAATGGCTGCATTCGCGGCACCTGGCACCGTGCGCGCCGCGGGCGAGGACAAGCTCGAGCAATGCCTCGAAAAAGCCAAAAGCGCCACCGAGCCGAACCAGGCGCGCTCCCAGTGCCTGTGGCAGCATTACAGTTACATGTCGAGCTATGGTCGGTAGCCTCACGGCCGGGGACCACGCTGCACCAGTGTGGTCTCCGCCCCTACCGGCCGCACGACTCTTCTCGACACCACCTGCGTAACCTCCCGTCCGACCTTGCCGCACACGCGTAAAAGCTCATGGTTGATTGGACAGTTTTATCTGTCCATGCTGACCGTCGCCATCGTGGATCTGTGCTTTGCACTCATCTATGAAATCCCCTTGGGTCGCTTTCTTCCGACAGCCCTGCTGCTCGTCGCGCTGAGCGTTGCCGGCGCCCACTTCATCTTCCGGCCGATACGCCGGTACCTTCTCGGTCCTGCCGACGGTGCGCTTCCCGCGCGCCGTGTCGCCAAGCTCGGACTCGTCTGCACCTCTTACATGGCAGCAGTGATCAGCGTCCTGGCGGTCGCCAAGTTCGTGCTGCTACCCGAGATTCTCGGCTTCGATATCGACTCGTTACTCACCCGCAACGAACGGCTGTGGCTTCCGATACTTCATACGCTGTATTACACCACCCTGACTTACTTCGTGATGATCGACTACGAAGCCGTCCTCAGGCTTCACATTTTCCAGAGTCGGGGCAAGCTGGTACGCGCTGCTGGGGCGAGCCTTCTACAAAGGCTGTTGGCCGCTTTCGGTGTTACCACGCTGCTTCCGATAAGCTTGATCGTCCTGCACGTGTTCGAACGGGACATGACCACCGAGCGAAGTGTTCTGGTTCAGGACATCGCTGCAAGCGCCTTGGGCTTGTGCGTAACCTTGGTTTTCGTTGCACGAAGTCTGATTGGCCCCATTCGGTCAATCGAAACAGCACTCACACGGGTGCGTCACAATGACCTCAGTGTTACCGTCCCCGTGCTGAGCAATGACGAGACCGGACGTCTGGCGAGCGGCTTCAACGGCATGGTGAGAGGGCTGCGCGAACGGGCACTCATCAGAGAGACATTCGGCCGCTACATACCGGAGAGAGTCGCATCAGCAATACTTTCGAACGATGGTGATCTCAAACCACGCTCGGCTATCGCGACGATTCTGTATGCCGATATCGAAGGTTTCACGACCATTGCAGAGCAGATGCCGCCGGAACAAATCGTCGAGATGCTGAACGAATACTTCTCGGCGGTCGTCGAGGTGATCGAGAAAAACCACGGCGTCATCACGCAGTTTCAGGGTGATGCGATGCTCGCTACGTTCAATCTTCCGGTCGAAGATCCGGACCATGCGGAATCCGCAATTCGTTCTGCGCTGGCGATTCAGCAACTTTGCACTGAGAAAAGATTCGCTGGAACGGGGCTTCGAACCCGAATCGGCATAGCGACAGGATCGGTCACCGCGGGAAACGTAGGTTCGGACAGCCGCGTGTCATACACGGTGCACGGAGACGCGGTGAACCTGGCCGCCCGGCTCGAGCAGCTCAACAAGCGCTTTGACACCTACCTGCTGATGGATCAGGAGACTGCCGAGCGGGTGAGTTCTCCGCGGTCGATCAGCTTCGTCGACGACGTTCAAATTCGCGGCAAGGAGCGGTACGTGCGCGTGTACCGCTACGACGGTGACACGGCTAGTAGTTCGCCTCGATATGCCTACGAAAACGACCAAGCAGGTACACGAGCGAGCCTGTCACGATCATCTGTACGCTGATGCTGGTCGTTGGGTTGTGAATCCACAAGTAGGCGTACCAGACTGTTGCAAGACTGCACGCAATCTCGGCGATAAGAACACCTTTGGCGAAAGACGTTGACTGCCAGAACATGGGTTTTTTCGTCGTGAGTCGTCGGCAAAGAATGTCGATCTCGACGCCAAGCCGGGTCAGAACATGTGCGCGGGTTCTGTCGACTTTGTTGTGCAGCTTTTCGACCACGTCCGGCGCGCCGATGGTGGCGACCACACCTGCGAGTTGCTCTCTGAAAAAAGGGTCGTCGGATCGGAAAAACTCGCCGACCAGCTCTTTCAGCTCCGCCGGGCCGAGCTCGGAGTTGGCGCCGCCGAATTCCTTGAGAACCTCTTTGAGGGTAGCGAGGAAGATATCGAGACGATTCTGCATTGTCTCACAGCACAGCAGCGTGCTCTGCATCAACGTCTCGTTCGACTTCAACACGCCACGCGCCTCGTTGTCTCGAATCAACGCGGCGATGTCGTCGATCAGTCGCAGGTTCTGGGCCGACACCTGGTCGGCCAGACGCTCGCGGGCGGCGGGGATCGGGTCGCTTGGTGGCACGGGTCTGTCTCGCTATTTGCCGTAACGGTACATATCGGCACGGGCCCCCCGAATCCGTAGGCCTTACGGGCCCGGGGGCGCAATTTTGACCATCTTGTGAACTGCGCCCCGAAGACGAGGCCCTGGGGGGCGCGCTCCCGGGAGGCCGCGACCGCCGGAATCGGATAGACTCGCTCAGACCCGGCACGCGCGGGCTCGAGGCCGGACCGAAGTCCAAGCATCGAATACGAGAAGCCATGTCAGTCGTACCCGTATCCCTGGGACATCACTATGCCGTCAGCGCCGGCCACGATCTGGCTGCGCTTGCCGCCTTCGAGGTGCTCGAGGGCGGCGGTAATGCCATCGACGCCGGTGTCGCGGCGATCCTCACGCTGGGCGTGGTCTACAGCGACCAGGTGAGCATCGCCGGGGTCGCACCGATGATCGTCAATCTGGCGGAATCTCAGGAGACGTGGACGATCGCCGGTGTCGGCGGCTGGCCGCGGGCCCTCGACGTCGACGGATTCATCGCCGCGCACGGCGGCACCATCCCGCTCGGCGTGCGGCGCACCGTGGTGCCGGCCGCCCCCGACGCGTGCCTGCAGGCGCTCTCGCGCTGGGGCACCATGCGCTACCGCGACGTGGCCGCGCGTGCCGTGCAGTATGCCTCGCAGGGTTTTCCACGCCATCAGGTGATGCTCGACTACGTGCGCCAGCACGCCGACGAGTTCCGGCACTGGCCGGACAATGTCGCCCTCTGGATGCCGGGCGGTGAGGTGCCGGCGCTCGGCGACCGCCTGGTGCAGGCGGATCTCGGTGCGACGCTTCAGTTCCTCTGCGATGAAGAGCAGGCCGCCGGCGATGACCGGGCGGCCGGTTTCGAGGCGGTTCGAAACGCCTTTTACCGGGGCGACATCGCCGCCCGCATCCTTGCCCATCAGCGTGAGCACGACGGCCTGCTGGCCGCCGGCGATCTCGAAGGCTTCCACTGCCAGGTGTTGCCGTCGGTGTTCAGGCGCTTCCGTCTCAATGGCGAGGAGGTCGAGGTGCACACCTGTGGCGCCTGGTGTCAGGGTCCGATGCTGCTCGAAGCGCTGGCGACCGTCGAGGGTCTCGATCCCGGCTCGCTCGGGCACAACTCCGATGCCTACCTGCACACCATCGCCGAGACCATCAAGCTGGCTTTCGCCGATCGTGAGGGCTACCTGGGCGATCCCGACTTCGTCGAGGTGCCCCTCGACACGCTGATGAGCGAAGCCTATGCGGTGCGACAGAGAAAACGCATCGATCCGCGAACCGCGTCACCCGGGCTGCCCCATCCGGGAATCATCCCCGGCCACGAAGCCTATGTGTCCCCGGTGACCGTGGCCGACAAGCCGGCGCGAATGCCCGCCGACACCTCCATCGTCGCCGTGGTCGACGCGCACGGAAATGCATTCTGCTCGACACCTTCGGACACCAGCTGGGATACGCCGATTGTCCCCGGCACCGGTCTCGCCGTGTCATCGAGAGGCGCGCAATCCTGGGCGGTCCGCGGCCATCCATCGTGCCTCGCCCCGGGAAAACGGCCGCGACTCACGCCCAACCCCTGCCTGGCGCGTGTCCCCGGCCGCTGGGTCATGCCCTTCGGTACCCCCGGGGGTGACAGCCAGGTGCAGGCCAACCTGCAGATGCTGCTCAATCACCTGTGCTTCGGCATGCCCATCCAGGACGCCATCGAGGCGCCGCGCCTGATGACCCACTCACACCCCAACAGCTTCGCTCCGCACCACGCGGAGCCGGGACGG
>JBFICP010000079.1:0-12742 GCA_041581935.1 Gammaproteobacteria bacterium | reverse complement strand
TCGACCGAGTGGTGGAAGTGACCGTCATGGATCGCCCATACATCATTTCCACAATAGTCTTTGACCTGGAGCGAGTAGAAGGCATTGGACACGACATAGCCGTTTGGTAGAAATCCGCCTTTGACGGGATTCAACTCATTATTATCTGAAGGCTGCTCGAAAACCCAATATCGAAGGATTGTGCCCGAGTTGTCGAGAAGCATCGCGCCATACCTTCCATCAGTGAACTCAAATATGCCGTACATGAGATAGGCGCCTTCATTCGTGTGCGAGATGAAAACCGGGCGTTGCCGGTCTGTGGCGAACAAGCTCTCAAAACCTTGAATCTCTCGGTACTCGCTACGAGCGAAGGTATCGATGCGAGAGTGTAAAAACCTGGCGGGCACGCCACCGACCTCATTCTGAATCTTCTCAGACAGAGTCGTCTTCTCAAATGGATCTCCGCGCACGAAGGCAATCGTCTGTTTTAAGATGGAAAATGGGAATAGCTCGTAATGGCCAATGGCAATCCCCCAGCCCAACGCGAAAACGAAAATTAGGAATATCAGCGAAATTGCGGGAAGGAGAAATTCTCGGCTAACCTTCTTGCGGGATTCTGTTGACGATGTGTTCATAAATAATACTTCGGGATGGTTGCTCTTTTATCTGATGGTAAAAAGACTGCCCTTTCTCGATATAGATGCGTTGACCAAAAACATTTCAGCGACGATGAGGGCACCCGACCATGAGGGTTGTGCGGTTGAACCCTCGCTCATTGCGGGAAAGTCGCGGCTACTGAGGTCGTTTGTTTGTCGTGCCTTGTTACATACTCCTCGAGTGTGAGATGGCTCCAAGGAGCTGTATTGCCGGCGCCGGTGTACGTCCTATCGGCAATGCTCCATGTTCTGTTTGGCATTGGCAAGCGACGAAAATGATTCATGTTCAAACATTTATTGCGCAGCCAGCCATTGAAGCAGAGCGCGTCGGTGCGCTATCGCATGGCGGTGGGCCCTATCGCCAGACGCAAGACGTTCCGTTTGCAGGTCCCCGGCGCCATTGCCACCCCCGTGGAGTCGGTCAAGCCGCTTACCGCCGATCAGCTGGCGCGCATGACTTTTGGCGCTGGCAGCAGTGGATAGCTGGCAATCTCTGAACTTCAAAGATTAGACAAGATTTGCAGGATTCAAAGGGTTGCAACGTGATTCCCAATTGCAGAAGCCTGCCGACGGTGTGCGGGTGCGTTTATTGAAATGCTCGGATCGATGAGAATGTGGCGTTGGACTGCATTCGCGGCGTGCGCAGTCATCGCCGCCGCCGTCATGGCAGCGCCCGACCCGGATGCCAGCCTTCGATCCGCGTTGGCCATTCACGATTTTGGTCATGTCGCAGCTTTCGGTCTGGTGACGGCACTGTTCGCATTTGCGCTATCTGCCCGGTCCCGCCTGACACTTCGAGGCCGAGTTGGTATGACCTGCCTCGCCGCAGGGCGGCCTCTAGGCAACTGAAACCCCGCCCAGTCACCCAGTCGGGGCCTGTACCTCGGTCAGCGATTGCCAGACGGTTCTCGGTACGGGGATGAGCCTACCGAGTAGCTCTAAGGCTGTCTGTCGGCCTAAAGCTCGTCTGTCAGACGACCCAATGGATACTCGTCCATCAAATTAGCAAAAACTGACTAGGAATACTCAATTTGTCTTTGTCATCAATCGTTGATGACCGGCTGCGGACCTCCCCGAACTCACCTCTTACATCAATCTCTTTCGCATTACGAAGCTCAATCAGGGATTGTTCAATCAAGCTCTTGGTTGCGGGCGTCTCATTGCAGATAGACCGGAAGATCTCGCCAAAGGAGACACCCTCGTTGTAGGATGCGATGCGACGTGGAAAATCCGTAAGAAGGGATCTCATACTAAGTTGCTCGGCCGCATTGTCGAATAAAAACTCCTTTTGACCCGTTACCAATTCGTCATCCTCAGGGAAAACTGGGAAGGAGATGCTTTTCAAATGGACGCCCGAACTCAGAGTCGCCGTCGAGCAAGCACGGACTCCCCGCGGAGATATGATCTCGATCTATCTGATTTGCCGCCGGGATGGTCAGCGATACACCGGCTCGGGCTTTCGGGCAATGTGGAATCGTGTGATGCGCAAACACCTAGATAGAGGCGGCACACACTTTAACTTCCATGACATTCGTGCGAAGGCAGAAAGCGATACTGAAGACGACAAACTACTTGGGCATCAAGATCTACGCACACTGAACCGCGTCTACAAGCGAAAACCCACTGAAGTAATGCCGCTCACTGAGCCCCTTGAGACGTAGCGATATTAGACAACGGGCATTTATTAGACAACGCTAGTCGTCGCGCAGGGAATAACTGATTGATCGATGGTGGCCAGGGGCGGAATCGAACCACCGACACGCGGATTTTCAGTCCACTGCTCTACCGACTGAGCTACCTGGCCATGGATGGGGTAGGCGGGTAAGGGCCGGTATTTAATCCGCCGGCGTCGGACTAGTCAAGCTGGCGGCGCAATCAGCATTCGTCGGGGGGCACGTAGCCTTCCGGGCGGTCGCTGCCCTCGCCGAAGAAGTGATTCTCCATCTGCTCTTCGAGGTATTTGCGGTGCTCGGGGTTCACCGGGCTCAGGTGCTGCTCGTTGATGAGCATGGTCTGGAGCCCCAGCCACTGTTGCCAGGCTTCCTTGGAAACCTGCGCGAAAATGCGTTGGCCGAGCTCGCCCGGGTAGGGGGCGAAGTCGAGGCCCTCGGCTTGCTTGCCGAGCTTGATGCAGTGAACGGTTCTGGCCATTGGTAGCGGTCCCTTCGGGTGCACACGCGCCCAGCAATATTCGCGAGTCGGGTAGCTCGGCTTCAACAGCAGGGCGCCGGCCACAATCCCGATCGAAGTTGCCGTTAATCTACCAGGGATGGCAGGTCTTCGAGTAGCCGCGTGACCGGCGCGGCGAGGCCGATGCGCTCGGCGCCGTCGTGCTCGTACCACTGGCGGTCGCCATCGTCATTCACCGCCGTCGCGCTCGACGCGATGTTGACCAGTGTCGGGGTGATGTCGAGCCTGAAATGACTGAAGGTGTGCCGCAGCGCATCCAGCTGCACCGCCGATTGTACCGAGAGGCCCAAGTGCTTCTGGCACCAGCGCACCACGTCGGTTCCGGGTTCGCACTCGGGAAAGCTCCACAGCCCACCCCAGACGCCGGCGGGCGGACGCCGCTCCAAGAGCACGCGTCCGCGCGGGTCGCGGACGATGACGAAAACCGTCTCACGAATAGGTGTCGCCTTGCGCGGCTTCGGCTGTGGCAGCATCGCCTCGCGTCCCTCGGCGAGCGCCAGGCAGTCACCGTTCAGCGGGCAGTCGACGCAACGCGGCTGAGTGCGCGTGCACACCGTGGCGCCGAGATCCATGATCGCCTGGGTGTAGGCGGACAGCTCCGCGTGCGGCGTGTGCGCCTCGGCGATTGCCCACAGTCGAGACGCGACGCTGCTCGAGCCGGGCCATCCTTCGATGGCGTGATAACGGCACAGCACGCGCTTGACGTTCCCGTCGAGAATCGCGTGCCGGTCACCATGACTGAGCGCGAGAATCGCGGCGGCCGTCGAGCGTCCGATGCCGGGCAAGGCCATCAACGCATCCATCGTTCGCGGCAGCTCGCCGCCGTGCTCATCGACGATTGCATTGGCGGCCCGATGCAGATTGCGCGCGCGGGCGTAGTAGCCGAGACCGCTCCAGATATGCAGCACTTCGTCCACGTGCGCCGCCGCAAGCGTGCGGACATCCGGAAACCGGCGCATGAAACTCTCGAAGTAGGGTATGGCGGCCTGCACCTGTGTCTGCTGAAGCATGATCTCCGAGACCCAGACGCGATATGGCTCCCGTGATTGCTGCCACGGTAAATCCTTGCGTCCGTGTTTTCGGTACCACGTCAACAGCCTTTCACTGAAAGCGGGAGGTACGGGCATTGATCACCGATTTCCGTTGGTTCTAGAGTTGTCGCCGCTAGAGACGAGTCGGACGTCTTGCATCTGCACGCCCTCGAGGGTCAGCGAGCGCACGCGCACTTCACCGGTCACGTCCAGCGCGCGAATCGCGTCGATGGATGCGGCGACCGGTGTTGCAGGTGTGGCCTGTGTCGTGCGCGCGGCTGCCGGCAACAGGTAACGGTCGGCATCGATAGTGTCGGCCTCGAGTTCGATATGCACCGCCGGCTTGTCGAAACCTCGAACACGCACGTATCCGACGATACGACTGTCGTCGAGGGCGACGCGCAGATTTTCCGTGCGCACGAATTGATCGTTGGTATTCACTTCGAGATCCGCCTGCACTCGGATGATGACGTCGCCATCGGCAAACGATGCGTCGGTCATGCGGACACCCAGCTCCAGATCCTCGACCTGCCAGGCGCCGATCGCGGACGCGGGAAGCACCCGGGCGCGCAGCACCATGGCGTTGCGCCCGCGCAGGACGTATTCGGTATCTACGATGTCGAGGTCGGCAACCACGTCGAAGCGCACATCAAGACCGTCGGCGTTCGCTTGTGCCCTGGTAACGGCGAAGCTTCCGGCCAACGGCTGGTCTTGAATCCGCACGGCGAGCACGCCCTGCACGCCGGGCGGAGACGTGGCGACGCGCACGCCGGTTGCGCCGTCGATGCGCCAGTCCCGGATGGAAACATGCAGGCCCGCCGCATCCAGCGTCCGCGTGCGGGGCGACACGTCGAGGTCGGCGGCGAATCGAAACGGCAGCCGATCGCCGTCGACGCTTCCGCTGATTTCAAGACCCGGCGCGGAAAACCGCTGCCGCTCGAGGTCGGCCTCGAGCGCGCCGCCGAGGGTGAATGCGACGCTCGGCTCTGCCGCTCCTTCTGCACCCGCGTTACCACTGCCCTGCAGGTTTTCGATTGCATACGTGCCGGCCCGCAGATCGCCCGAGAGCCGACCCCCCAGCTGCACGTCGCCGGTGTATCCGGCCAGTGAGTAAGCCGGAATCGTGACCGTCAGCGCATTCGGCTCGAGTCGTTGCCGGGCGAGGTCGAAGTCGAGCCCGGTGGTGATCGCCACCGTCATCTGCCGGTCGTCGCCTGCCTCGGCGCGCCCGGACACCCGCAGCGAATCCAGATTCAGGCGTTGCTCGGCAAAATCCGCCGTGAGCCGCGTGTTGAGCGTGCCATCGAGCCGCATATCGCCGAGCCTGAGATCACGAAATGTCGCGGTCACATCGGGCATGGTGAATCCGTCACCGGCCGCGGTGAGCGTCGCCTCACCGCGAGCCTCGATGCGCGCGGTGCCGCCCGGCAACGTCACCTGCAGGCGCACCGTGTCGATGCGACCGTTGACGTCGAGCGCACTGGTCTCGAGGTTGATCGACGGCACGGTGATCGTTTCGTCACGCGTGTGATCTCGCCAGTGAAGCGTGGCATCACGAAGCTCGAACGTACCGGCAGCCATCGCCGCCAGTGGTGAGTCGGTGATGCCGGCTCGTTTCGCGGTGCCGCCTTGCTCCGCGTCGGTCGCGATCTCCCAGTTGCCGCGTCCCTCCCGGTCACGCTCGAGGTTCAGCGTGAGGCCGCTCGCGACGATGGCATGCGGCTCGATGCGCCCCGCGAGCAGCGCCAGCGGCGCGAGGTCCACGGCCAGCCACGGAAGCCTCGCCAGATCGGCGCTGCTGAAGCCCGGCGGATTATCGAGTCGAACGTCGCTGACGGTAACGCGCAGGCGCGGCAGCACGTGCAAGCGCACGCGACCGTCGATATGCAGGTCCAAACCCGTGTGCGCCTTGACCAGCGCGGTTGCCTGGCGCTTGTAGACTTTGGCGTCGGCCAGCATCGGAAGCACGACGGCGGCGACGAGCGCGAGCAGCGCCGGCACGCCGAGCAGCACGGCGAGCACTTTGACACGGCGTCTCATTTCTCGAGTGGAAGTCGGGCTTTCAGATCTCGTACTCGTTGGCGCGGCGCGCGTCGCCGCGCACCTGCTCGGCGGGATAGCGCTCTTCGTTGATGGCGATCTTCTCCCATGCCGCTGCCAGCAGATCGATATTCAGCTTGTCCGAAATACGTACGAGGTAAATGAGGATGTCGGCGATCTCCAGGCGCACGGCGGCTCTTTTCTCGGGAGAAAGCGCCGCGCTCTGGTCTTCGTTGAGCCACTGGAAGTGCTCGACCAGCTCCGCGCACTCGGCGATTAACGCCATGGCGAGATTCTTCGGCGCGTGAAACTGATCCCAATCGCGTTCGGCGGCAAATTCGGCGAGTCGTTGGCGCAGCGACTCGAGATCGTCGGCGGTGCCGCGGGTCATCAGGTCTCGTCCTCGAGGCGCTTGCGCGCGCGCTTCACCGCCTTTCGCACCTGCGCCGGCGCCGTGCCGCCGATATGATCCCGGGCCGCCACCGACCCCTCGACGGTCAGCACGGCGAAGACGTCCGATTCGATGACCGGCGAGAAACTTTTAAGCTCCTCCAGGGAAAGCGCGTGGAGGTCGCGGCCACTGTCCACGCACAGACGCACGGCACGGCCGACAGCCTCGTGGGCGTCGCGGAAAGGCGTGCCCTTGCGCACGAGGTAGTCGGCCAGATCAGTCGCCGTGCTGTAGCCGCTCTCGGCGGCGTCGCGCATGTTGTCTCGTTTCGCCGTGAGCGTCGGCAACATACCGGCGAACACCGCGAGGCTCGATTTGACGGTATCGATGCTGTCGAATAGCGGCTCCTTGTCTTCCTGGTTGTCGCGATTGAACGTCAACGGCTGGCCTTTCATGAGCACCAGTAAAGTATTCAGATGACCAATCACCCGGGCGCTTTTCCCTCTCACGAGCTCGGCGACATCGGGATTCTTCTTCTGCGGCATGATTGACGAGCCGGTGCAGTAAGCATCGCCCAGGTCGATGAAGTCGAACTGCGGCGACATCCACAGGATCAGCTCTTCACTCATGCGCGACAGGTGCACCATGAGCAAAGCCGCCGCGGCGATGAACTCGATACAGAAGTCGCGATCGCTGACCGCATCCATGGAGTTCTCACAGGGCGCGTCGAAGCCCAGAAGCTTCGCGGTCATCGCACGGTCGATGGGGTAGCTGGTTCCTGCGAGCGCCGCCGCGCCGAGTGGCATGTGGTTGACCCGCCGGCGCGCTTCGATCAGGCGCTCGGCGTCGCGTCCGAGCATTTCGAACCACGCCAACATATGGTGACCGAAGGTTACCGGTTGTGCGCTCTGCATGTGGGTGAAGCCCGGCATCACGGTATCGGCTTCGCGCTCGGCCAGATCCACGACGGCGCCTCGAAGCGCGTTGAGAGCGTTCAGGATTGCGTCGATCTCCGCGCGAAGGAGCAGGCGCACGTCGGTCGCGACCTGGTCGTTGCGCGAACGTCCCGTGTGAAGCTTCTTGCCGGTCTGACCGATGCGCTCGGTGAGCGCGGACTCGATATTCATGTGCACGTCTTCGAGCTGCGTCGACCAGCGGAAGCGGCCCGCTTCGATGTCGGCGGCGATAGCGCGCAGGCCCTCGACGATGGCATCACGCTCCTCGCCGGTGAGCACGCCGACCTCACCGAGCATGGTCGCGTGAGCAATCGAGCCCTCGATGTCGCAGGAAGCGAGACGCCGGTCGAAGCTCACCGATTCGGTGAAGGCCTCGACCAATGCGTCCATGGTCTCCGTGAAACGGCCGGACCAGGGGTTCGAGTCGACGCTGTCGTCGGTCATGGCGTGTCGGAGGGGCTCGTAATCGTCGTGCGGGTGTCAATCACGCCGACGACGATGGGGGCTTGGGAACGACGGCACATTTCGCGCCGGTGAGTATAACTATAATGGGTGGACCGGTGCACGCTGTGAGCGCCCATGCAGGATCGAGTGGCCAATCTCCCCGACGACGAATTGTTCCTGCCCGATTTCTGCGATATGGGCACGGTGTTCACCGTCGTGGTGGTGGGCACGTTGCTGGCTTTCGTCCTGGTTTTGTCGCCGGTCGTTCACACCACCCACTGGTGGCGCGATCTTGCGCTCAATTCGCTGTTCATCCAGTGGGTGGGCCTGAGCAGCACGGGGTTGCTGTGCAGCGGCCGGCGCTGGCTCTCGACCCTCGGTAACACCGGTGCCGGCATCGCGGCATACGTGCTGATTCTGCTGGTCAGCCTGGTTTGCAGCGAGGCGGCGTACTGGCTGGTGGCGCGGCCCGTGATCGACGTCACGTACTTCATGTCACTGCCCGGTGGCTCGGACAGCGCGCCGGCGCCGGTGCCCGTCGGAAACACGTGGCACCTGCAGTTTCTCGCCAAGAATCTCGCCATTACCGCCATCGTTGCCGCAGTGGCGTTGCGCTATTTCTACGTTCAGCACCAATGGCGCTCGCAAATCCAGTCCGAGGCCAGGGCGCGCATTCAGGCGCTGCAATCGCGTATCCGGCCGCATTTCCTCTTCAACAGCATGAACACGATTGCCAGCCTCACGCGCACCTCGCCGAAGCTTGCCGAGCAGGTGACCGAGGATCTCGCCGATCTGTTTCGCGCCAGTCTCGGCGACGCGAGCGTGCCTGTCACTCTGGAACGCGAGATCGAGGTTTGCCGGCAGTACCTGCGCATCGAGGAACAACGACTGGGCGCGCGCGTCTCGACCGATTTCGATGTCGAATCATTGCCCGGTGATGCGCTGCTGCCCGGGCTCACCCTGCAGCCGCTCGCTGAGAATGCCATCTACCATGGTATCGAGCCGGCGGAGCACGGCGGATTCATCTATATAAGCGGTGACAGCGACGAAAGTGAGATTGTCCTGCGCCTCACTAATTCTCTGCCGAACTCGAATGCCCGAAGCGCCCGTGAGAGCAACCAGATGGCGCAGGAAAACGTCGTGCAGCGCCTGCGCGCGTTCTTCGGCGCGGGCTCGAGCCTCGAGGTTTCCATCGCGGCCGGCGAGTACACCGTCGAGCTGCGCTTTCCCTACTTGAAGGAGCGACCATGAAGATCGCCATTGTCGACGACGAGCCATTGGCACGGTCGCGGCTGCTCGCCATGATTACCGAGCTCGACGCAGGCGAAGTGATCGGCGAGGCCGACAACGGTGCCGACGCGCTGCGCCTGGTCGAGCAGGCGGCACCGGATATCGTGCTGCTGGATATTCGCATGCCGGGCATGGACGGGATCGAGGTGGCGCGGCACCTGGCCGCGACCCTGCGCCCACCGGCGGTGATTTTCACCACCGCCTATGACAGCCATGCGCTGGCGGCCATCGAAGCGAACGCGGTCGACTACCTGCTCAAGCCCATTCGCAAGCCACGCCTGCAGGCGGCGCTCGAGCGCGCCACCACGCTCACGCGCGCGCAGCTGGCGGGACTCGAAACGGTGTCACAGGAAGGCGACGGTGGCCGCGCCCGAACCCACATCAGCGCCACCTTGCACGGTAATCTGCAGCTGCTGCCGCTCGGCGAGATTCGTTTCTTTCGTGCCGAGCACAAGTACGTGACCGCGCGCCATCCGGACGGCCAGCTCATCATCGAAGATACCCTGAGTGCGCTCGAGCAGGAGTTCAGCGATCGATTCCTGCGCGTGCACCGCAACGCGCTGGTGGCCAAGGCCCATGTGCGTGGTATCGAGCGTGACGCCAACGGCCATCAATTCGTGCGCCTGGACGGCATCGAGGATCGCGTGGAGGTGAGCCGGCGCCTGGCACCGGCGATCCGGCGCCTGCTGAAGGGCGACGGCGGGGGACGCTGAGCGCGATCCGCACCGGCGGCGGGCGCGAGTTCAGAAATTACACGACTGGAACTTGACAAGCCGTTGTTATCTCGCGCCTTTGATCCGGCGCTGGCCGCGGGGATAGGCTAAAATTTCGCCCATAACTCCACTCGATGTGAACGCCACTCGACCGGGGGTGGAGGGTGTTCACCAAGCGGACCCACGCATGTCCAGCGACTCTGGCCTTTCCAATCCTGCGCCGGAACAACCGGACGTCGCGCTCGGGCGCGCCATCTCCCGGCGCATCGCCTGGCACCCGTGGCGCCTGCTGCTGCCGGCTATCCTCTTCACCCTGGCCATCGGCTCGTACGCGTACCAGGAACGCCGCGCGAGCGATGACGCGGAGTTCCTGTCGCGGCTCGAGCAGCAGGTGCTGCTCGCATTGCAGGTGGCGCGCATGACGGCGCGCGCCGCCAGCGATCCCGACGTTTCCCTGCAGCTCTTGAGGGAGCGCCACCGCAACGCCCGCGAGCTGCTCGAGAACCTTTATCCACCGCGCCCGCCGCTGGGGTTGTGGCCGGCGCCGGCAGAGATCGAAGCGCGCCTTGCCCAGCTCGACAAGGAGTGGGCGCGTCTCGGTAACGAGCTCGAAGCGCTGACCGCGCGCCAGGCCGCCCGCGACGAGCTCGAGCAGGCGCTCACGCGCTTTCAGGGCGTCGCCACCCGCATGCTGGTGACCAGCGACGATCTGGTGGCCGCCATGACCGCAGCCGAGGAGTCCCCGGAGCAGCTGCGCGTGGCCGCCCGCCAGCTAATGCTCATCCAGCGCATGCTGGTCAACGGCGAACGGTTGATTCGCGGCGGCACGGGCCGGCTGACCGCCGCCGACCGCTTCGGCCGCGACGCCGTGCTGTTCGGAAACGTCAACAATGGGCTGCTGAACGGAAATCCGGAGCTCGGCATTGAGGCGGTCACCGATGAGGCCGCCCGCGAGCTGCTCGCGAGCACCGGACACCTGTTTCGCGAAGCCAGCAGGCAGGTGCAGGACATCGTCCGGCGCTCGGTGGATCTTGCCGGTCTTCGCGACGCCGTCGGTGACGTGGCCCGGGTCAGTGACGCCATCGTGGCCGCCACCCGCGAGACCGAGCTCATGTATGCCGGCCACGTGGCGACCCGACCGCTGCAGGCGGCGCACACGCGCCTGCTGGCGGGACTCGCCATTGCCACGCTGCTGATCGCGGCGCTGCTAATGGCCATGGACGCGCGGGCCCACCGGCGCCACGAAAGTCAGCGCCGCCTCGACGACTATCAACGCAACCAGCAGCTCGAGCGGGCCGTGGAGAAGGCCGGTTCGAATTTGCTTCGCATCGGCGACGAGCTCGCGCGATTGATGGCCGACCTGGGGCGCGTGGTGGAGCTCGAGACCGGCGTGGGACCCGAAGAAGATCCGCGCGACGCGGTGACCCGCGTGCTCAGGCAGGTGCTGGCCGAGCTGCACGGCCGGGTCGATGCCATCGTCACCGACGTTCACCAGCTGGCCGGCACGGCGACGTCGCTGGCCGAGGTGACCGCGAAGCTCAATGCGGCGGGTCGACAGCAGGCACAGAACGTCGACAAGGTCGCCACCGCCACCCAGGAACTGGCCTCGGTGGTCAAGCTCGGTTACTCGAATATCACCAAGTTCGATACCCTTGCCGAGACCGGCGCCGCAGAGGCCCGGGTCGCCAAGGAGCAGGTCGGGGGCGCGATGCAGGAGCTCGAAACGCTCGCCACATCGGTGCAGGAAAGCGCACGGCGCGTGCGCCGCCTGCAGGAAAGCGCCGACGAAGCGCGCACCGTCGCCCACCGCATCGACGAGCTCGGGGATCACAGCAAGATGCTGTCGTTGAACGTCGCCATTCAGACCACGACCCAGGCTGGCCAGGCTGGCTCGAGCGGCGCGGCGCGCGCCAACGCGAACTTTGCCGACGAGCTGCAACGCCTCGCCGAGCGCGCGCGCGGCGTCGTCCAGTCCGTCGAGCGCATGCGCGAGGGGCTGCGCTCCGACACCGAAGAAGCGACCAAGGCCATCAAGCACACGGCCTGGGCGGTGAAGAGTGCCGGTGACCGTCTCCATAAGGCGGAAAAGCCGATTGCCAATCTCAACCTGATTTCGCGTAAGCTCGAGAAGTTCGCGCAGTCGCTGGTCGGCGCAAGCCAAGAGCACGCGCTGCGCGCCACCGAAGTCGTGAGAGCGGTCACCGCCGTGCACGCAGCGACCAGCAAGTCCAACGTCGATGCGGAGACTGCCGCCGCGTCGGCGGCGCGCCTGGCGGAGCTGCTTGCGAGTCTGCAGGCGCATGTGTCGCGGCTGCATCCCGTGCCGCCGCAGGAGAGGAGTGTCGTTGTACTGGAACCGGAGCAACCCGTGGAAAAGCCCGCCGAGGAATCCCCGCCCGGCGATACGGCCGACTTCGGCGAGGACCGCCGCCAGGGCGGTGATCGACGCGATCGGCGTCGCGGTGGTTTGCGCCCGGTGCCCTGATAGCCGGACTCGCGCGCGGCATGACAGCTGAAACCGCGCCCGCGGACCTGACCGGATTGCTGGCGACGGCGCGCATCGCGGTGCTGGATCTGGCGCCCGCTGAGCACTCGTATGACTCGCCCGACGCGCCGGATGCGCCGAGTGCCGATGCGTGGCAGCGCGCCACGGCCGCCATGGTGCCACTGGTGTCGGCGCTCGAGGCCGGTGACGACTCCCCGCGGGCCTTGCTGGCTGTCGACATGGCACTCGCCATCGAGCACGCCGCCGCCTCGGAACGACACAACCGCGGCTGGCTGGTGTCGCTGCTGATGCAATCGCTCTCGGTGCTCGGCGATGATCCGCCCGCGCATTATCTCGACGGCAGCCTGCCTTCGCGCTCGCCGCTGGCGCTCGCCAACGAGCTGCGCACGCTGCGTGGTGCGCCGCTGCTGTCGGGAAGCAGCGTTTTCGCCATCGCCGTTGACGCACTCGTGCCGGGCGCCGACGGCGACGCGCAGGCTGCGGCCGATCCGCGGCTGGCGTCATCGGCGCGCCGCTTGCGCTCGTTCTATCAGCAGGGTCTGGTGG
>JBFICP010000078.1:0-12889 GCA_041581935.1 Gammaproteobacteria bacterium | reverse complement strand
GTTGCCAAGGTTTTTCATGGCATCGCGGTAAATTGACGCATCCTGCTCGTTAAAGCAGCACGCGACGATTTCGGTAAACTGACGCTCGAACTCCCGCATGGTTGCGGTTGCCACGGCGGCGGCCTCGATCCGTGGGAACGCGTACACGCCGGTGCTGATTGCAGGAAAGGCGATCGTCGCAACGCGATGCTCCAGCGCGAGCTCGAAGCACCGCCGGTAGCAGCTTTGCAACAGCGCCGCCTCGCCGCTCTGTCCCCCCTGCCAAACCGGGCCGACAGTGTGAATCACGTACTTCGCCGGCAGGTTGTAGGCAGCGGTGATTTTGGCATCGCCCGTCTCGCATCCTCCCAGGGTACGGCACTCGGCGAGCAGTCGCGGCCCGGCTGCCCGGTGAATGGCGCCGTCCACTCCACCACCTCCCAGCAGCGAAGTGTTGGCAGCATTGACGAGGGCGTCGACTTGTAGTTCAGTGATGTCGCCGACCTTCACGGTGATCATGACCGCTCCACAGACCTCTCATTCCCGATGTGGTTTCGACAGGAAAACCTGCTGCTCGCGCTTGCCGTGATTGCCGCGGTGCTGATCTTCTGGCGCAACACCCTGCGCGCCCGGGAGCAGGCCATCCAGGTCAGCCGTGCGGCTTGCAGGCACCGGGGCCACCAGTTCCTCGACGATACAGTGTCCCTGTCCCGCTTGTCAGTCACCAGTGGCACGGCCGGCTGGCCTGCGCTACGTCGAACATACGAGTTCGAATTCAGCGCCGACGGGCACGACCGTCTCGTCGGCAGTGTTACCTTGACCGGTTCCCGGGTCGAATCGGTCTATCTTCCAGAAGGCACGAGGGAATTCTGAGCTACTTGACCACTCGCAGCGCGGGCTGGGACTTGGCCTTCTTCTTGCCACCATCATCCGGCTCGGGCGGTGGCTCGTTGTCGTGCTCTTCCTCACTGAACGACATTCCGGCGCCATTCTCTCTGGCGAATATCGCCAGCACCGATTCAGTGGGAACGCTGACCGAAAAGGACTTTCCGCCGAAGCGAGCGTCGAAAACGATCCAGTCGTTATCCATGCACAGACCATGCACGGCGGCAGCGGAAATGTTCAACGAAATCTGGCCGTCCTTGACGTAAGTTGCAGGGACCTGCACGCCGTCGGCTTCCGCATTCACGACGATGTGCGGCGTCATGCCATTGTCGATAATCCATTCATGGATAGCGCGGATTAAATAGGGGCGGCTCGAGGTCATGACAACACTCAGCGCTCACCCATCTCCCTCTCGGCATCCGAAAGACTCGCCTCGAACGCTTCGCGTTCGAATAGTCTCTCCGCGTATTCCATCAACGGCTTCGCCTGCCGCGGCAAGTTGACGCGATAGTACGGCAAGCGCCACAACAGCGGCGCCAGGTAACAGTCGGCCAGGGAGTAATCATCAGCCATGAAGTAGGGCTTCTGTGAAAACACGGGCGCAACGGCAGTCAAATGATCTCGCAAGCTCTTGCGTGCGGAGTCCGCAGAGGAGGTGTCACCGCGTTCGATTTCCGTGACGAGGCTGAAGATATCGCGCTTTATTCGGTAGCGGTACAGCCTGTTGCTCGCACGTGCAACCGGATCCACGGGCATTAGCGGCGGATGCGGAAAACGCTCGTCGAGGTACTCCATGATAATCTGGGCCTCGTATAGCACGAGTTCCCGGTCAACGAGTGTAAGTATGGTGTTATACGGATTCAGATCGTTCAAGTCTTCGGGCCGCTCGTCTGCCGTGACGGTGTGGATTTCCACATTTATCGCCTTTTCGGCGAGCACGAAACGAACGGCGTGACTGGCCGGGTCGACGGCGTCCGAATACAGCGTCATAACAGATCTACGATTGGCTAAAATAGCCATGTACTAGTCTCCAAGCGCTATCGATCGACCCGCTGGCTGCGCGGGGTCGGTCGCAATAATCGGCTGATAATAAACGGGCGGTATGCCCGCGCGAACACGGTCGGCCGCCCAAGGCGCCCGCATCAATGCACGTCTTTCCAATATTCTTTGTAAAGAGCACGCGCCAACAGGGCAAAAACAGCAAGGAAAATTAGCACCCAGTAGCCCATCTGGAATCGCAGCAGCTTGATAGGCTCTCCCGCGTAATCGAGAAAGTTCACGAGATCGCGAATCGTCTTACGAAACTCCGCAGGGGTCATGGCGCCAGGTACGGTGACCTCCAGCATGTCGGTCACGTGTGTGGTGTTTCCGTCCTTGGTAGTGACAACGGTCGTCAGCTCGAACCCTTTCTCATCGGGTTCGATTCTCTCAAAGTGCTCGGAATCGACATCGGCCGGACGCTCGCCTTTGACGTAGCTCTGAACGCCCTGCAAGGGCCACAGAACGTGCGGCATTCCGACGTCGCGGAACATGACGTTGTTGACACCGAACGGCCTGGCCGGATCGGGGTCCGCATAAAACGTCGTCAGATAAGTATACAACCAGTCCACGCCGCGCGCGCGAGCAATCACCGAAAGATCCGGGGGCGGAACACCGAACCATCCTGATGCATCGTCCGCTTCCATGGCGGCCGTCATGGTGTCACCAATCTTGTCCGTGGTGAACATCAGATGCTCGGCGACGAGGTCACGCTCAAGTCCAATGTCGTCCGCCAGGCGACTGTAACGCATGAACTGCATGGAATGGCAACCGATGCAAAAATTCACGAATACCTTGGCCCCGTTCTGCAACGACTTCTGATCCGTCAGATCGGTATTGGCGTTCATTGGGGAAACACCGCTTCCCGCTCCGAAGGTCACGAGCGGAGAAAGACCCAACGCAATCGCAGCAATGATCCTCTTCATCTTCACGTCACCCGTTCGGGAACCGGTTTTGGTTCGTTCAGCTTCGTGTACATGGATCCCAGAACGAACACCACGAAGTACCCGATGACCAGCAGCGAGCTCACCAGCATCAGCGCTCCATTTTCCGAATCGAACCTGATCACGTCGAAGAACACGAACAAGACGGCAACAATACCGAGCACCGTGTAATTGAACCCCGTCGTGCGCTGCTTGCTGTAGAGCCAGAGAATCAGAAAGAACGAGAAGTACAGCTCACCCAGTCGGAACCCGAGCTCGGACTTGGCGGCCGTGGGCGCCTGCGTTCCGAGATAACCGAGCACGATGAAAGTAATGACGAATACCCCGATGAGAAGCCGAAAAAGCGTTCCACGGTAACGAATCGATTTGATCGGGTGACGATCGAGCCACGGAAGAAAGAAGAAAATCAGCACCGATGCAAACATGGCGATCACGCCTGTGAGCTTGTCGGGAATGGCCCGAAGAATCGCGTAGTAAGGCGTGAAGTACCACACGGGCGCGATGTGCTCCGGTGTCTTCAGCGGATCGGCCGGCACGAAATTCGGCTGCTCGATGAAATAGCCGAAAAATGTCGGCGCGAAGAACAGCACAGCGGCAAAGAGGATCAAGCACACGGCAAGGCCCCAGATATCCTTTACCGTGTAATAAGGATGAAACGGAATGCCGTCACGCGGAATGCCGTTGAGGTCCTTGTCCTTTTTGATTTCGACGCCGTCGGGATTGTTCGAGCCGACCTCATGCAAAGCCATGATGTGGGCGACGACGAGCGCAAGCAATGCCAGTGGCACAGCGGCCACGTGCAGGGCGAAAAACCGGTTCAGCGTCGCATCGGCGACCACGTAGTCGCCGCGAATCCACAACGTCAGCGGCTCGCCCAGACCGAAGGGCAGCGCACCGAAGAGCGAGATGATCACCTGTGCGCCCCAATAAGACATCTGTCCCCAGGGCAGCAGGTAACCAAAGAAGCCTTCGACCATCATGCACAGATAGATGAGCATACCGATGATCCAGATGAGCTCCCTCGGACTCTTGTACGAGCCGTATATCATCCCCCGGAACATATGCAGGTATACGACCGCGAAGAAGAACGATCCCCCGGTCGTGTGCATGTAGCGGATGAACCACCCCATGGGCACCTCGCGCATGATGTACTCGACCGACGCAAACGCTTCAGCGGCGCTCGGCTTGTAGAACATCGTGAGCCAGATCCCGGAACCAATCTGAATCACCAGCATCACCAGCGCGAGCGATCCGAAGTAGTACCAGAAATTGAAATTCTTCGGCGCATAGTACTGCGCGAGATGCTCGTTCCACAGCTTGGTCAGGGGAAACCGCGCATCCGTCCACTCGAGCAGTCCGGTCAGCATCGCTTTCATCACGCGCTCCCCTCGTCGGCGCCTACCAGTATGCGCGTGTCGCTCAGATACTTGTGCGGCGGCACCTCCAGATTGGTCGGCGCCGGCACACCCGAGTAAACGCGGCCCGCATAATCGAATCGGGAACCGTGGCATGGACAGAAGAATCCCCCCGGCCAACCGGTGCCGAGCGGTGCCTGATCCCTTTTGACATAGCTTGGTGAGCACCCCAGGTGCGTGCAGATTCCGATAAGGACGAGAATTTCCGGCTTGATGGAGCGGTACTCATTACGGGCGTAATCGGGCTGCTGCTTCTGGGTGGAAGCCGGATCCCGGAGCCGATCGTCGAGGCCCGGCAGCGCTTCCAGGACCTCCGGGGGCCGACGCACGATCCACACGGGCTTGCCGCGCCACTTTTGGGTCAGCATCTGACCCGGCTCGATTTTGCTGATGTCGACCTCGACGGGCGCGCCGATGGCGCGAGCCCGCTCGCTCGGCTGCCATGCCGCAACGAACGGCACGGCCATGCCGACCGCGGCGACGCCGCCAACAACGCTCGCGCTCGTTGTGAGAAAACGACGCCGACCGGCATCTACATCGGTACTCATCGTCTCGATAGCTCCTTGTTCGGGATTGCCTGTGGAGGTGCTATTGTTGTCTGGTTATGGGCGTTTCAGGCTGGTTCCGGGTCGCTCGCCTGGCTTACAGTCGAACCTATTAAGAATCCTATAACGGCACATTGAGGTCAAGGGCGGCCTCCGCCCGGCACGCAATCGCACCTCGGGGGAGCATTTCGCATGCGGACAGCCCGGTTGCTCAAGTTCGCACTTCACTCGGTGACGGCCGGTCTCGCACTGGCCTTCATCATACTGGCTCTGAAGCCGGAGTGGATTGCGCAGTTTCGCACGATCGGCGCTCCATCGCGGGAAAACCACGCCGATCCGGTCTCCTATTCCAGCGCGGTGACCGCCGCCACCCCTGCGGTCGTCAATGTCCTCACAACCCGAATGGCGAGCAGCGCGCCCGGACCGCTTCAGAACGACCCCTTCTTCAAACGCTATTTTGCCGATGCCGACCTGACGCCACCCGCGCACATCGCCCCGCGCCGCGGTTCCGGCGTGATCATGAGCTCCGAAGGATACGTCCTCACCAATCATCATCTCATCAGCGGTGCCGACGAAATCCGCATCATGCTCCAGGACGGACGCGAAGCGTCCGCGACCGTATTCGGCGCCGACCCGGACACCGATCTGGCGGTACTCAAAGTCGAGCTCGGGCCCCTGCCGACCATCGCCATCAACACCGCCCGCCGCCCGCGTGTCGGCGACGTGGTGCTGGCCATCGGAAACCCTTTCGGGGTCGGCCAGACGGTGACCATGGGCATCGTCAGCGCCACCGGCCGCAGCCGCATTGGACTCAATACCTTCGAGGACTTCATTCAGACCGACGCAGCCATCAACCCGGGCAACTCCGGAGGGGCGCTCATCAATCCCTATGGCGAGCTGGTCGGAATCAACACCGCCATCTACTCCGACACGGGCGGCTCTCGGGGCATCGGCTTCGCAATTCCGGCGGCGCTGGCCTATCGGGTCATGACCGAGATTGTCGATCACGGCTACGTGGTGCGCGGCTGGCTCGGAATCGAGGTGCAGGACTTCGCCGGAGTCGAGGACGATTCGCCGGCGGCGGTCACGGTGGTCAACGTGCTGCCGGAGACGCCTGCGGCGACAGCCGACCTGCGCGCCGGGGACGTGTTGACGCGGATTGGCGAAACCCCCGTGACCGATCCCCAGGGCGCGCTCAATGCCATCGCCACCATCAGGCCCGGCACCCGGGTGACACTCGGCATCGTGCGCGGCGGAGAGCCGCGCGAGGTATCCGTTACCGTGGCACAAAGACCACAGGCAGGATAATCTGCCGCAACCCGGTTACGCACCAACACCAGTCAAGATGAGCCACAAGCTCCGATTCTTCGTTCTGATTCTTCCAAACACCTCGTGGGACGAACTGCTCGCGCGTTATCAGACCGTCGAGTCGCTCGGATTCGACATGGCCGGGATGGCCGACCACTTCGTCGACTGGACGAATCCTCCGAGCCCCTGGTTCGAGCTCTGGACGCTCGCCGCGGCGGTTGCGGCCAAGACCTCCCGGCTGAGACTTTCGACCTGCGTCGCGCAGATCCCGCTTCGCGAACCCGCAATGTTCGCACGCCAGGCGCTCGCGGTGGATCACATCTCCAATGGCCGGCTCGAGGTTGGCCTCGGTCTGGGACTGCCCATCGATCCGTCCTACGCGATGATGGGTATCCCGAACTGGAGCAACAAGGAGCGCGTAGCGCGATTCTCCGAGTACGTCGAGATTGTCGATCGGCTGCTTTCAGACGAGGTGACCAGCTACAAGGGCCGCTACTACGAGGTGAACGAGGCGGTGATGAATCCCAGGCCGGTGCAAAAACCGCGCCCACCGATCATGATTGCGGGCATGGGCCCGGTCATGCTGAAGCAGGTGGCCCGCTATGCCGATATCTGGAACAGCTTGAGCTTTGCAGAGAATTTCGACAACCAGATGGAAGAGACGCAGGTTCGAAATTCACAAATCGACGCCCACTGCGAGGCGCTCGGGCGTGACCCGGCGTCGCTGCGGCGCTCCTATCTCATGTTCGACGCCGGTGCGCGCCATAGTGGCGGAATGATGAGTTACTACGAGTCGGAGACAATCTTCGCCGACATGGTGGCTCGAATCATGGAACTCGGAATGACCGACATCGGACTCTACTATCCCATGCGTGAGGAGCAGCTGCCGATGCTCGAGCGAATCGCGTCGGACGTCATTCCGAAGCTCAGGCAGTCATAGCCGCTTTCAGAGCCTGCAGAAAAGCCGCGTTCTCCTCCGGACGCCCGATCGTCACCCGTATGCAGTCGCGAAGCAGCGGGCTCGCGCCATCGAGGTTCTTCACCAGGACGCCTCGCTCGCGAAGACGCGCTACCGTGCGCGAGCCGGTTCCCCGCGCCGTTCGAACGAGCAAGAAGTTGGCACTGCTCGGCCACACGTCGATGCCGTCCATCGCCCTCAGCCGCTCGTAGAGCGCGTCGCGATCTCGAATGATGCGATCGGTTTGCTTCTGAAAAACGTCGTAGTGGCTGAGCGCCAGCTCGGCGGTTATCTGAGTCAGCACGTTGAGGTTGTAGGGCAAGCGCAGCTTGTCGAGCTCGTCGATCCATTCCGGCGCGCCAGCGAGCATCCCGAGACGCAGCCCGGCGAGCCCAAGCTTCGAGACCGTGCGCAACACCAGCAGGTTCGGGCGACGCGCGAGCTGCTCGAAGAAGCTCGCCCGGGCGAAAGGCGCGTACGCCTCGTCGACGACGACGACGCCCTCGGAGGCATCCAGAATGGCTTCCACATGCTCGACCGCGAACAGATTGCCCGTCGGATTGTTGGGATAGGCGATGAACGTGAGCGCGGGCCGGTGCTCGGTGATCACTTCGAGTGTCGCCTCGAGACGCAGGCCGAAGTCGGGTTGCGCGAGCGGTGAGGAGACGAATCGACGCCCGGTGGCCCGTGCCACCAGGGCGTACATGGCAAAGCTCGGGTCCGGCGCGAACACCACGCTGCCGGCGCCGCCGATGGCCAGTATCAGTAGCTGGATGAGCTCGTCCGAGCCGTTCCCCAGCAGCAGCCGCGCCGAGTCCGGAACCTCCAGGGCGGCGCGCAGGCGTGCTTCGAGGCCCGGCGCCCGCGGGTCCGGATAGCGGTTGATCGGGGCGCCGCGCAGACGTTCGAGCCACTCGTCCTCGAGCTCGCGCGGCCACGTGTAGGGATTCTCCATGGCGTCGAGCTTGACCAGGCCCTTCGCATCCGCCACCGAGTAGGCGGAAAGCGCGCGGATCTCCGGTGCAATGAGACGCGCAACGCGTTCATTGACCGACTCGTCGTTCGACGCGCTCACCGGCTGAAGCTCACTTACCGGTGCCCTTCGGCATGCGCAATTCCGCCGAGCGCGCATGAGCGGTCAGACCTTCGCCGCGCGCCAGAATCGACGCTGCGGGCGCGAGGCGCTGCGCACCCGATGGTGTGCAGCCGATGAGGCTCGTGCGTTTTTGAAAATCGTATACGCCGAGCGGCGAGGAGAATCGCGCGGTGCTGGCGGTTGGCAGCACGTGATTCGGCCCCGCACAGTAATCACCGAGGGCCTCGGGTGTGTGATGTCCCAGAAATATCGCACCCGCGTGCCGAATGGCGGGCAGCAGCTTCTCCGGGGTCTCGACCGCGAGTTCGAGATGCTCTGGCGCGATGCGATTCGCGAGCTCTATGCCCTCTTCCAAGTCGCGCACCACAATGAGAGCACCGCGGGCCGCGAGCGCCTCGGCGATCACCCCGGCACGTTCCAGCTCCGGCAGCAGGCGCTCAATGGCCGCCTCGACGGCGTCGATGAAGTCGGCATCGGGGCACAACAGCATGGCACGAGCGCGCTCGTCGTGCTCGGCCTGCGCGAAGAGATCCATGGCGATCCAGTCGGGCGGCGAGCGCCCGTCGCACAGCACCAGAATTTCCGATGGACCGGCGACCATGTCGATGCCGACAACGCCGAACAGCTGGCGTTTGGCTTCCGCCACGTAGGCATTGCCCGGACCGACGATCTTGTCCACCGCGGGAACGGTCTCGGTACCGAAAGCGAGCGCCGCCACGGCCTGGGCACCACCGATCGAGAACACCGTGTCGACGCCCGCGATGTGGGCAGCCGCCAGCACCAGATCGTTGAGCGCCCCGTCACGGGCCGGCACCGTCATGATGATCTCGCCGACGCCGGCGATGCGGGCCGGTAAGACGTTCATCAGAACCGACGACGGATACGCCGCCGTGCCGCCGGGGACGTAGACACCGACACGATCGAGAGCCGTGACCTGCTGCCCAAGAAGCGTGCCGTCCGGCTCCCTATAAGACCAGGACTCCTGGCGCTGGCGCTCGTGATAGGCGCGGATGCGCTCAGCGGCGAACTCAACGGCGTCGCGTTGCGCGGCGTCGAGCTTTGCGAACGCCGCCGCCAGTCGATCGCCGTCGACCTGCAAGACCGCCGCATCGGTCGTGTCGAGGCCGTCGAAGCGACGCGTGTATTCGACGAGTGCGGCATCACCGCGCCTGCGGATGTCGTCGATAATTGCCTTGACGGCCTTCTCGACATCGGCATCGCCGCCATCGTGGGCATCGAGCAGCGCGCCGAAGCGCTTCTCGAAGTCAGCATCAGCGGTTGCGAGCCGGCGAATCCGCTTCACGGCGCCCGAACCCCGCTCGGGCGCGCCTCGGGCGCATTCGATACCGCGTCCGCGAGACTGTCGATGAAAGACTTCACGCGCGCGTGCTTCATCTTCATGGAAGCCTTGTTGACGACGAGACGTGAGCTCACCGCGCACATCTCCTCGATCTCCACCAGCCCGTTGGCCGCGAGCGTGCCACCGGTATCGACCAGGTCGACGATGCAGTCCGCAAGGCCAACGAGCGGTGCGAGCTCCATCGACCCGTAAAGCTTGATGATTTCGGGCTGTACGCTTTTTGCAGCGAAGAAGCGCCGCGTGCTGACGACGTACTTGGTCGCTACCCGCGGGCGCAGTGGCAGCTTCTCGTGACCGCGGCGCGCCGCCACCACCATCCGACAGCGGGCGATGCCGAGATCGAGCGGCTCGTAGAGCCCTTCCCCGCCATGCTCCAGTAATACGTCCTTTCCGGCGATGCCGCAGTCGGCAGCGCCGTGCTCGACGAATGTCGGAACGTCCTGCGCCCGCAATACGAGTAAACGCACGTCCTCGACATTCGTTTCGAGCACCAGCTTCCGGCTGGTATCCGGATTGTCGCCAGCGCGGATCCCGGCCGCGTCGAGAAGCGGCAGCGCCTCGCTGTAGATGCGACCCTTGGAGATGGCGATGGTAAGCATGAGTTCCGGATCAACCGGGAACGCGTCGGATGCTGGCGCCGAGCTTGGCGAGCTTCTCCTCGATTCCTTCGTAACCTCGGTCGATGTGGTAGATGCGATCGACGATGGTATCACCTTCGGCTACGAGACCGGCGAGCACCAGACTCGCCGATGCGCGCAGGTCCGTGGCCATTACGGGGGCGGCCGTCAGCTGCTCCACACCCTGCGTCACCGCGGTGTTGCCTTCGAGTCGAATGTCGGCGCCCATGCGCTGAAGCTCGTGCACGTGCATGAATCGGTTCTCGAAGACCGTCTCCGAGATCATGCCGGTGCCTTCGGCAACTACGTTGAGCGCCGTGAACTGTGCCTGCATATCGGTGGGAAACGCCGGGTAGGGAGAAGTGCGCACCGAGACTGCCATCGGCCGACGGCCTGTCATGTCCAGTGTTATCCAGTTATCGCCGATGTCGAGCGTCGCTCCCACTTCTTCGAGTTTTTCCAGTATTGCTTCGAGCATCGCCGGTCGCGTGTCCTTGATCTTCACCTTTCCGCCCGTGATGGCGGCCGCCACCAGAAACGTGCCGCTCTCGATTCGATCCGGTAGCACGTTGTAGTGCGTGCCCGACAGTGTCTCGACACCCTCGATGGTAATGGTGTCGGTGCCCGCGCCGTCGATCCTGGCGCCCATTGCGATCAGACAATTGGCCAAATCCACGACCTCGGGCTCGCGCGCCGCGTTCTCGATGACACTCGTGCCCTTCGCGAGGGTGGCCGCCATCATGAGGTTCTCGGTGCCGGTAACCGTGACGAGATCCATTACCAGCCGCGTGCCCTTCAATCGCTTGGCGCGGGCCCGTATGAAGCCGCCCTCGACCTGGATATCGGCGCCCATCTTGGTCAACCCGTGAATGTGAAGATTGACCGGTCGCGAGCCGATGGCGCAACCGCCGGGCAACGACACCAATGCTTCACCGTGACGCGACAGCAGCGGACCCAGAACCAGTATCGATGCCCGCATGGTTTTCACGAGCTCGTAGGGCGCGAAGAACTCGCGAATGCCGCTGGCGTCGACTTCGATTTTCATCGACTCGTCGACCACCAGGTGGACACCCATACGTCCGAGCAGCTCCATGGTCGTCGTGACGTCGTGCAGATGGGGAATATTTCCGACGACCACGGGACCATCGGTGAGCAGGGTCGCCGCCAGTATCGGCAACGCGGCATTCTTGGCGCCTGATATTCGTATCTCGCCTTCGAGCGGAGTCCCGCCTGTAATGATGAGCTTGTCCATAGAATTCAGTCGCGGATCCGCGTCACCGCTTCACTCATCCCTTGAGCGCCTGCCACTGCTCGGGGGTATACGTTTTGAGCGACAGCGCGTGCACCGCGTCGGTGTCGAATCGATCGCCGAGAGCAGCGTATACCATGCGATGTTGGGAAATCATGTTCTTGCCGGCGAAAGATTCCGACACCACGGTGGCAGAAAAATGTCGGCCGTCGCCCATCACCTCCACATGACCGTCAGCAAAGGCTTCTTCAATGAGCTTCTTCAATTCCTCGGGATTCACGTTCAGACAACACCCTTTCGCGCGCTCAGCAGATCCTCGAGATTGGCTGCGCCGGCGAGCGCGACAAGCTGAGGAGGCAAGTTCAGGAACTCGATGCGCGCTCCCTGCCTCGACGCCTCACGCAACCATTCGACGAGCAGCGCAAGGCCGGCGCTGTCGGTATGCGTTACTCCTTCCAGATCTATCTGCAAAAACGCGTTTTCCGAGAAAATCTCCCGGCTCTCATCCAAAAGATCGGTAACGGAGTCGAATGTCATCGGACCATGGACCCCGTAGCTGCGGGTATCCCGACGCTCAATCGTCGCGTGCGTTTTCGGCATCGTCAGCTGCCGCCTTCGGCCGCCTTGTTGTACAGAAACTGACCAATCACCTGTTCCAGCACGATGGCTGACTGCGTCAGGGCGATTTCGCCGCCTTCGGCCAGGAACGTTTCCTCGGCGCCCGCCTCGAGACCGATATACTGCTCGCCTAGAAGCCCTGCCGTGTAAATGCTCGCCGACGTATCCAGCGGAATGCGCACGTAATGCGGATCCACTGAGAAGCGGACGACCGCCTGGTAGGTCGTATCGTCGAATCCAATCTCTGTGACGCGACCGATGCGCACACCACCCATCGTCACCGGAGCGCGAACCTTGAGCCCGCCGATGTTGTCGAATCGCGCGCTCAGCTGATATCCATCGGGGGCGGTGAGCTCCGCGAGGTTGCTGACCTTCATTGCCAGCATGAGCAACGCTGCAAGACCCAGTGCGACGAACACCCCGACTCCGATTTCTACACCCTTACTGTACATGGTTCACCGTCCAGCGGTTTCGCTTAATTGAACATCAATGCCGTGAGCACAAAGTCGAGGCCCAGCACCGCCAGCGATGAATGCACCACGGTGCGGGTGGTCGCTGCGCTTACGCCTTCGGACGTCGGCACGGTATCGTAGCCCTCGAACACCGCGATCCACGTAACAACCACGCCGAACACCACGCTCTTGATGACGCCATTCAAAATGTCGTCGTTCACGTCCACCGCCGACTGCATCTGCGACCAGAATGCACCTTCATCGACGCCGAGAAGTCCGACACCGACGAAATAGCCCCCCAGCACGCCCACCGCGCTGAAGATGGCAGCCAGCAAAGGCATGGAGATGACGCCTGCGACGAAGCGCGGTGCGACCACTCGGCGCAGCGGATCCACCGCCATCATCTCCATTCCATCGAGCTGCTC
>JBFICP010000077.1:0-12948 GCA_041581935.1 Gammaproteobacteria bacterium | reverse complement strand
ATGCCACAAAGGCCGTGTATCCGGCATGCATTTCACCGGTGAGTGGTGGGATGTCGGCACGCGCGAGCGCCTGGAGGCACTGGATCGGCGTCTGAACGAGGGACGGCGCTAGTTCGCGCGGCTGTCGCGCTCGCACCGGCGAGCCTGGCCGCGGCAACGGGCGGTCGGAAACCCCTTACCAGCCCTGTCCCCGCCCCCCCTCCCGGAGCGGGAGGGGGGATTCGCGGTTTCGGCGCGTGGTATTAATCGCCGTTGGTTTTCACGGTCAGGTTGTCGCGGCTTTTTTCGACGGTTTGAGTGCCGATTCCACTGACGCGGGTGAGATCGTCGACGGACGCGAAAGGACCGTTTTGCTGCCGGTCGGCGATGATCTCGCGGGCTTTCTTGACGCCCACACCGTTGATGGCCGACGCGAGTGTCTCGGCATCGGCCGTGTTGATATTGACGGGTTCTCCCGCATGAACGGCGCCTGCAAGCAGCAGGACGGCGCATGCCGTGAGGTAACGTGCAGTGATCATCGTGAGTCTCCTTGTTTCTGCAGTGTCTTCCGTGGGAGCGATGCGTCGATGACAGCGCGCCCCATGCGCGCCAGGCGATGACGCGCGAACAGCATAACCACGCGCGACTCGCGTCCTCCACAGCGCCGGGTAAGCCGTCGCCGCCGATACGCATCGGAACCGGCGCGCTGGCAGGTCGCCACGCGCGCATCGGGCGTAGGCCGGATACCTCGGGTCGTCGACGCGGCTATCCGTCGTGCCACATCTCGAGCACGGGCAGGAGCTCGTCCAGGGTACGGATTTCGGCATCCGGCGCAGGGCCGCCCGGCCACGGATTGCCGTCGATGTTGATCCAGACCGTACGCATACCGACGGCACCGGCACCGCGCACGTCGCGCTCCGGATCGTCACCGACGTGCACCGCGTGCGCGGCCTCGACGCCGGCGGCCGACAAGGCAGCATGAAAGATCGCCGGCTTCGGCTTGGCGGCACCGGCATCCGCAGCGGTTATGACGAAATCGAAGTAGTGCCCGATGCCGATGTGGTGGACGTCGGCGTTGCCGTTGGTGATCGCGCCGATCGCGTAGCGCTCGCGCATGCCGTCGAGCACCGCATGAACCTCGTCGAACAGGGTCACGGCGTTTCGATGTTCCCAGAAGACTCGGAAACCTGGCTCCACGAGATCGGAGCCTACTCGAAAGCTCTCCCCCAGATGCTGCAGCCAGCGCCGGCGAAGCGCGGTCATGTCGTGCTCGAGCTCGGGATGGCGCTTGACGAACTCGCGCCGGTGCGAAACCAGATCGGCGAGCGTGTAACGCGCCGCAATGCTCGGATGGTGGCGCTTGATCCAGTCGTAAAAAGCCTCCTCGGCCGCCAGCAGAATCGGCCCGCACTCCCAAAGGGTGTCGTCGAGATCGAAGGTCACGCAGCGCAACGGCATGTCGGTCACACCGGACGCTCGAGCGCCGCGGCCATCAGGCACACCGTCTTGGCACCAGCGTCGGCCTGCTGGCTGCCCACCGGACGAAACCCGAATCTCTGGTGAAAGGCCATGGACGCCGCGTTTGACGGACGGGTATTCACCTCGCAGGTGACGAGCCGCGTACGCGGCCCGGCGAACCGGAACAAGTCGCGGTAAAGCGCGCTGGCAACACCATGGCGACGGGCGTTCTCGGCGACCGCGATCCGGTCGACGTAGATGAAATCGGCGTAGCGCGCCTCGAACCAGCGGTAGTTGAGGCTCTCGTAACCGGCTCCGGGCGCGAACGCGACCAGATAGCCGGCGAGCTGCGATTCCAGCATGGCGACACGAAAGTACGCGGCTTCGCGCGTGAAGCCGCGAAAGCGTTCCAGCCCGATGCCGTTCACATGAGGCACAGCGGATTCGTTGATGGCATGCACAATGCCGAGGTCACCGTCGCGCACATCGCGGATGCGCAGTCCCTGGCCGGTCCGGCTCACGGGCGGTAACGGCCCGGATGGCCGGGCGGCGGGGCGGGAAAGAAACCGTGGACGTCCAGCCACTCCCAGTCGGGTCCCGCCCAACCGAACTGGTCGAAGTCCACCCGCCCCCTGCGGTCGAATACCACGCCCTCGCTCTGCAGCAAACGGCGCTGACGGCCGGTGCCACCGCCGTGCCGGCGCTCGCTGACCGTGCCGCGGCTGTTGATCACCCTTTGCCACGGCACGTCCCGTCCCCCGGCGGCGGCCATGGCATAGCCGACCATGCGCGCCGTGCAGCGGCCCTCGATGGCCGCAATCTGGCCGTAGCTCGCCAGTCGCCCTGCGGGGATCTGACGGGTGATGGCGTAGATCCGCTCGTAAACCGACGCCTCGCGCAGGCTCCGGTGCTGCTCGTCGCTCATTTTGCCCGGCTCAGGAATGCCGCCAGCTGTTCCTGGTCGAGAAAATAGTGACAGATCTCCTCGCCACCGCCCACCAGCACCGGCACCTTGTGCCCGTAGCGGGCCACCAGCCGCTGGTCGGCATCGATGTCCACCACTTCCACACGGAAATCCCTGCGATCGCCGGCCGCCATGAGCGCCCGGTGCATGTCGGTGCACAGATGGCAGTCCTGACGGACATAGAGCACGAGCTGCATAATCGGGTCCCCGGCCACCTGGCGGGCCTGGATGGAGGCGCCGACCATTATCCCCGGCCAGCGACCGGCGAGAAACACCGGAGCCGAGGCACACGCCTCAGGCCGGTAACTCGGTCAGCGGCGCGCGAAGCGCCTATACTTGCTTGGCGTAAGCTTATTGCCGCCTACCCGGCCGTCGGCCAGAGGGCCGGAGCGTCAGTCCGCTACTCTGCGCATGGAGCACGAAACGGCGGGCGACAGTGCGGTACGTCCAAAAAAGTATTCGGGGGGCGGATCACGGCCATTTTCTGCCCACCTGGAGGTATCAAAATGTTCAAGAAGCCCGAGCCCGAGGACGGCCGATCCGAGCCGATGATCCACACGAGCGACCCCATCATGCCGCCGGTGTCCCGCAGCCGCACGACAGCCACTATTGGGGCCACCATTCAAATCAACGGCGACGTCAGCGGAAACGAGGACGTCACAATCGAAGGCCGCGTCGAAGGCACCATCAACCTGAAGGAGAACGTCCTGACGGTGGGAAAGGATGGACAGATAAATGCGACCGTGAACGCGCGCGCTATCTTCGTCGAAGGGAAAGTCGAGGGCGATCTCAAGGGTGGGGAGCAGGTCGTCGTTCAGCGCACCGGCAACGTTCGGGGCAACATCGTGGCGCCGCGGGTAACCCTGGAAGACGGCTGTAAGTTCAAGGGGTCCATCGACATGGACGTCGAGCCGAGCACCGCTTCGCGGGGCAGTTCCGGCAGGAGCGAGAAGATCGCCGACATCAAGTCCGCATCGGGAGGCAGCAGCGACGCGCCGGCGAGCGGCGGGCTGGGCAAAGTTCCCGGCCAGTAGCTACCGCGCCGTAAATGGCTCTGGCCCCCGGCAACGAGGTTGTCGAGGAACTATACCCGGCGAATCTTGACTTCAACTCGCCGAGCATCGGCATTCTCGGCAAGAGATTTCCAGGACCCGGCAAGTGCCAGGTCCTGGATCTCGGTGCGCCCGCTGAATCGAACGTGGAGTTCTTCTCCGGCGGGTCCTGCAGGATCCATATTGAGGATCTGTACCGATCCGTCATCGCGCCTGGGTCAGCCCACGGAAACGCTGTTGCCCCCGCCGCGATTGCCGGCGCCCTGAGCTTCGAAAATGCCGCTCGATTCGACCTGATCCTTGCCTGGGATCTGTTGAGCTACATGGATCCCGAAACAATCGAGCTGCTCATGGCGCGAATCGCCCGCTCATGTCGCGCGGGCGCATTACTTTTCCTCAGCGTCTCCACGCGCCAGATGATTCCGAGCGTGCCGGCGCATTTCAGCATGTCCCGGCGCGGGCGCTTGAGCTATCGCGTCGCTACCCCGATACATACCATTTCCAATCCGAGATATTCACCCACCGCGCTGGAGGGTATGATGCCGGGCTTTCGGCTTTTGCATTCCTTCCTGCTGGGTGAAAGTATGCAGGAGTTTCTTTTCAGCTTCGCGTGAGGTTCGGCATGCTGTCCGGCAGCGACAGTCTTTATCGTTTCGTCGTCGAGGGCAGCAATGTACGCGGCGATCTGGTTTATCTGGATGAATCGTGGCGCGCGCTCGTCGGCCGCCATGATTACCCGCCCGTCGTGCGCCGCCTTCTCGGTGAGGCGGTATCCGCGGCGGCCCTTCTGTCCGCGACCATCAAGTACGACGGCGCGCTGCGCATTCAGGCGAGCGGCAACGGGAGCCTGCGCCTGCTGATTGCCGAGGCCACCGCCAGGGGCACGGTGCGCGGGCTTGCGCGCTGGAAGGGAGAGCTCGAAGGCGACCAGCTCCCGGAGCTGCTCGGTAACGGTCGACTGGCAATCACCATCGATCCGGGCGCGGGACGTGAACGCTACCAGGGAATCGTCGAGCTCGAGGGCGATAGCCTGTCGCAATCCCTGCACGGTTATTTCAGCCGTTCCGAGCAGCTGCCAACGCGTCTGTGGCTGGCGGTGGAAGAACAGCGCGTCGCCGGATTGTTGTTGCAGCGTGTGCCGGAGGAGCACCTGGATTCACTATCGATGGATTTGGCTGACACGTCGCGCGACGCATGGCGACAGACCGTGGAACACGCCGAAACCATGAATGCTTCCGATCTGCTCGAGCTCGACGTCGCTGATTTGCTTACGCGCATCAACAGGGACCGCGCCGTGCGCGTATACAGGGGCGATGACTGGCGCTTCCTTTGCGGCTGCTCACGGGATAAGGTCGGCGAAGTCTTGTGTGCGCTCGGCCGGGACGATATAGAGTCTCTGCTGAGAGAACGCGGGCACGTTAGCGTCGATTGTGAGTTCTGCGACGCAGTTTACGAATTCGACGCGATCGATATTGCCCAGCTGTTCATGAACGGCGAGCACGATCTCCAATCGACCCGGCATTGAACGATCGCCTCCCATCCTGAAGGAGCGTTCCGGGCTCAGTTGAATTCGTTCAGCGGCCAATCGTCGAGATCGGCATAATTCTCTCTTGCCGTTTCGGACACTCTGTCGAGAAATTTCTGCACCGGAAATCGCCCGTTTTTCGCCAGACGCAGGCGGCTCGCGACGTCGAGCACTGCAGGGTGAATTTCCGTACGCGGCGACGTCTCGCCGCTGCTTCGTACCCAGTCGGTCAGAACGTCTCTGGTATACAGATCCATAACGGCCCGAAATCGCATGTCGGCACTTTCGAACTTTTCACTTTCACCGGAAAAATGCCGCTTCAGCGCGAAACTGGCCCGCTCCCATGGCGAAGACGCTGTCGCGTCGACGGCACTTTGACCGGCGTCGAGTGCGATCTGAAACGCAATACCGAACTCCGCCGGCTCGAGTGGTGCAACATCCTGTGGCCGCGATCGCTTGCCGGGCATGACTAACGGAAATCGCTGTCGCTTTGCGGACGATATCGTGCCACGTCAAACGCTACCCAGGAAATCCAACAGCGCATTATTGAATTCGAGCGGTCGCTCGACATTACTGAGGTGTGAGGCGTTATCGATCACGGTAAGCGCGGCGCCGGAGATGTTCTGCTGAATTACACGCGAGGCTTCCGGGGGAGTGGATGGATCGTCCGCGCCGACGATCAATTGCACGGGCAGCGCGATTTGGGAGAGCGAGTCGGTGTAGTCGAGCTCGCGGATCGCCTGGCAGCAGCCTACGTAACCGGAGGTCGGCGTATCGAGAAACTGCTGGCGTATGCTTTGCAACTGCGGTCCACCTTCGGCGAGAAATGGCGGCGTAAACCAGCGCTGCATGGTCGAGTCACAGAGTGCCTGCATGCCACTTTTTTCCGCTTCGGCAATTCGATCATCCCACACCGATCGGGCTTCGTCGGGGATTCTGCTGGTCGTATCGCAGAGTGCGAGCGAGAGCAATCGCTGCGGGTAACGCAACGCCAAGTTCTGTCCGATCATCCCGCCCATCGATAGTCCCACCCAGTGCACGCGCTCGACATCGAGCGCATCGAGCATGGCAACGACGTCGTCGCCGAGCTGATTCAGCGTGTAGGGACCGGCTGGGGTATCGCTGCCTCCGTGACCGCGGGTGTCGTAACGCAGCACCCGGTAGCCACCTACGAGCACCGGCATCTGCTGCTCCCACATGATGCCACTGGACCCGAGCGAGTGGCTGAGCACGACGATCGGAGCCCGCTCGGGCCCGGAGAGCTGGCAGTTGACGTGCAGATCGGCAGCGAGAACGCGCACGTTCCCTCCTCCACTTCGCTGCCCCCGAGTCCGTTGGCATGGGGGTCCGGCGAAGGCTTGATCATACACCAGCGCCGCGGGTTTCGGCGTCAGCGCCGGACACGGATGGTCGGCCCGCCCGAAAACGATCCGGCGACCGCGACCCGTGCCCACCGGAGGCGGTTTCTGTTAGTCTCTACCCGTCGATTTCAGGATCTTCGGCTGCCACCGATGACACGATGAACACGCGCGGAGCAATCCCTGCCGGTCGCGGCGCGGTACGCCTGATGAAGCTCGCCGTCGTCGTAATCGCCGCGTTAACAACCTTCGCCACCACCGCTGTCGCTGCGGACAAGCCCCTCGGCACTTTCAATACGTGGAGCGCAATGACGTTCAACGAGGACGACAAGACCGTGTGCATGATGTGGAGTCAACCGGAGAAAGCCGAGGGCGATTACAAGAAACGCGGCGAGATATTCGTTTTCGTCACTCACCGTCCCGGCGATCAGGAGATGAACAAGGTCAGCTTCGAAACGGGCTATACGTTCAAGGAATCGAGCGAGGTCCGTGTCATCATCGATGGCACGACATACACTCTTTATACCGATGGCAGCACGGCCTGGAGCTCTGATGTCGAGGACGATCTACGCATGGTGAATGCCATGCGCGCCGGTCGAACCATGATCATGGAAGGTGTCTCGAGTCGCGGCACCGAGACAAGGGATACGTACTCGCTCAGTGGTTTCACGGCCGCCCACAACGCGATCAACAAGGCTTGTCGGGCGAAGTAAAAAAAAACCAAGCGGGGCGCTCTACCTGTTGAGGCGTATTGCCCACACCGCGAGCGTTTTTTTCACGCTGCCGGCTCCATCTTTTGTCAGCTTGACGGG
This sequence comes from Gammaproteobacteria bacterium, assembly GCA_041581935.1. Classification (GTDB taxonomy): domain Bacteria; phylum Pseudomonadota; class Gammaproteobacteria; order HK1; family HK1; genus JAABYT01. The sequence goes on along the minus strand of JBFICP010000077.1, from coordinate 5,800 downwards.
CGCCTGCTTGATAATCGCATCGGCACCGTTCGCCGCCGCGCTCCGCTTGGCGACGTCCACCATGGCCGCTTCTTGCGTCAGCTGCACGCCCTCGACGACCACGACCCCGATGCGTTGGTACTGACCCGGCGCCGGCAGGTTCTCGAGTAATCTGACCTCGCCTTCGTAGGGAGGAAACTTCTCGCCGGTCGCGGGTCGGAATTTTGCCGGGGATGTGCAACCGCCGATGGCTATCGCGAGCGCCATCACCATCAGGACCACCCGTCGCCGGTTGTGGCGGGTATGTCTGGAGTCATTCATAAATTGATACCTCGACCCGATTTCAGCCAGCTTGCGCTGGAACACACTTACAATGACCCGAAAGCCCGCGTCAATGGTCTCTGACAACGTGTAGAATTCAGCGAATCGTTCACCGATTGGCGATGAATATGAAATACGTGCAGGAATCGAACGACGGTTTCGTAACACTGTGGCCCACCGTTGTGCTCAAGCGCATGCTACCTGAGGCGCAATCCGCCAACAAAGAGCTCGCACGCGTCATCGAAGATCTCGACCGGCGTCATCGCGACCTCACCACCGACTATCGTAGCGACAATCTGTTTACGCTGGAGAACGCTGCCGCTGTGTGGCTGAGGGAATGCGTGAACATTACGGTTCGCGACTACTTCCAGCACCTGGGGATGAATTACGACATCCGCTGGTCGCTCCAGGCATGGGCCAACGTGAACCGATTCGGCGACTATCACGACTACCACAACCACCCGCACGCGTACCTGAGTGGAACATACTACGTTCGCATCCCCGACGAGCGCGAAAAGCTCGATTCGAGAAATGACGTGAGACCTGGACGTCTCACGCTCTATGACCCACGCGCCTGCGCGAATATGACGGCAATCAAGGGCGATCCATACATCGATCCGGAGTTTACCGTCGACCCGCAGGCCGGAATGATTCTCCTGTGGCCGGCATTCATCAACCACTTCGTGCACCCGAATTTGTCGAAACAGCCCCGCATCAGCGTAAGCTTCAACGTCGTGCTCAAGTGGTCGGAAGACTACCTCCCTTCTCAACCTTGAACGCCGCGGGAAAATAACCCGCAGCTTGCACTCACCTGCGACGAGCTCCGCTCATATGGGCCAGATCCCGGTCCATTTCGTTGCGCATGCTGGCGTAGAGCACCCCGGAGGTGAACTGTCCCCCGGGCATCGTAATAATCGGCGATCGCCTGTCCCTACCCGGGGCGACGCGGCGGCGCATTCGGTAGATCGCGAAGCTGCCGAGGAACGCCGAGACCAGCGCGCTCATGGTAAACAGTCCCTGGGGACCGAGATTGGCCATGAACATCGAGGCCACAATCGGACCGAGAAAGGCGCCGAGGCCGTATGCCGTCAGCAGGCCGCTGGCTGTCTGCACGAGCTTGTCCTTGTCGGCGAAATCGTTGGCATGTGCGGCGCACAGTGAGTACACGGTGAATGAAAGCCCGCCGTAGATCACCCCGGTGACGTAGATCCATTTGGCGTCCCACTGGGAAGCCAGAACGATGCCGACGCAGGCCGCGGCCGTCGCGAGCGATACCAGGGCCAGCACCGTACGCCGGTCGACACGGTCGGAGAGATGGCCAACCGGATACTGCAACAGCAATCCACCGAAGATGACCGATGCCATGAAGGTCGAGGTCGCGCCTATGCTGAACCCCAGGCCGAGCGCGAATATGGGGGCGAGGCTGTAAAAGCTCGCATTGATAACGCCCGCGCAGAACGACCCGAGCAGCCCCAATGGCGAGGTTCGCCACAGCTCGCGCAGATTGAGGGGATTACGCTGCGGTGGATTGGGCGCACTCGCTCGCGTCAGCAGCACCGGCACCAGTGCCAGGGAAAAAATGATCGAAGCGACGCTGAAAAGCTGAAACTCGGCCGGATCCGCCGCGGTCAACAGAAATTGCCCACAGCCGGCGGAAAAGTAGTTGGTGACCATGTACAGCGCCATGACCTGTCCACGCGTCCGATTGCTGGAACGCGCATTGAGCCAGCTTTCGGTAACCAGGATCATGCCGGCCATGCAGAAGCCGGAAGCAAAGCGCAGTACGCACCAAAGGACCGGACTGACAATGATGACGTGCAGCAGGGCGGTTATCGACATGACCGAGGCAAAAGCGGCAAAGGCACGAATGTGGCCGACCGCCGCAACGACATTGCCGGCACGCATGGCGCCCTGAAGGAGCCCGAGAAAATAGGCGGCCATGATCAGCCCGACGACCTGGGTCTCGAAGCCTTCAATCTGGCTGCGTACCCCCAGCAGTGTTCCGAACATTCCATTCGCGAGCAGCAGTAGCCCGTAACTCGAGAGAAGTGAGAAAATCGAGCGGACCGTGGTCAGCATTCCGCTAGATTCAGCCGCTGGCCCCGGGTTAGTATTTCCCTTGGAGTCAGAGGAATCCTGACCGTCGAGAGCATCAGCGTCCATGAACGTGGCGCCGAAATTTATTGACCCCGTGGCCAATCGGAATTTTCAACGTTGATTCCTTATTTATTATGAGCACCGGCGACTCCCTGGTATCGCAGTACGCGGAGCTCCGCCGCGAGATGGTTGAGCAGATCGCGCGCCATGCGCAGTTGGCTGCGCGGGAAACCGGCAAAGCCGTGCTCAGCGAGAACGTCATGGAAGTGATGAAGGCCGTGCCGCGTCACGAGTTCGTCCCGGTGGAATTGCGTGCCTTCGCATACACGGATTCTCCACTGCCCATCGGCTACGACAAGACGATTTCCCAACCATTCATCGTTGCCCTGATGACGGACCTGTTGGATCTGCAACCTACCGATCGCGTGCTCGACGTGGGGACCGGCCTCGGTTATCAGGCGGCAATACTCGCAAAGCTGGTTGAGCGCGTCTACACGGTCGAAATCCTCGAAGAGCTGGCCGACGGGGCACGCCGACGCCTTACCGAGCAAGGGAGCATCAATGTCGAGTTGCGGGTCGGTGACGGGTCGAAAGGCTGGTCGGAACACGCGCCCTTCGACAAGATTCTGGTGGCAGCGGCACCGGATCTCATTCCCACACCTCTGCTCGCCCAGCTCAAGCCCGGTGGAAGAATGGTGATCCCTGCGGGGATCGAGGATGCCCAGCAGCTGATGCTGGTCAAGAAGAACGATAGCGGCCAGCTCAACGTCGAGGAGATTCTACCGGTTCGCTTTTCGTCACTGGTCGTGAGCCACTGACTTCGTTTCTCATTCCCCCTCGTATCCGATCATCAGCTGCCCCGCCGCTATCGAAAGCAATCCGTATCCGGCGAAAAAGTACAACCCCGGTCCCAGGGTCGCATCGGTCAGCTGGGCGGTATCGGCGGTGAGAAAGGCAAGCAGCACGGCGACGACGAAAACGTCGGTCATGGACCAACGGCCGATGGCTTTTACCAGAATGACACTGGTTCGACGTGTCGTTGAATGTCCGATGTGAAGCGCAATCAGCGACAGCAGAATCTTCAGCACGGGCAGCAGCACGCTGAACAGCAGCAGAAGCGTGCCGGTGAAGTAATTGTCGACGAGAAAGAGCTTATGGATCGTCGTGATTATGCCTTTGGACTCGTACTGCAGGACCACGCGTCCCAGCAGCGCAACCTCTTCGTGGGCGACCACCGTCAGGATGGGCGCAAGCAACCCGACGAGCAGAAAGACACTCGAGACACCGAACAGGTGCCGGATGATCACGGGACTCCTGGTGCGATGCCCGCGCGCTTCGGTCATGACAACGACCGCAAGGAACGCCACGCTGAGGCCAAGCAGCAACCAACCCGATCCGGCGGCGCGTGCTTCATGATAATGCGCCACATCGACGGCATCGGCGAGCTGCTCGGCGAGTTCGGTGGCGCCACCATAGAGTCCGAGCGAGAGAGCTTCCAGGGTTTCCCTGAGTGCTCGATCGGTTTTCGCAGACACCGACTCATGGGCGGATACGGACTCGTAGGCGCGTGATGCGTCGTTCGCATTCGCGATAGTGACGATGGCGAGTGCAGCCGCAACGACATAGTAAGCGAGCGCAACGGCAAGTCCGCGGAGCCTACCGGGCATTGTATTGACTTGCGCGTGGCTGCGGCACGAAACCGAATTTAGTGGGAACTCGATTGCGCTCAATGGTTTCGACCGTGATCTTTGCACCGTTCCACTCGAGATAAATGCACTCGACCCGCGCATCGGCGCGACCCTCGATCAGCCGAGCAATACTTTCCTCGTCACAGGTGCGGCCGTCGGTGTGACGAAAATCGTCGGAAACCGGTTCGAGGTCCCGGTCACACAGCAGTCCTATGCCGCGCTCGCCCTGCAGCAACAGATTGCCCTCGTCGTCGAGCCACGCTCCGTGCAGGTGTCCGACCGGTTCGCCGGTATGGTCCACCAAGTTCCGCGAACCGTCCAAGACGAGTATCCAGGGTGTATAATCGAGGTCCACGAAAACGCGCTGCGGGCCGTTCTGGAAGTACCAGCAGCCGTCTTGGGTGAACCCATAGTTTCTATTCATGAAGTCGATGGCGCCGCGGTGAGTGACAGGCTCGCCCTGCAGACACCAGCGTCCTCGGCGATCAAGCGACAGCCAGCCGTAGACTGCCGGCACGTCGGGCCAACGACCCATGGCACGAATGACGCTGGGATCCATCTGCCGCTTTCCTGGTCGAATCGACGACACTGTGCCACCGATCGTTAGAGGCGAAAAGTGCCGCCCGGCTGTCTTCCGGGCCGCTATACTAAGGTCCAAGCTCAATCGAGCCAATCTGGAGAATTCAGGATGCAAGGCATTCCCGCGGTAATTATCGCGATCTTCGTATTCGCCCTGGTGCTGGTATTCATGGGCGTACGCCGGGTCGCCCAGGGCTACAACTACACCGTGGAGCGCTTCGGTCGGTATACGAAGACACTCGATCCCGGACTTCACGTCATCGTGCCCGTGTTCGATCAGATCGGGGCGAAGATGAACATGATGGAGACGGTGCTGGATGTTCCGACTCAGGAAGTCATCACCCGGGACAACGCCATGGTTTCCGTCGACGGTGTCGTGTTCTTTCAGGTGCTGAGTGCAGCCCGGGCCGCCTACGAGGTCAACAATCTGACCCACGCCATCGTCAATCTCACCATGACCAACATCCGTACCGTCATGGGTTCGATGGATCTCGACGAGCTGCTGTCGAAGCGCGACGAGATCAACCAACGCCTTCTGGGTATCGTCGACGACGCCACGTCACCCTGGGGCGTGAAGGTGACGCGCATCGAGATCAAGGACATCGCACCGCCGAGAGATCTCGTCGATGCCATGGCCCGGCAGATGAAGGCTGAGCGAGAGAAGCGAGCCGTCATTCTCGAGGCCGAGGGCGAGCGTCAGGCCGAGATTCTGAAGGCCGAGGGCGAGAAGCAGGCGGCGATACTGGAAGCCGAAGGTCGCAAGGAGGCTGCATTCCGTGACGCCGAGGCGCGCGAACGGCTCGCCGAGGCCGAGGCACGCGCCACTCATATGGTCTCGAAAGCCATCGAGAGCGGCGACGTTCAGGCCATCAACTATTTCGTCGCGCAGAAATACGTCGACGCGGTCAAGGAGATGGCGACCACTCAGAACCAGAAGATCATCTTCATGCCCTTCGAGGCCAGCAATCTGATCGGTGCCCTCGGAGGAATCGGCGAGCTCGCCAAATCGGCCTTCGCCGGCAAGCGCGGAGCGGAGTGATGACGGGCATACTGGAGAGTCTCGAGTTCTGGCACTGGCTGGTGCTCGGCGTCGCGCTCGCCATCATCGAAGTATTCACGCCGGGCGTGGCTTTTCT
>JBFICP010000076.1:0-13076 GCA_041581935.1 Gammaproteobacteria bacterium | reverse complement strand
GTCGGCCCGTTCGGCGCCAAGGGCATCGGCGAGCCGTCCCTCACGCCGGTGGCACCCGCCATCGCCAACGCTGTGGCCGACGCCATCGGGGTGCGCATCCCCGATCTGCCAATCACGCCCGAGAAGGTGGTCAGGGCGCTCAAAGCCATCGGTTAGCGGGCGCCTTTCCCGTCGCAGAAGCGCGCATGCAGTTTGGCCCTGCCGAAATCGGGAAAATGGACCTTCAATACGGACCAACCTGGTCTAGACTGGCGGCTGCCGAATGTCCGCCCTGGAGGACCCTCGTCCCGTGAAACGCGCCAGTGTCTGTCCCCTGGACTGTCCGGACACCTGCAGCCTGTCGGTCACGGTCGAAAACGACCGCGTCGTCGACGTGCGCGGCTCGAACGCCAATCCTTACACCGCCGGCGTCGTATGCGCCAAGGTGTCGAACGCCTATCCCGACTTCGTGCATGGCGCCAATCGCCTGACCCGGCCGCTGCGGCGGGTCGGCGCCAGGGGAGAGGGGCGATTCGAGCCACTGTCCTGGGATGGGGCTCTGGATGTCATCCATGAGCGCTTCTCGGCTGTCATTGCGGCCCACGGCCCCCAGGCCGTCGCTCCGTTCAACTACGCGGGGCCCCACGGCATGCTCGCCGATGGCTCCATGGATCTGCGCTTCTTCCACAAGCTGGGCGCGACTCTGCTCGACCGGGTGCCGCTGTGCGGCGGCATTCGTTCGCTCGCGTACACGAGCCTGTATGGCGACGTGCCCGGCATGCCGCCCGAGCAGGCGGAGAAGGCGAAGCTCGTCATTGTGTGGGGCAACAATCTCACGGTGTCGAACCTGCATATGCAGCGGGTCACCAAGGCCGCGCGGGAAAACGGTGCCAAGCTGGTGGTCGTCGATCCCAAGCGCATCCGCGTCGCCGAGCAGGCGGACCTGCATCTCGCCATCAGGCCGGGCACCGATGTGGTGCTGGCCTTCGCGTTGACCAACGAGCTCGAGCGCCTGGGTGCATTCGATCGCGACTTCATCGCGCAGTGGGTGAGCGGCTTCGACGTCTACATGGAAAAAGTGCGTCGCATGAGCGTGGCGACGGCCGCCGCCATCTGTGATGTGCCGGAAGCCGATATTCGCGCGCTTGCCGCGCTCTACATGCGCTTGTCGCCGGCGGCCATTTCCATCGGCAACGGTCTGGAGCGCAACCGAAACGGCGGATCCGGTGTGCGCGCGATCCTCGCGCTGCCGGCGCTCGCGGGGAAATTCGGCGTTGCCGGCGGTGGGCTGATCGCCAAGGCCGGAGCCGCGTTTCCGAAAACCAGCAATCGACTGCAGCGCCCGGATCTGATTCCCGCGGGCACGCGGCGCGTCAACATTCTCGACATACCAAACCTGATTCTCGACGACCGCGCGGCGCCGCCCGTCAAGGCGCTGTTCATCTACAACCATAACCCAGTCGCCGTGCACCCGGATCAGCGTCGCGTAATCGAGGCGCTGTCGAGAGACGATCTTTTTACGGTCGGTTGCGATGTCGCCATGACCGACAGCATGGCGTACGCGGATATCGTGCTGCCGGCGTGCACGCATTTCGAATACGACGACATCTACCCGGCCTATGGGCAACAGTGGCTGCAGCGGGCCGAGGCGGTGATTCCGCCGGTGGGCGAATCATTGCCGAATACGGAGATCTTCCGGCGCTTGGCGGCGCGCTTCGGATTCGACGAGCCGCTGTTCCGCGCAAGCGATGCGGAGCTCATGGACGACGCCATCGACGGCGACGATCCGCGGCTGGCGGGTACGAGACCCAGCGAGCTGCCGATTGACAACGCGCTCGCCATGCAGATCGAAGGTGGCGACCCCATTCTGTTCAAAAACGTGTTTCCTGCAACACACAGCGGAAAGGTGGAGCTCTTCTCCGCGGCGCTCGAGAAAGCGCACGGACAGGGACTGCCGGGATACGTGCCCGTCGATTCGGCTTTTCCGTTGGCGCTGATTACGCCGTCATCGGACAAGCGCATCAATGCAACGTTCGGCGGGCTCGCCGACAGCGACGGCATGCCTGAGCTCGAGATGCATCCCGATGACGCCGCGACCCGTGGTCTCGAGAACGGCGCGACGGTGAGAGTGTGGAACGACCTCGGGGAGGTGCACCTGCATGTGAAAATCACCGAGGCTACGCGTCCGGGCGTGGTGTTTTCGCCTAAGGGCGTCTGGCTCAAGACCAGCACCACCGGTCAAACCGTGAACGCCCTCGTGCCCAATGACAAAGCCGATATCTGCGATGGCGCGTGTTATAACGATACGCGTGTCGATGTGGCGCCGCTCGATGCCTGAGCGTCTGCGCAGATTGGGCACAATCGTTTTTCTGGCGGCGTGTGTGGCCGCCGCCGGCTTATGGCTCGCGGGCGGCGTAGCAGGCGAATCGTCGACGGCACAATCCGGCTCGAGCGACCAACGGTGGTACGGTCGCGAGCGCGTGGAACGCGGCGCGCTGGTATACGCCGCGCACTGCGCATCGTGTCACGGCGAGAATGGCGAGGGCACGAAGAACTGGCGGCAACGCGATGCCGACGGGAAGTTTCCTCCGCCACCCATCGATGGCACCGCGCACGCATGGCACCATCCGCTGGAGATTCTCGGCCGGCAGATAAAATTCGGTGCGCCGGGCGGGCAGGGAAACATGCCGGGCTTCGCCGACAAGCTGAGCGACGAGCAGATTATCGACGTCATCGCCTGGTTTCAGGACAAGTGGCCGGACGACATCTACGCGGCCTGGATCGACATCGAGCGGCGCTCGCGACCGCAGAATTGAAGCCGGTCAATCCATCGTCGCGCTAGAACCTGCGCCTACCTAGGATCTCATCGCGTCAACGCCCCGCCTCCAGCGCGGCAATGCGCTCGGCCAGCGGCGGGTGACTCAGAAACAGCCGCTTGAGACCATGACCGACGCCTCCGGCGATGCCGAAGGCAGCCAGCTGATCCGGCAGCGAATCCTGCTCGCCGCTTGCCTGCTGCAGGCGGCGCAGCGCAGCAATCATCTTGCCCCTGCCCGCGAGCTCGGAGCCGCCCGCATCGGCGCGGAACTCCCGGCGCCGCGAGAACCACATCACGATCATGGTCGCGAGAATCGAGAGAAAGATCTGCGCGACGATGGAGGTGATGAAATAGGCCGGACCGTACCCGCGCTGGGTCTTGAACACCACGCGATCCACCACGTGCCCGATGATGCGCGAGAAAAAGATGACGAAGGTGTTGACGACCCCCTGCAGCAGACCCATGGTCACCATGTCGCCGTTCTTAACGTGGCTGATCTCATGGCCGAGCACCGCCTCTACCTCGTCGGAGGTCATGCGCTGCAGCAGCCCGGCGCTCACCGCCACCAGGGCGTTGTTCTTGTTCATTCCCGTCGCGAAGGCGTTCGGTTCCGGGGCATTGAATATGCCCACCTCGGGCATGCCGATACCGGCCTCCTGGGATTGCCGCCGCACGGTCTCGACGAGCCACTGCTCGGCCTGGTTGGCGGGCTTTTCGATGACGTGCACGCCCATGGCGCGCTTGGCCATCATCTTGGACATGGCCAGAGAGATGAACGAGCCGCCGAAGCCGATGACGGCGGACATGATGAGCAGCGCCTGCAGGTTCAAATCGACGCCGTTCTCTTGGAGGATGCCCTCCAGGCCGAGAACCTGAAATACGATGCTGATAACTACCAGAATGGCGGCATTTGTCGCCAGAAACAGCAATATGCGCATGGTCGTCCTACTCGTCTCCTGCCTGTGAATCGGGAACCGCCGGCCGAGGTACGATAATCGATCGATCCTCGCCGCGCCACGCCAACCGTGTGACCAAATATGTGTCCCGGATAGCTGAAATTCAATACGCGCTGTCCGATTCCCCCGGGCGGGCGCTTTTGCCACAATGCAGCCGCGGCTTTGACCGCCTTGCGGAGAAACGCCATGGCCGCTGCCGCTCCGAATATCCTGCTGATCATGTTCGACCAGCTGGCGCCGCAATTCCTGCCGTTCTACGGTCATGCGCTCGTGCGCTCGCCCGCCATGTCGGCACTCGCCGACAATGGCACGGTCTTCGACAATGCTTACTGCAACTCCCCGCTGTGCGCGCCGTCGCGCTTCTCGATGCTTTCCGGGCGCTACTGCTCACGCATCGGCGCCTACGACAACGCATCGGAATTCGCCTCGGACGTGCCCACCATCGCGCATTATCTGCGCAATCTGGGCTACCGTACCCGTCTCGCCGGCAAGATGCATTTTATCGGCCCCGACCAGCTGCACGGTTTCGAGGAACGCGTCACCACCGACATGTATCCCGCCGACTTCGGCTGGACGCCGGACTGGGCGCATCCGGATCGTGCGTTCTTCTGGCACCACAACATGCAGAGCGTGGTGGAGGCGGGTGTCTACGAGCGCACCCTGGCGCTCGATTTCGATGACGAGGTGGCCTTCGAGTCGGAGCGCAGCATCTACGACATGGCACGGGACGATGATGCGCGCCCGTTCTTTCTCACCGTTTCTTTCATGCAGCCCCACGACCCTTATATGACGCCGCGCGCATACTGGGATCGGTACGCGCACGAAGACGTCGATATGCCTTGCGTGCCGGAGCTCGCCGACGATGCTCACAGTCGGCGCCTTTTCAGGATGTGCCGGATGGACGAGTACCGCATTACCGAGGCGCACGTGCGAAACGCCCGGCACGCCTATTTCGGGATGGTCGGCTACCTGGACGATCGCGTGGCCGGTTTGCGCAGGGCGGTGGAAACCGCCGGATTGGGCGACAACACCCTTTGGATCCTGACCGCCGATCACGGGGATCTGCTCGGCGAGCACGGGCTGTGGTACAAGATGCACTTCTTCGAGCACGCCGTGCGTGTGCCGCTGGTGCTCAAGGGTCCCCGCGTTCCGGCCGGGCGCGTCGGCGCCTGCGTTTCACTCGTTGATCTGCTGCCGACCGTGCTCGACTACGCCACCGACGGGGCGCCGCCGGAGCCCGCGTCACCGCTCGACGGGCGGAGTCTGCTGCCAGCGCTCGGAGGCGATCGAGAAAATGCCGGCGGCACGGTCATCGCCGAGTATCTTGCCGAAGGCGCGGTTGAGCCGATGCTGATGGTGCGTGAAGGCCGTTACAAGTACATGGACTGTCGCGGCGATGCGGCGCAGCTCTACGATGTGGTTGCCGATCCAAACGAGCGTCGTAATCTCGCCGGGGATCCGGAATTCGCGCGGGTGGAATCCGAGCTGCGGGCGCTGGCCGCCGGCCACTGGGACAGCGCGGCGGTGAAGGCGGCCGTCATCGCCAGTCAGAGGCGCCGCCATTTCGCCCACGCGGCGCTGCGCTCGGGCGCGGTCCACTCATGGGATTTTCAGCCCCGCCGGGACGCCTCGCGTCAATACAATCGCAACCTCGCCGCGGAGATTTACGACACCGACCGCCGTGCGCGTATCCCGCTTCGGGAGCCGCCCGTGCCCGACGGCGGCGATCGACGAAAGCGTTAACGGCGCCTACGGCCGGGACGCCGATCGTTAAGGCCGTTGCGCGTCAGGCGGCGGCGTCCTCGCGGACGTCGTCCTCCAGCGAGCACCAATAGGTCACCATGAAGCCGTCGGCAGCCAGCTCCTTCTTGAGCCTGACCCAGCGGTCGCGCTCGACCACGCCCTGGGTCACCCGGCTGCGGGTGGATTCGTCGTCTCTGGCTACGAAGTAGATTTTCACCGCCCTGTGCCTTCCCTCGAATCGTTGCTAGTCAGGCGCCATGCGCCGCTCCGGGGCGGTTCGGCGCGGAAGGCCGGTCACAACCGGTCATCCGCCGCCTATCGCCCAATATTACTTAGTGTAACTTCTTAAAGTGATTTCTCAAGTTTAATCGAGCCCTTGTCCGCGGGCTGGGCTCGCCGCGGGCGCAGAGATGAGCGTGACCGGGGGCCGACTTGGGCGGCGAGGTGGAATTTTCCCGGGTGTCACCGCGGCCGGGGCGCTGATCGTCGGCTGGCGGATCCTGACTTCGTGCCGCCGGCGTCCGGCGGAAAACGTTGCGACACGCGGCGCGCGCTGCACGGGGCCCGAGCGCGCTTTCCCGCAGCCGGCGCCTAGACCGTCGCGCCCATACCGCCGTCCAGATTGATGGCGGTGCCGGTGATGAATGCCGCCCGTCCCGAGACCAGAAAGGCGACGAGATCGGCGTATTCCTCCGCTTCGCCGACCCGTCCGAGGGGCACCCGCTGCCCCATCTCCCGGTACAGGTCCTCCAGGGGGCGATCCTGCGCGCGGCGCTGCCACTGGGCGCTCTTCACGAACCCGAGACACACCGTGTTGACGCGGATGTTCTCCGCGGCGTACTCGTTTGCCAGAGACTTCGTGAGGTTGATGCCCGCCGCGCGCGTCACGGTTGTCGGCAGCGCGCGCGCCGGCGGCGCCTTGGCGCTGGAGATGGTCGTATTGACGATGGCGCCACCGCCACGCGCGCGCATGCTCGGGATCACCTCCCGGCACAGCCGCACCGCCGCCATGAGCTTGAGATCGATGTCCGACTGCCAGGCAGCGTCGTCGACATCTTCGAAGCCATGGGCGGCCGAGGTCCCGGCGTTGTTGACGAGAATATCGATGCCGCCGAATCGCTCGATCGCCTGCGCCACCAATCGTCGGCAGTCGTCGGCATTGGAGACGTCGGCACGCACACCGAGCACCTCGCCGCTGCCCCGGGCGCGCAGCTCGGCCGCCGCCTCTTCGAGTGGACCTTCGCGGCGCGCGCAAATGGCGATGTTGGCGCCCTCCATGACGAGGCGCGAAGCCGCAGCGCGGCCGAGCCCGTCACTGGCGCCGGTGATCAGCGCCACCTTTCCATTCAGATCCAAATCCAGCATGCTTTTCTCCCGTCAGCCAATGTGCCTATGACGAGCATGCTCGAATCGAATGAACAGGGAAAGTCCCGGGCACATATGGGGTTTTTCCGCGGCCCGCATCTCGCGCGCGTGGTTGGCGTTTCCGCTCTCGCGCTGGTTCTCGCCGGCTGTGTCTCTGAACCGATACTCACCTACGATAGCGTCGCACCCGCGCAGATTCTGACTCCGGTTCGAGCGGCGGGGCTCGCGGACGGGCGTGCGCGGTTCCGCGAACTCTTCTGCGGGCGCTTCGACGCCATTGGGCCGCCGAAGGACGGACGACCGACTTGCCACGACTATCTTCACAGGCTTGCCGACGAGCCGGCGACGACCAAGCAGCCAGCGCATCCACCCGTTTCCCTCGCTTCGGTGCGCTTCATCGTCGTGCCCGGTTTCATGAATGACGCCGCACCCGGAGGCATGCGCACGCTCGGCCCTTCGATCGATCGTCTGGCCGGCATGGGCTACCGAATCGAATACCTCCCAGTCAGCGGGGGCGGTGGCGCCGAGTACAACGCCGAAGAGATTGCGGCGTATTTTCGCGGCCGCAACTTTCCCGAGCAGGAAAAGCTGGTCGTCGTCGGCGTTTCGAAAGGTACGATCGACCTGCTGCGCTTCCTCGTGGGCAATCCGGACTCCGCCCGGCACGTGGATGCCATGGTGAGCTACGGTGGCGCCGTCAACGGCTCACCGCTCGCCGAGGTGCTTCCCGGTTCCCTAATCGACGTAGCCATGGTGCTTTCCGGAAGCGATGCGGGCGACGGGGACGGCTACCGGGCGCTCAAGCCTTCGGTTCAGATGCCGTGGCTCGCCAGTCACCGGCTTCCGGCACACATCAAATATTTCTCCCTGGCTGCCTATACGTATCGGGACAATGTGTCGGCACTCCTCACGGACGGATATGATCGTTTGTCGGCGATCAACGCGAAGAACGATGGACAGCTGATTTACTACGATCAAATTCTGCCGGGCAGCACGCTGCTCGGTTACTGCAACGCCGACCACTGGGCATTAGCCATGCCGTTCACGGAAAAGGCCGGCGGCTTCGCAGCGACCCTCGCGACCAGGAACGTTTTCCCGAGAGACGCCATGCTCGAGGCGGTGTTGCTGTTCGTGCGCGAGAGTCTCTGAGCACGGGGGGCGGACTTGTTCGTATGACCCGGTAGCGAGCCAGCTGGCGGCCGTCGGGATCGGATCCAGTCGACCGACTCGGCAACGACCGTCTAGGCGGCGGGCACCGACAGCAGCTCCTGCTCGACGAAGTAGCGCGCCATCTCGAACTGGTCGTTTCCCCAGATGACCCGGTCGCCAACGACGATCGTGGGAACGCCGAACACACCCAGCGACATCGCCGCCTCGGTGTCCGCGCTCAGTCTCTGATCGAGATCCGTGCTCTGGGCCCTCGCGAGGCATGCATCGGCATCGAGGCCTGCCTCGGCCAGCAACCGGTGCACGACCGATGGATCCGCGACGTCGTAGCCATCGACCCATCGGGCCCGGTAGGCCGGGAAGTGATACTCACGAAAGCGCTGCTCTTCCCGGGCGACCAATGCACCCTTGAGCACGAGTGCCGTATCGGCGCGAACGAGCTTGTCGGGGTCTCCGAACTCGACGCCGCAGCATTGCGCCCAATGACTGCGAAGCTGGGCGTAGTAACTCGCCTTGCGAGGGCCGTAAGACCGCTCTTCTTCCGGCTCCGGGCCCACCATCGGCTCTTTCATCTGCTTGAGATAGACGGGCCGGAAGTCGATCTCCACGCCCTGGTCGGCGAAGTAGGCCTCCGCCCGGGCGCTGCCGATATAGGCCCACGGGCAGGTGTAGTCGTAGAACAGTGGAATCTTCATCCCCGATCCTCGGTACGAAATGTTCGTGGAAGTTATCAGAGGACGTTACGGATTGCACTGGGTCAGCACGGCATCACCGAGCAGAGTGAAGGCTCCGGCGCCGACCGGCGTATAACCGCCCTGTGCAGCGTCGCACCCGGCGAGTATGGCTGCCCGTGGCAGGGTCGCTTGAACGACTCGTCGACTGATGAATCGAAAGCAGCTCTTAAAATTCGGCATCACTGGCACCGTTGTCACGGCGATCTGCTGCTTCACACCCCTCCTGGCCGTGCTGCTGTCAGCCGTGGGGTTGTCCGCGTGGCTGGCCTGGCCGGACCCGTTGCTGGTTCCGCTGCTGGTGGTGTTCAGTGCGATTACCGCGTTTGCACTGATGGGCACGATCGGCGCTGCGCGTCACACTGAGGACAACGGCGGCTCAACCAAATGACGTCGAGCTGCGCTCGACGCTTACCTGTCCGACCTGCGGTCACGAGATGGACGAAACCATGCCCTCGGATGCCTGCATCGTTCGCTATGACTGCCCGAGCTGCGGTGCAATTTTGAAACCCCTGGTGAGAAACTGCTGCGTCTTCTGCTCCAATGGCACGGTTCCCTGCCCACCGATCCAGCAGGCAGCCCGCACGCGCGATCAAGGCTTCATAGGCCGGTCGCGCTCGTGATCGACGATGCATAGGAAGCCGAACGGCTCCAGGGTCTCGTTGTGCAGCTGGTGGACTTCCAGTGGCGGCAGATAGACCACGTCCATCGGTTGCAACGCGACGCGCTGATTGCCCATGGTCAGCATGCCCGTACCGCGCGCGCCGATGACGATGTGCGTATGTAGATGCCTCTCGAGACTGGTGAAGCCGCCGGGCTCGACTTCGAAGTAGCGCAAATCGCAACGCGTCTGCTCGCCGAACCTGCCGACCAGCTCCACACGCCGAACGCCCTTGAAGGTCCGATCCTCGGCGTCCTTGTAAGGCGTGCTTTCCCGGCCCGACCATCCGAAGTCCGGCTCGAATTTGAGATGCCGGATGACGGCCGCGGCGAGCGCTTCGGTGGGTTTTTCAGCGGCCGGTGGTGGCTCGAGGCGCTCGTCGAAATGGTGGCGAATCGCGTCGAGAAACGTCGACGTGCTCGCGCGAAGTGATTCACCGTGTCCCAGCAACGCGCCACCGATCAGAAACACCGCATCCGCGCCGTAATCCGCGGCCATCGCATCGAGGTTTTTCAGGTGCATACCGCCGGCGGGGCAGGGCCATGCCGCGCGAAGATTGCCGAGCGGTGCACGTAGTCGCTCTCGAATGCTCGCGCAATCGCCGGCGCGGTAGCCGAAACGCCCGCCGACATTGGGGAACACCGAGATGTCCGCACCGATGAGCCGAAACAATGTGCCGAGCAGCACGCCGTGCTCAATGCCGGTCGAGTCGCTGTTGGTGTAGCTTCCGGTGAGCGCCGGATGGGCCATCAGCAGCAGCCCATACTCGCAGGCAAATGTTCGCGCCGTGTCGAGGCCCATGATCATCGGGCACGCGAGCACGCCTCGCGCGCCCAGCCAGTGCACGTACTCGAAATAGCGCTCGAGCTCTCCGGCCGGTGCGGCGACGTGGGGCAGATACAGGCAGCGCCGGCCCGTTTTCGCATTGGCATCGGTGACGGCGCGCTGGCAGGCTTCGGTTCGTCGTTTGAACGCCTCGAAATCCCCATCGACGAGATTCTGATCGTCCTTGACGATGTCGCCGCCGCCGAAAGCGAATTCCCGGGCCATACGCGCCAGGTCGTCGACCGAAGTGCCTCGGGGCTTCAGCGCAGTCGCGAGAAGCGGGCGATCGTGCACGCCGAGCATTCTGCGCAGCCCGTCGACGCCGAAGCGGGGTCCGGAGAAGCGATTCAGAAATGCCCCCGGGAGCTGCACGTCCAGCAGGCGAACACCGGAGTAGATGGACACGTTGCCGTAAAGCAGATTCAACAGCTGAGGTAGCTGACCACTGGCGAGCATCGATGCATAACCGACGGTGGCTCTGGATGCGCCGGCCAGCTCTGGGTCCGGTTCGACGGCCTCGACCGTGCCAACCACTGCTTCGTCGATGACGGGATTGCCGATGAAGTCCGGCGGAAGCTCGACGGTCTGCTCGTAGGCGATGGCACGGGCGATGGCAGCGGCTTCGCGCGGCTCGCCGGCGATGCGATAAATGGCCCGAATTTGCTCCTCGGACATGGCTCTATTGGCCCCGCTCCCGTGCCGGTCGCGGGCAGAATGACAGGCTCGGATGCTCTGTCAAGAGATGTTCATTTGACACCAGGGAGGGCATCGGTTATCAACACAATTACACGTTGTGCAGCGCCTGGTTCACGGCGAATCCCTTGGCACCGGGTGCCATCGAGCAGTAAGGAGGCTCCATCATGAAATTCCGTTTGACGGTCATTGCAGCGGCTCTCGCCGCACTCGCCATCGGTCCTGTTTACGCCGGTGGTTCGGGCGGATGCAACTACGGCAGCAAGTGGCGTTCCACGTCGGTCGAGCCGCAGGAGCAGTCGGAAGCGTCCAAGAAGCTTGCGAGCCTGAGCATGCCGATCGCGGAGCAGGAGACGACTTCGCCGGCGAGTGCAAGCGGGTCGAAAAAGGACCAGGCGAGCACCTCCCAGACCGCAGAAACAACTTCCGCACAGTAGCGTCTGCGCGCATTCACGCACCGCCCGCCGGATGTCGCATCATTCGACGGGCGGTGGTTCTGTCCAGATCGCCGGCCGCGCCGGCACCCCCCGACTAAGCCTTGCGGTGTTCCCCGAATCGCTCGGCCATGGCGATGCCGCCGAGCACCAGCACCAGGCCTGCGAGATGGTAGGCCTTGAATGATTCCGCGAGGATGATCACTGCCAAAAGCGCGCCAAATATGGGCACGAGATTGATGAACAGCCCCGCGCGGTTCGCTCCCAGCATCGCGACCCCCCGAATAAAGAACAGCTGCGACACCATGGAAGGGAATATCGCCGTGTAGGCGATGATTGCCCACGCTTCGGGTCCCGGCATTTGGAAACCACCTTGCGCAATCTCGAGCGCATAGAACGGTACTGCGAAGAGCATCGCAGAAAACGACAGTGCGAACATGAGTGTCGTCCAGTGAATATTCGGGCGATACCGCAAGGCCACAGTGTAGCTGCCGTAGAGAATGACACACAGGATCATGATGGCGTCGCCACGATTGACGCCGGTATCGAAAATCGCGAGCGGCGCGCCACGCGTCGCGGTGACGAGCACGCCGCTCACGGTGAGCAGAACACCTAGGCCTTGCAGTGCGGTAATCCGCTGACTGAAGAACAAATAGTTCGCAACGATGATGAGCACCGGCATGGCGGACTGCTCGATGGTCACGTTAATTGCGGTGGTGTAGTTGAGCGCCCAGTACAGTCCGATGTTGAAGGCCGAAAATCCGAGCGCGCCGAGGCCGAAAAGCAAGCCGAGGTGCCGGCGAACCATGGGCCAGTCACCGCGCAAATGGGGTCGCGCCAGCAGATAGAAGGCGGCGCAGGCGATCAGCCAGCGCGAGAAGGTCAGAGCCACCGGCGAGATGGTCCCCGCCGCCAGCTTTCCGGCGATGGCGTTACCCGCCCAGAAAAGCGCCGTCAGCGTGAGCAGCGTGTATGGACTTGCACGCATGAATGTTTACCGGTTACTCGAGTTACGCTGCATAGCCGATTGGATCGGATCGGATCGCATCGCCAGGGTCAGCAGCCATAAACTGAGCGCCGTGAAAATGGAGATCACAATCGTCGGCCACGATCCGTTCGGCTTCACGCAGATCATGAAGCCGATTTCGATAACGCCGGCCAGAGTGATAAAAAACCAGTGCAAGGTGTATCCGTGGGAGGTTGTTCCCGCAGCATACTTCAAAGGGGCATCCGGAGTCGTGCGCAGGAGGGAACAGGCGCGTCCCTGCAGGAGCATCGTCCAGCCGTCGTTTACACGATTCGCGTTTCGCGCATGCCGGTGATAATTCGGCTCAGTACCACCACGGGAATCATTCCCGCGAGCACGATGCCCAACGCGCCCAGACTCGCCTGCTCGATGAGCTCATCGGATGCGAACTGGTAAACATACGTTGCTAATGTGTCGAAGTTGAACGGCCTCAGGATCAACGTGGCGGGCAGCTCCTTCATGCAGTCGACGAACACGACCAGCACACCGATGAGCACGCCGCCGCGGATCAGCGGGAGGTGGACCCTGAAAAACGCGGCCAGGGGGCCGTGGCCCAGGGTTCGTGCCGCCATGTCCATGGCCGGCGTCACTTTCGACAGGCTCGAATCGACGCTGCCGAGCGCGATGGTGAGAAACCGCACGACATAGGCGAACACGATGGCGAAAACCGTGCCGCT
>JBFICP010000075.1:0-13228 GCA_041581935.1 Gammaproteobacteria bacterium | reverse complement strand
GTCGTAGATGGAAAATCCGTTCTCGATCGGGTCGGCGGGCGGCAGCGCCAGCGCCGCCCGAGCGCCGCCCAGGGCCGCGAGGACCATGAACACGGGCCACAGGCGGGCGCGCGCTTGGATCACCGAGAAAAGCATCTGCTAATCATAGACCTACGCCCCGTGGCGTGCCGTGATTTCGGACCCGGATCGGCCCCCGGGTGGCTGCCGGAGGCTCAGGTCACGGATACAGCCGTGTCAGCTCATCGCGGGCAAAGTGCGGCAACGGCTCCAGGGAGCCGTCGTCGGCCCTCAGGTGACGGCCCTCGCCGGCGCTCACCAGGCGGCCGATAGCGGTCGCCGGGATGCGCGCGCCGGCGAGGCTCTCGACGATGGCCGCCGCGTCGTGCGGTGGCGCGGCGATGAGCAGGCTGCCGGAGCCGATCAGGCCCAGAGGGTCGAGGCCCAGATGCCGGCACATGAGCCTGCACTCGGGCAGCACCGGCAGGCGCTCGCGGTCGACGACGAGGCCGAGGCCGGCGGCCTCGGCGAGCTCCAGGAGTCCTGTGGCGATGCCGCCCTCGGTGGGGTCGTGCAACGCGTGCACCTTGCCGGCCTCGAGGGCGAGAAGCGCCTCCCTGACCACGCTAATGCCCGGGTCGCGGAGAAATCCGGCGCAGCGCTCGAGGTCGCGCGCGTCCATCACGCCGGCAAGCCGTTCCGGCCTCTCGCGCGCAATCAATGCGGTGCCTTCCAGCGCAATACCCTTGGTAAGAATAATCACGTCGCCAGCCCGCGCCCCCGCGCCGCTCACGTAGGCTCCGTGCTCGACAACGCCGAGCATCTGCCCGACGACGATTGGTCTCGTCAGGCCGTGTGTGATTTCGGTGTGTCCGCCGCAAAGGGTGACATCGAGCTCTTCACAGGCTGCGTGAATTTGCTCGAATATCGACTCCACGAGGTCGGCGGTCGTGTCGTGCTCCGGCAGCAGAACGGTTGCGAGGAACCAGCGCGGTCGCGCGCCACAGCAGGCGACATCGTTCGCGTTCACGTGCACCGCGTACCAGCCGATGGCGTCGCTGGCGAAGGTGATGGGATCGGTCTTCGCCACGAGGCAGCGCTCACCCATGTCGATGACCGCCGCGTCTTCACCTATTCCGGGGCCGATCAGCACGCTGGCATCGTCGCGCGCATATCGCGCGAGCAGCTTCTCGAGCATCTTTGCGGGCAGCTTACCGAGCGCGATGTGTTCCATCTTCGGTGTCCAACTCCACTCATCGAAAAGCCTACGCGGGCTCCTGCCTCGAGCGGAATATACTGATAGTCGGAGGGGCAATTATCAAACGAAAGGCTCGCATGGACATGGGTGCGTGCGGCGCAATTAGGCCGTATAGTCCGCTACGGAAAAACGCACTCGGCGGACCTGCCGCCCAGCGCGTTCAAGAGTTTCAACCGTTTAATTCCATTGGAGAAGTCATGCGTCAATTCGTTACCAGCATCGTGCTCGCTACCGCTTTCATCGCGCCGTCCGTGTTCGCCGGGACCCTGGATCGAGTGCGTGACTCGGGCGTCTTCAAGATCGGATACAGGACCGATGCGGCGCCGTACTCCTACAAGACCGCTCTCGGCGAGGCCGCCGGTTACTCGGTGGACCTGTGTCGAAACGTGGCAATTGCCGTGAAGAAATCCCTAGGAATGGACGAAATTGCCATCGACTATGTCCCGGTCACTGCCGAGAATCGTTTCAAGGCCGTGCAGGATGGGCGCATTGACATACTCTGCGGAGCCACCACTGCGACGCTGTCGCGTCGCGAGCTGGTCGATTTTTCGCTGGCGACCTTCATCGATGGCGCCAGCGTCATGTCGATGGCCGACGGCCCGAAAGGATTCGAGGAGCTTGCGGGTAAGAACGTCGGTGTGCGCGGCGGCACCACCACCGAGGAAGGGTTACGAAAAACGCTCGAGAGGCTGACCGTGCGAGCAGAAGTGGTTCCGGTCAAGAGCCATGACGAGGGCCTCGACAAGCTGCAAAAGGGCGAGCTGTCGGCCTACTTCGCCGATCGCGGCATTTTGTTGCACCTGATGACCGGCAGTGAGAAGCCGGAAAGTCTGCGCGTCGGGACAGACTACTTCAGCTTCGAACCCTATGCACTCGCGCTGCAGCGTGGTGACGACGAGTTCCGGCTGGTGGTGGACGCGGCGCTCGCGCGGATTTACCGCACCGGCGCCATCGTGCCGATATTCAGAAACTCCTTTGGCAATGCGGAGCCGAGCGATGTGCTCCGGACCCTGTATCTCATCAATGGATTACCGGAGTAACAGCCCGATTGGCGGGGTCGCACGTCAAATTTGATTCCGTTCGGCTGCGGGGCGACCATATCTGTTCCACCCATCGAGGAGGAGTCTGATTTGAGCGCCGCCGCAGTCGAGATGATCGCCCGGCTGGTGGGCTTCGCCACCGTCTCCCGGGACTCCAATCTCGAGCTCATCGAGTACGTTCGCGATTATCTGGCCGGCTACGGTGTCGAAAGTCACCTCGTGCACAACGCCGATGCCAGCAAGGCGAACCTCTTTGCAACCATAGGTCCGATGGTGGAGGGAGGCGTAGTGCTCTCGGGCCACACGGACGTCGTGCCGGTCGACGGCCAGCCCTGGGACAGCGATCCTTTCTCGCTCACCGAGAGGAACGGCCGGCTTTACGGTCGTGGTGCAGCGGATATGAAGAGCTTCTATGCCATCGCGTTGGCGCTGCTGCCGGAGATGCTCGATCGCGGCCTCAAGCGCCCGATTCATCTGGCGCTTTCCTACGATGAGGAGATCGGCTGCCTCGGAGCGCCGGACATGATAGCGCGCATCGCCGCAGAGCTACCGTCGCCGCGTGCGGTTCTGGTCGGCGAGCCTACCGACATGCGGCTCGTTACCGCGCACAAGGGCATCACCGGCCTCGAAACCGTGGTCACCGGTCACGAGGCACATTCGAGTCAAACCCACCGCGGTGTCAGTGCGGTAATGACCGCGGCGCGTCTTATCACCTTTCTCGAGGACATGGCACGGGAAAACGCGTCAGGGCCGCCTTCGCAGACATCCTTCGAGCCGCCGTACTCGACCATACACGTGGGCACTGTGGGCGGCGGCACGGCTACCAACATCATCAGTCGCGAATGCCGGTTCAGCTGGGACATGCGCTGCATTCCTGAAGACGATCCGAAAGCTTTCCTCGAGCGTTTCGAAAGCTACTGCCGCGACGAGATACTACCCGGCATGCGGGCGATTGCTCCGCAGGCGGACATCGTTACCACGGTGTCGAGCACGGTGCCTGCGCTGGTTCCGGAGCCCGATGGCGAGGCCGAGTTGTTGGTGCGACGCTTGACCGGTGATAACGCGAGCGACGCGGTCTCGTACGCCGCCGAAGCCGGACAGTTTCAGCAGGCCGGCTTCTCGACAGTGCTGTGCGGGCCGGGTTCCATCGACCAGGCTCACCAGCCTAACGAGTACATCGAGAAATCCCAGGTAACCTCCTGCGTCGGCTTTATGCGGCGACTCATCGACCTGCAGGCGAGCTGAGCGTTGCGATCTCCACGGACTCGATAGTCGACCGATGAACTTGCGCCAGCTTCGCTACATTTCCGAGGTTGCCAAGCACGACCTCAACATCTCGGCTACGGCCGACAGCCTGTTCACCTCGCAACCCGGTGTCAGTAAGCAGATTCGCCAGCTTGAGGACGAGCTGGGTGTGCAGATTTTCGAGCGCTCCGGGCGACAGCTGACCCGCATAACGCCGGCGGGCCGCGCGATAATCGAGCTTGCCGATCGGGCGCTGATCGAGGTCGAAACCCTCAAGCAGGCAGCCCAGGAGTACAGCGATCCGTCGCTTGGTGAGCTGTCCCTGGCGGCGACGCACACGGTCGCGCGTTACGTCTTCCCGCCGGTTGTCGAGAAGCTAAAGTCCAAGTACCCGCGCGTGCATGTCCATACGCACATGGGTACGCCCCTGCAGATTGCGGAGCTGGTCGCTCACGGTAAAGTGGATTTCGGTATCGCTACCGAGGCGATGGAGCACTTCGAGGATCTGGTCGCGATACCGTGTTATCGCTGGCGACGATGCTTTCTCGTGCCTCCGGGACATCCGCTGCTCGATGTGAAACCGCTCACTCTGCGCGCCGTCGCCGAGTATCCGATAGTGACGTACGTGTTCGGCTTTGACCGCGGCTCGCCGCTCGATGTCGCCTTTCGCCGCGAAGGGCTCTCACCGGAAGTGGCCGTCACGGCCACCGATGCCGACATTATCAAGGCTTACGTGCGCATGGGTCTCGGCGTCGGCATTGTCGCGACGCTTGCCCACGATGCGGACGAGGATTCCGGACTGCATGCCCTCGATGCCAGCGACTTCATCGAAATCAGCACCGCGCGTCTGGTCTTCAGACGCGGAATGTTCTTTCGCGGGTTCATGTACGAGTTCCTCGTGCACTTCGCGCCACATCTGACCCGCGAGCTGATCGAGGCAGCGCTGTCGGTGCGCTCACGCTCGGCGATGGACCCGTTGCTGGTCGATGTCGACCTGCCGTTGTTTTAAACCATGGCAGTCGAAGCTGGAACCGTGCGACCGGCGGGTAATGCGAAAGTCATCGGTCTCATCAGCACCGGGCACTTCTTCAGTCACTTCTACCTGCTCTTGCTGCCACCGCTGTTTCCGGTGTTGCGCGATGTCTACGGCGTGGGTTTCACCGAGCTGGGCCTGGCGCTCACGGCGTTCAGCCTGAGCACCGGGTTCACACAGGCACCGGTCGGGTTTCTGGTCGATCGCTACGGCGCGCGCGGCATCCTGATCGCGGGCGTGATGCTGGAGTCGGTTGCCATCGCCCTGATCGCCGTGTTTCCCTTCTACTCCGCCCTGGTGGCTTTGCTCGTGCTGGCGGGTCTCGCCAATGCCGTCTATCACCCCGCCGACTACGCCATCATGAACGCATCGGTGGCCAAGGAGCGCATGGGTCGCGCTTTTTCGATACACACGTTTGCAGGATATCTGGGCGCCGCGGTTGCACCGGTCACGATGATTGCGCTGATGAGCTGGACTGACTGGCGGACCGCGCTAGTTATTTGCGGTGTCTGTGGCGGACTGGTTGGTGTCGTCATGGCGTTGAACTCTGAAGTGCTGGTCGACGCGACGTCATCTCGGAATGACTCGAACGCTCATTACAGCGGACCGGATCACAGTGGACTGAGGCTGTTGTTCAGTGTTCCGATTCTGATGGGCCTGCTTTTTTTCACCGGCCTTTCGATGGCGGGACATGGCATTACCGACTTCAGCGTCTCCGCGCTGCATCTGATATACGATGCGCCGCTGATCGAGGCCGGCGCCGTGCTTTCCGCCTTTCTGTTCGCGTCGCCGGTGGGTGTTTTGCTGGGCGGCTGGGTTGCCGATCGCACCGAGCATCACGATCGCATCGCGGCTGCGTGCTTCGTCGTCATCGCTGCGATGATCTTCACGATTGCCTCAGTCGATATGTCGCTCGAGGCCATCGCCGTGCTGTTTGCGATTGCGGGACTCGCGAACGGACTGGTGGCGCCTTCGCGCGACATGTTGATTCGCGCGGTCACACCACCAGGCGAGATGGGAAAAGTATTCGGGTTCGTATCCGTTGGATACAACATCGGGGGCATCGTCGCGCCGGTGATGTACGGATATATTCTGGACCACGCCGATCCCGGTCTGCTCTTCTGGATTGTCGGTTTTATCAGTCTCGGCACGGTGGCCACGGTCCTCGTGACAAGGCGTCGGGGTCGCGATGAACCTGCGCCGGTCGC
Organism: Gammaproteobacteria bacterium; assembly: GCA_041581935.1. Taxonomy (GTDB): domain Bacteria; phylum Pseudomonadota; class Gammaproteobacteria; order HK1; family HK1; genus JAABYT01. Next base: position 7,447 of record JBFICP010000075.1, on the reverse strand, counting down.
GCGGCAATATTGAAGAATTCGGGAGAAAATTGTTCATGACTTTGAATATCGCGATCCTGGGCACCGGACGAATTGCCGATCAGGAACTTGCCCCCGCACTCACGGAAGTCGAGGGCGTACGATTGTGGAGCGTGCTGACCCGGGACGAAGGGCGTGGCAGAAAGTTCGCTGAACGCCACGGCGCCGCGGCGGCGAAGCCTGTCCACACCGATATGGACAGCCTGCTGGCGGACGACGCGCTGGATGCGGTGCTCATCGCGACTCCGGACAAGCTGCATGCCGGGCAGTGCATTGCTGCGGCCCGTGCCGGCAAGCATGTGCTTACCGAGAAGCCCATGGCGACCGACGTCGCAGAGGCGCAATCCATGGTGGAGGCCTGCGACGAGGCGAGGGTCGTGCTCGGCGTCGCGTATCACATGCGCTGGCACGCGGGGCACAGGAAGCTGGTCGAGCTGATAGGCGACGGACGGCTTGGAACGCTGCGGCACATGCGCGTGCAGTGGACGTTTCTCGCCCAGAACGACCAGAATTGGCGCGCGTCACCGGAGGTCGGTCGCTGGTGGGGTCTGGCCGGTGTCGGTACCCATTGTCTCGATCAAGTGCGCTGGCTCATGGTTCCCGCCTGCGGCGAAGTCGTCGAACAGGAGAACCTGATCAGCCGCGAGGTCTGGAAGGGTCCCCATGACGAAACCGCGCTGATTTGCCTGCGCTTCGAATCCGGTGCAACCGCCGAGATTTGTTCATCGGTGCTTTTCAGCGCTCCGAGGCGCATGGAGGTCTACGGCACCGAATCGTACGCAGTATGCGACGATACTTTGGGCCCTCATGGCACGGGAGGCATCAGCATCGGCGGAAAGCCGATGCCGTACGAGGCGACCAATCCCTATGCGGGAGAAATCGCCGATTTTGCCGCTGCCATTCGCGGCGGTCGGGCGCCGGAAGTCGACGGGCGGGAGGGATGTCGCAACGTCGCAATTCTGGCGGCTGCCGTCAGCAGCTAGACGGCGGCTTTCGAAAAAGAATTGATGGCGCAGCAGAGCACCAACACATTCGAAGGGAGTTGTCACTGCGGTGCGATACGTTGGGAGTTTCGAACCCGTATCGATCCGTCGGACTGGATTATTCGCGCATGTCAGTGCTCATTCTGCCATGCCCACGGCGCTCGATGCACGTCTGATCCCGATGGCAGCGTGGATTTTTCGCAATCGGACCGAACCTTTCTGCAGAAGTATCGATTCGGTCTCAAGACAGCCGACTTTTTGATCTGTAGGAGATGTGGCGTCTACATCGGTGCCGCGATCGAGGTCCCCACCGGACGGTTTGCCACGCTGAATCTGAATACGATGAACACGGACGTTGGCGATCTTCAGACTGCCGTGCCCATGAGATACGAATCGGAAGATATTGAAGACCGGACCGAAAGACGCAGGGCGAGGTGGACTCCCGTTACTTCGAAAATGTAGGCATACACCATCGACCTTCTGAGCAAGCGGGTTCAATCGACATGAGCAGGATCAAGATTCCGAATGATCTCGAGGCATGGAACGAGGCAGGTAAAGAGTATCTTCCCGGCTTGCTCGGGATAGTGTTCACGCTGGTCAGTGATGACGAAATCCGAGCGCGCATGGGAGTGCACAAGACGCTGCTTGCGTGGAACGGTTATATGCACGCAGGCTCTATCGTATCGCTTGCCGACACGGCTTGCGGATACGGCACCGTAAACAGCCTCCCTGACGATGCAGTCGGGTTTACAACTATTGAATTGAAAAGCAATTTTATCGGTACCGCGCGTGACGGTTTCATCGCATGCATAGCCGTGCCTGTGCACAGGGGCCGGACCACTCAGGTCTGGGATGCCGCCGTCACTATCGAAGGCAGTGACAAGACTATCGCACAGTTCCGCTGCACTCAGCTGATCCTGCGTGCTTGAGGCGCAACGCCGACAATGAAGGCGTGGTGAGCCCGCGCGGACAAATGCGGGACCGGGTGGGCCTGCACCGAATCATGGTGCTCATGGGCCTGTATCTGGTCGTCGTTCAGATCAATCGCAGTGGCGGCGCGGTCATGGCGTCGGAGCTGATCGACACCCGTGGCTATGCCGCGACGGATGTTGGCGCCATTATGGGGGCCATGTTCCTGGCCTCGGCGGTTGTTCAGCTCCCCGCAGGAGTGCTCTATGACCGGCTCGGCCCGCGAGTGATGCTGAGCGCGATGAACGTGGTCGCTGTGGTCGGACTCCTGCTGTTCGCTTTCGCCGTCAGCGTCCCGGGGTTGACCCTGGGCCGCACGCTCATCGGTCTCGGACACGGCACGGTCATCGCGGGAATCTACCTGCTGGCCGTGGCCTGGGCACCGCCGGATCGTGTTGCCACCGTTGCGGCGACGGTCATTGGCCTCGCCGGCGGCACCGGCGCGTTGCTCTCGACGACGCCGCTCGCCATCGTGCTTCAGCGGCTCGGATTCGCACCGACATTCACGACGCTCGCGGCCCTGACCCTGGCATTCAGTGCCGCCATATTGCTGCTCATACACGACAAGCCGGACCGCGATGGTGCCAGTCCTCCCGGCTCCCGTGAGGGCATTCGCCAGAGTCTGCGCGGGCTCTGGGAAGTCGCGAGCGACCGCAAGCTGTGGCCCGTGTACGTCATGGGCAGCTGCTTTACTGCGCCCTTCCTCACCGTTGGCGGGCTTTGGGCAGGACCGTATCTGCGCGATGTCCATGCTTTGAGCAACACTGAATCGAGCTACGTGTTGCTGGCAATGATGATGGCACTTTACCTCGGCTACATGGCCTACGGCCCGATGGATCGAATCTTCAACACCCGAAAGTGGGTCGTGCTGGGCGGGGTTACCGGAATGTTGATTTGTCTTCTTGCGCTTGCAGTGCTACCCGGGCTGCAGCTAGCCATGGTTGTCACGCTGCTCGTAACCTTTTCGTTCTGCTCGCCGTTTTTCGTCACACTCGCCGCCCACTGCCGTGGATTCGTGCCCGACGATCGGGTCGGACGGGCGATCGCCTGCATCAACGTCATGGGTCTCGTCAGTGTTTTCGTGATGCAGGTGGCGGCAGGTGCGCTCGTCGAAGGCGTCGGCGACGCCACCGGCGCGGCTGCCGGCGGGGGCTATCGCCTGGTGTTTGCCATGGTCGCACTGGTGCTGATGGTAACCGGTGCCGTGTACACGCGCGTGCGCGACATACCAGTGCGACGAACCGCTGATGCATAGTATATTCATTTAGATGAATCCGTCCGCTTCATCGAATCGGCTCCGCCGGGAAATGGATGCAATCGAGGTCGAGCTCGCCGAGCTCGACCGCCGAGATGCGCAGCTGCGATCAGCGCTCGGCGATCTCGAGCACGATTTGCGTCGTTGCACCGACGCGCTGGAACGTGCCGGCTGGCATTCCGGCGAAGGAGAGGCTCGCCACGGCATGCTGTCCGAAAATCGAAAGGCCATCGATTCCGATCGGGCACTGATTCGTACAAAGCGCGCGCAGCTCCGCGAACGCCTCCAATCAATCCAGAAGCGCATAACCGAGGACGAACGCAATGGATGAAAATTGGAAATGTGCCGCTAGACTCTCTGAGCTCGTGGACGGAGGCTGCAGGGTAATTCGTACCTCGGGAAAACAGATCGCACTGTTCAGGCGTGCGGGCGCCGTGTACGCCTGTAACAATCGATGTCCACACGAAGGTTATCCGCTTTCGGAAGGGGATCTCGACGAACGTAAAGTACTTACGTGCAACTGGCACAATTGGAAGTTCGATCTCGAAAGCGGCGAAAATCTTTACGGCGGCGATCGGCTGCGTATTTACCCTACAGAAATTCGCGACGGCGAGGTCTGGATTGACCTTACTGAACCACCAATGACGGCCCGCGTAGCTGAAATAACGATGCAGCTTCGCGAGGCTTTCGATGATAATGATTACCAGCGCATGGCGAGAGAGCTCGCCCGCCTGCATCAGGTGGGTGCGAACCCGCTGCAAGCCGTTTCGAGTGCCGTACACTGGTCCTTCAATCGCTTCGAGTTCGGATGGACTCACGCCTATGCGGCCACGGCGGATTGGCTGACACTCCATGATGAGAGTGATGATGACCCGGAAAAGCGACTCGTTTGTCTGTTGGAAAGCGTGGCGCATATCGCAGACGATGTGCTACGAATGCAGCGCTATCCATTTGTCGAAGGAAGCGCGCGCTTTGACGTCGACCAGTTCGTACAAGCGATCGAAGCGCAAGACGAGCCCCAGGCGATCGCCTGCATGCGCGGCGCTATTGAAGGAGGCACTCCATATCTGGATATTGAACGGGCGTTATCCCGGGCGGCGCTGCTTCATTACAACGATTTCGGGCACTCAATCATTTACGTCAGCAAATTCGCTAAGCTAATCGAAAGACTCGGACAGGGCGTGCTCAAGCCGTTGCTGTTATCCCTGACACGCGGCCTCGTATATACCCGACGAGAAGACCGCATTCCCGAGTTTCGCCGGTACGGGGAAACGCTAGAAGCCTGGGGGCAGGGTAGTTCCTCGCGCATGCCAGACATGCATGCCTGGCACAAGCTCGGTATCAACAAGTCACTCGATCTGACCATGAGTCACAGCAATGCGCCGCCCGAACAACTGTACACAGCGCTGCTCGGAGCCAATGCAGTCAACATGCTGGGGTACGATGTCGAGCAGCAAAACAAGGTGAATATTCCCATCTCCGACAACATCGGATGGCTGGATTTCACTCACGGCATTACGTTTTCCAGCGCCGTTCGATTGCAGTGTGAAAAGTTTCCGGAGCTGTGGCCGGCGGGGCTTTTGCAGATCGCCTGCTTCGCTGGCCGCAACGCTTCTTTCACCGTGGACAATCCGGACCTCGCGTCGTGGCGCGTCGATGACATCGATGGCTTCTTTTCTCAAACCGTCGCCGATCTGCACGATCACAACTGCGACGAGTTCATCGTGTCGGCCCATTTATTGAAGACCGTGCTTGCGGCTCGCACCGAGGTAAGGGCCAACGCACCGGCGGAGGTGTGTGAGCATCTTGCCGCTGCCATCAACCGGTTTCTTCATTCGCCGCTGAGACGCAAGCAGGCGCGTCGGACGGCGCATCAGGCAATCAAGTTCGTTGCCATGGACGGATAGCACGCTCATGGTTGCCGTTCGTGCCTCCAAGTCTCTCGCCTTTCTCGTGCAGGAACGGGCGCTCGCGGTCAGCATGGGCTCCGCCCTGGTGTTTTTCATTGCCGGCGATCACTGGTTCGACGGTCTTAGCCATCTGGGTGCGGTGATCGTGCTATTCGTCTGGCTTTTCGTGGTCATCATGTGGTCCGCGTTCTCGGTCGTGCGACACGCCGACAGCCTCGCCGTGCGTCTCGGCGAGCCATCTGGAACATTGATACTGACGCTGTCGGTAATCAGTATCGAGGTCATGATGATTGCCGCCGTGATGGTCACCGGCGCCGACAAACCGACGCTTGCCCGTGACACCATGTACGCGGTCGTCATGATCGTGCTGAACGGTCTGGTCGGGGTGACGCTGTTGCTGGGTGGCTTGCGCCACCGTGAGCAGCAGTACAATCTCCAGGGGGCCAATGCCTTTCTGGCCGTCATCGTGCCACTGGCGATACTCGGCCTGGTGCTTCCGAGGTACACGCAATCCACGTCCGACCCGTCGTTTTCCACCGGACAGGCGGTTTTCATGATCACCATGTCGGTCGGTATATACGCGGTATTCCTCGGCATCCAGACGGTGCGTCACCGCGGACATTTCACCCAGCCGGCGCTCGATGTCGACGAGGATCGAGCGGCACCATCCGATGAGCACGCAGGCCCCGAGCCGCGACCGAGCGCCTTTCATGCGGTGATGCTGATCCTCTACCTGGCGCCGCTCGTGGTGCTGGCAGAGAGCCTGGCCTATCCGGTCAACCACGGTATCGAGGTGCTCGGCCTGCCGCATGCTCTCGGCGGGCTCATCGTCGCGGTTCTGGTCGTTTCTCCCGAGGCGATGAGCGCCGCCCGGGCAGCGCTTCTGAATGCGCTGCAACGCTCGGTCAATATTCTCCTCGGGTCCGCGCTCGCGACAATCAGCCTGACGATTCCGGCGGTGCTGGTGATCGGCATGCTTACCGGTGAGCACATCATTCTCGGGCTGACAGACGAGGAAACGGTGATGCTCCTCGTGACTCTGCTGGTAAGCATGTTGACGTTCGCCGGCGGAAGAACGAATGTGCTGCAGGGCGCCGTGCACATTCTTCTTTTTCTCGCCTACGTCATGTTGATCTTCGACCGGGCGTAGCGAAAGCTTACGAGGGCTGTATGAGAGGAAACGCGGCCTCGGGCAGGAGAACGGATTTTAATTCGGCGTTTGATTTCCCCTGACGTTGCTCAACCCGTCGCCGATCCGCGGCTGATCAATGCCACCCCGCCGACGACGAGGAGCACGCCCATCGCAACTTTGGCCGAAAGGGTTTCCTGCTTGAACCACAGCGCGGTGAGTAGGGTAAACAGCGGATAGGCGGCTATGATCGGTGACACGACGACGACCCGACCGTTCGCGAGGCCCCCGTACATGCACAGAATCGCCACCGCGATCATCGCGCCGGTCAATACGAAGTAGCCGAACCCGGCCCGCGGAATCCGCACCACGATTGTGCCCAGTCGCACTCGGTAGACCAGCAGCGCGCAGCAGAACGACACCGAGAACGATACGAACCCTGCCATGAACACGTTCGGCATGGTCTCCAGACCCCACTTGCCAACCGTGTGATTGAGCCCGCGGACGACTGCCGCTCCGGTTGCAAACAACAACGCGACGAGCAGCAGGCGGCGTCCGCTTTTCGGACTCCACGAAAGCGCCATGACGCCCACGACAGTGGCGGCGGTGCCGAGCGTTATCCAGAGGTTTATCGATTCGCCGAGAAAGACGATGGCAGTGGCGGCGGCGAAAAGCGGCGCGGTGGCCGAGAGCGTGGCCGCGACCGTTGGGCCCGTGCGCGCCGTTGCCTCGAGGGCCAGATACATGGAGAGAAAGGGATGCATGAATCCATTCAGAATGAATATCCAGAAGCCGAGCGTGAACCAGTCTTCCGCCCGCATCCACAGCGGAGATGTAAGCAGGTAGATCGCCACGACCGTGCCGATGGCGACGAGGGATCCGACCTGCGGGTCGACGATCATGAGCCCGCGCTTGGCGGTCACCGACGAGATGCCGAACAGACACGCTGCGCCGAGCGCCAGCAGCACGGGAACAGCCGTGTCAGGCACCACGTGTAATCGTCTTTAGCATTTACGAGACTCGCGATGACCGTATACTTTGGGCTTCATGTCGTTTGGACGCAGTCTTGTCGATGCGCTTGCACCCGAGTTGTGTCTTGATGAACCGTAATCTTGGCCGCGGACGGCGGAGCCCCGATATCTCGTGAGCTTCTTGTTCTGGCTCAGTATTGCACTCTGGCTGG